>NZGX01000035.1 GCA_002691085.1 Rhodospirillaceae bacterium | reverse complement strand
AAATACTAAATTATTTTTTCTTTTAGATAAAAAATGGAAATATATGGTATGACATGGGATTTTATAGTCGTCAATGGGCTGATTGACCTTTAATAACATATGTTCTTATTTTGTTCTATATTTTTGGCAATTTTATTGTTTCAGGACTTTTTTAAGAACATTTTTAATATAGATTGCCAGATGGTCTATAAGCCGGGTTCTGTTTTCTGATTTACAGAAAGATGGTCATTCATCTAGGATATTCGTCACCGAATACCTCATGCAACCTACCCAAGCAACTAATTGGAAACCCTTATTATCTAAGATATTGTTGCTTCTATTTGGTCTTGCTCCGAGCGGGGTTTACCCTGCCATCAATGTTACCATTAATGCGGTGCGCTCTTACCACACCCTTTCACCCTTACCAATGAATTGGCGGTTTTCTTTCTGCGGCACTTTCCCTAAGGTCACCCTCGCCGGGTATTACCCGGCACTCTGTTTCCATGGAGCCCGGACTTTCCTCTATAAAAGATAAATTAATCAAATATAGCGACCATCCGACCATCTGACTCTACAAAGATAAGACTAATTTTTCTTAAACACAAATAATTTAAAAACTTATTTATGAACAGAAACATTTTGCTACTTTACTTGACATCTTTAGTGTCTCTTCATCCACAATACCCGTAATATGGTTGGGCATAAAATGTCTCTGAAAACCTATTACAATATCAGAAGGTTTTATATTTGGACTTATTCCTTTTCCATCTGATAGGTTTTGACCAGGTTGAATATAACCTATTAATGCGATATTTTTCCAAAAACTATTATTGGGCGAAAAAGGTATATCCTCATCAGGCCAAATACCAATACCGTATGATGCTAATTGTCTCCAAGGGAAAAGCTCGCCTGGGTCTTTTTTTCTTCCTGGTGCAATATCTGAATGCCCAACTACTTTCTTTTCAGAAATATTATATTTCCCAATAAGCTCATTACAAAGTTCGATCAGGGAATTAATCTGACTATCTGGAAATTCTGAATAAAAAAAATCATGTCCTGGATTAACTAATTCTATCCCCAAAGAAAAACTATTAATATCTTCCTCACCCCTCCAATATGATCTTCCAGCATGCCAGGCGCGATATTTATCTTCCATCAGTCTATAAATTTTACCGCCTTCATCTATTAAAAAGTGAGAACTTACTTTGCTTGTAGGGTCACATAAACGACCCAGAGCATCATTAAAAGATTTCATACCTGTATAATGGAAAACCAAGGTATCAATTTGTTGATCAATTGAGGAAATTTTCCGATTGTCATAGTTTTCAGACCTAAATTCCTCTATTGCTTTTACCATTTTCTTTTCATTTGTCTCATAAAATTGAAATTTGCTAATTTCTTTACATTTTTAATTGATTTATATTTATTAATTGAGATTTAAATCACATTATAAGATCTAAATATATTTAATTTCGTACAGATTTGTTTAAATTTTGTTATTTTGAACATATTTGTCCGTAAACGTTTAAAAAAGAGATTGTATAAGATATATTAATTAAGAGAAATAAACATTTTTGTTTTTTATATAAATAATCCTTTAAAAAAATAGAGTTTATTAATGCCCATATATAAAGCACCAATAGAAGACTTCAAATTTCTATCCCATGAAGTGTTCGATATAACAAAAACCTTATCTAACGTAGATGATTCAATCGAAATTTCTGCCGATTTGCTGGATGCAATACTTATCGAGTGTGGAAAGTTGAGCGAAGAGGTCCTTTTTCCTTTGAACCAAACTGGAGACGAACTTGGTTGTAAGTTTGCTAATGGTGAAGTTTTTACCCCTCCTGGGTTTAAAGATGCTTACAAGAAATTTTCAGATGGAGGATGGTGCGGCCTAAGTTCTGAAAAGGAATTTGGAGGCCAAGGTCTGCCTGAAGTAATACAATATATGACTGATGAAATGATTAGTTCAGCAAATATGTCTTTTGGACTTTATCCAGGATTAACACAAGGAACTATACTTTGTATATCTAAACATGGTTCAGAAGAACAGAAAGAAAAATATTTATCTAATCTTATATCTGGAAAATGGCAAGGAACTATGTGCCTAACAGAATCCCATGCTGGTTCAGACCTTGGTTTATTGAGAACCCAGGCTTCTCCTAACGATGATGGAACTTTCTCTATTTCTGGGACAAAAATTTTTATTTCCGCAGGGGAACATGATATGGTTGAAAATATAGTTCATCTTGTCCTTGCAAGATTACCAGACGCTCCAAAAGGTACTTCTGGAATTTCTATGTTCATTGTGCCAAAGTTTAAAATTAATGATGATGGTTCACTAGGAAAAAGAAATAGCGTTTCTGCTGGATCCATAGAACATAAAATGGGCGCAAAAGCATCTTCAACGTGCGTCATGAATTTTGATAATGCAACAGGATGGCTTATAGGTATAGAAAATAAAGGCCTTTCAAATATGTTTACAATGATGAATAAAGAACGTCTCTTCGTTGGAACTCAAGGTATAGCTCAGGCTGAGATATCTTTCCAAAACGCAAAAGATTATGCTAATGAAAGGTTACAAGGAAGAGCACCAGACGGGGGCAAAAGTCCTGATAAACCAGCAGATGCAATTATTAATCATCCTGACATCAAAAATAAACTCCTATTTTCCAAATCAATAATACAGGCAAGTAGAGCTTTATCTATATGGACTCATCTCCATGTAGATTTAGCAAAATATGATAAAAATCCTAATAATAGGACTGTAGCTGAAGATATTGAAGGAATAATGACTCCAGTTATAAAGGCCTCTTGTACTGATTTTGCAACAGAAATCACAAACGAATGTCTTCAAATTTTTGGAGGTCATGGATACGTGTCTGAATGGGGCATGGAACAATTTGTAAGAGATGTAAGAATTACACAAATTTACGAGGGAACTAATTCCATACAAGCATTAGATCTTGTTACGCGTAAATTAAAAATTCACAATGGAAGACTATTTGATAATTTTATAAATAAAATAGAGACCTCTATAGTTAAAATAGATAAAAATCATGAATTAGATTTTTTATATAAACCCTTCAAAAAATCACTCTCGAGATTAATAGAAATAACAGAGTGGATCAAAAAAAATGAGAATAGTTACCCTCATTCACTATCAACAATTTCGAATGATTATTTAAAGTTATTTTCATTAGTCTGCTTCGCTTGGATGTGGTTACTTATCTCAGAGAAATGTATATCTAATTCCAACAAAGAGGAAAAATTCTACAAATCAAAATTAAAAACTGCTAATTTTTTTATGCATCAGATTCTACCTTTATCTCAGTTTCTTGAGAATAAGATTAGAACAAATAATATTATACTAGAGGATATCTCTGTAAATGATATTTAGATTGAGATCATAACTTTGAAGTTGCTTTAATAAGCCAGTTTTTTTCTTTAGGACCTAGATATTTACTAATCCTTTTAAAAACTTCTTCATGATATTTATTAATCCAATTTATTTCTGACTGAGATAGAATACTTATATCAATAAGTTTTTTATCAATTGGAACTAAAGTTAGGGTTTCAAACTCATACATCTTGCTTTTTTCTTTACTATTAATACTACCTGACAATTTTACTAGAATTAGATTCTCTATCCTAATGCCATAACTATTTTCTTTATAATATCCTGGCTCATTAGACAAAACCATACCTTCATTTAACTCAGCTCCCAAAAATCCCTTACCAATTCTCTGAACCCCCTGGTGTACACCTAAAAAACTCCCTACTCCATGACCTGTCCCATGATCATAATCTAGATTATCCTGCCATAAGTAAGACCTCGCTAAAACATCTAATTGGCCACCTTTTGTNCGGCTAGGGAATTTAATACCCGCTAAAGCAATATGGCCCCTAAGAACCTGAGTAAATCTCAATTTCTGCTCAGCNCTAATTTTACCAACGGCTATAGTTCTAGTAACATCTGTTGTACCATCTAGATACTGACCTCCACTATCAATTAATAAGAGTGAGTCACCACTAACTAATCTATTTGATTCCTTAGAAGGTGTATAATGAATTATAGCACCATTACCTGCATAAGCCGAAATTGTAGAAAAACTAGGGCCCATATAATGTTCACCCTGAGCTCGAAAAAAATTAAGCTTTTCAACTATGTTTAATTCTGTAATTTCATTAAAATCTTTTTCTTCATCGAACCAACATAAAAATTTTATTAATGCAGCCCCATCTCTTTCGTGAGCTACCCTCATACCATTCTGCTCTGTTGTGTTCTTACAAGATTTTGCAATTGCACATGGGTCGTCTATTTTAATGATCTCGATACCTTTTAATTGTATCTTTTTGCATACCCATTCAGAAGCTGAGTTCTTATCTACAGCGATTGAATTTATTCTTAGATTAAGACTATCTAAATAATTGTCAAATTCTCTCTCATCAACAAATTCAACATAATCTGAATACAAGTTATATACATCTTTCTCCAATCTATCTAAATCAATGAATATAATTGATTTATCTTCTTGAGGTAAAACAATTGCATAGGCTAAAATCAGTGGGGTAAAGGGTGTATCGTTACCACGAAGATTATATAACCAGCAAAGAGTATCAGGTGAACTTACAAGATAACCTTCATAATTATTGTAAAGTAATTCCTGACTTAACTTCTTAACTTTATCAACATAAGATACGCCAGAAAAAACTTGGTTGTGCTGATAAATCTTATTCTTTGACCTGGGTGGTTTATCTGACCATAATCTATCGATCAAGTTATGCTGAATCTCAACTAGATGTAGACTGTGAGATTCAGATAGTTTCCTAATCTTATCAATATCATCCAAAAGGTGAAGACGCGGATCATAACCAATTTTCATACTAGCCATAAGCTCTTTGAAAATTGATAGATAAGGAGAGTTAATTCCCAATTTTCTAAACTCATAACTTTTAGCATCAACTTGTTTTTTTACTTGAATATCATAACGGCCATCAACAAATAGATATGCCTTATCAAGGAGTATAAAGGCAATACCTGCTGATCCATTGAAACCAGTTAACCATGCTAGTCTCTCTGAATGAGGTGGTAAAAACTCTGACTGATATTCATCGGAATGAGGTACTATATAACAGTCTATTTGACAATTCTTCATCATAGCCCTCAGTCCAGCTAACCTATCTAGATAACTCAAATAAAACTCCTTGCTGTCATTTAAGGTTTATAAAACAATATAGTAATCCAATCTCCTAAAATCCATTTTTTTTCTAACACAAAACCATGCTTCCTATATATATTTGAAATACCATTAAACTGTTCAATTAGAATACCTGACAATAAAACCCTACCATTTTTTATGGTATTTTTCTTAATTTCATTTACAAGTTTTTTTAGAGGAGTAGCAAGAATATTTGCCATTATAAGAGCATAANTCCCATGATTGATGATATTATTTGCCCTTAACTCATGCGTTCTGATGAAAGAAATTCTATTGGCAAAATAATTCTTTTTTGCAAGTAACTCAGAAATCTCTAATGCAATTGGGTCTATGTCGAGTGCTAATACTTTTGATGGCCATAGTTGGCAGAATATAAATGCTAAAACTCCTGTACCTGTCCCCAAATCTAGACATTTCGTTCCGCTGCTTAAAAGATAATCTAGATTGGATTTTTTTTTTAGAAATTCTAACGCTAAAATACACCCCTTTGTAGAGTTATGATAACCAGTACCAAATGCTTCAGCCGCTTTAAGATAAATGATATTTCTTGAATAGCTGTTTCTTCTTTTCTTTAAATCTAAAGTCAAAAGGAATCTACCAATAAAAATATCTGGGAAATTTTCTTGGTTTATCTTATTCCAGTCTATTTTTTTTATCTCCTTGATTTCAAAGTAGGGAACAGGATAATTATTTATTGAACATATTATACGTAATTGAATATCAAGCTCTATTTCATTGGGTTTATTATTAAAGAAAATTTCTATATCCCAAAACTCATTAAAAGAATCTTCTTTAGAATGAGAAAAAACGGATTCAATTACNGAGTCATTTTTCATTATTTTCTTAAATTCATCTACTCCTATTCCAACCTTATAAATTTTTACATACCAAGCCACTAAATTATTCCATAAATATTATCATATATCTCTCTTAGGTCATGGAGGTAACTCAACAAAACTACTAAGGACCTTTTTGGTACCAGCTTTTTCAAATTTAATTGATAATTTATTATTATCAATAGAAATAATTTTCCCATAACCAAATTTTTGATGAAAAATTCTAATTCCAACTGATAAATTGATATTATTATTTTGATATTTATCTTGATCTAAATCGCTAATATTAAAGCTAGAGCTATTTTGCTTTCCCCCTATGAATACTCCTGTCTCTGTAATTATATCTAAGATTTCATTTGGTAATTCACTAAGAAATCGTGAAGGAAGGTTGCTCTGCCATTGATTATAAACACGCCTATTAGCTGCATATGAGATATAAACTTTTTTTCTTGCCCTTGTAAGACCAACATAAGCTAGCCTCCGTTCTTCTTCTAAAGCACCAACTCTTTTTTCATCAAGGGACCTCCTATGAGGGAAAACATCCTCTTCCCAACCTGGCAAAAATATATTGTCAAACTCTGAACCTTTTGCAGCATGCAATGTCATTATAGTAACAAAATTATTTGTTAACTTGACTTCATTTTCCATGACAAGGCTGACATGGTCTAAAAAAGATTTTACTGTATCCCAGTCCTCTAAGCTTCTAGAAAACTCTCTTAAATTATCAATTCTTCCTTGCGAATCCTGAGAAGAATCTTTTTGNAGAATTTCAATATAGCCAATATCNTCAATTATTTTATTAACTAAATCGGCTGGAGTAGAAGAATTTAAANTTTTCCGCCATTCAGAAAAAAAAACTAATAGTAAGTTTAAATTTTTTTTTGTTTGAGGCCTGAATTCATCAGTTTCTAACAAGTCTCTNGAGGACTGCATTAAACTAACTCCGTATACTCTTGAATTAGTTCTTATCTTTTTTAAAGTTGACTCCCCAATACCTCTTTTTGGTTTATTAATAATCCTTTCAAAAGCAAGATCGTCCCTATCTGAACAAACACACCTTAAATAAGCTATTATATCCTTTATCTCTAAACGCTCATAAAATCTTGGCCCGCCAAAAACACGATAAGGAATTGCAGCGTTTATAAATTTTTCTTCAAATTCTAGTGTCTGATAACCTGCTCTGACAAGCACAGCTATTGAAGATAGCAAGTTACCTCTAGTCTGGAGAGATTCTACTTCAGAAACAAGCCAAAGGGCCTCTTGTTCNCCATCCCAAACCCCTCTAAGAGTTAATTTATCGCCCTTTTCATGATCATTAGAATTTGCCGCTGTAAGGTTTTTACCAAGTCGTTCTTTATTATTTGAAATTAAACTTGATGCAGCATAGAGAATATTAGGAGTAGACCTATAATTGCGTTCTAGTCTAATTACTTTTGAATTTTCGTAATCATTTTCAAAACGAAGTATATTTTCAACTTCAGCACCTCTCCAAGAATAAATTGACTGGTCATCATCACCTACACAACATAAATTTCTATATTTTTGCGAGATAAGTCTTAACCATAAATACTGGNATACATTTGTATCCTGGTATTCATCAACCAAAATATACTTAAATTTATCTTGGTAGTTCCTGAGTACTTCTTCATTATCTCTAAAAATATTAAGACAATGTAAAAGTAAGTCACCAAAATCAACACAATTTAAACTTCTTAATTTATCCTGATACTTTGAATATAAATCTGTTACATTGCAAATAGAAAGCTCACCCATCATTTCAAATGGTACATTTTCAGGTGCTAAACCTTTATCTTTACAAAATTGAATCCAAGACATTAAAATTTTCGGAGAAAAATTATTTAAATCAAATCTATTATCTTCTATGATTTGTTTTAAAAGCCTTAGCTGATCATCTTGGTCTAAAATAGTAAAATCATTCTCAAGACCTACTAATTTTGGATATTTTCTTAATATTTTNGCAGCTATAGAATGAAANGTACCTATCCAAATTGAGTCAGCTACAGATCCAACTATGTTACCAACTCTAAGTTGCATTTCTTTTGCTGCACGATTAGTAAACGTGACTGCTAAAACCTCCCAAGGTTTTGATAAGTTCCTTTCTAAAATAAATGCTATTCGTGATGTAAGAACTCTTGTCTTTCCTGTACCCGCACCAGATAAAACAAGTAAAGGGCCTTCTGTTGTTTCAACAGCATCCCTTTGTTCAGGATTAAGGATATTTAACCAATCTTTTGGTTGTCGGTTTTTAANATCAATTAACAATCATTTAACTTTCNTATTAAATTTGACTTGATACCAAGAACTCTACAAATTGCAAAAGTTAAATCAGGACGATTTAAGGTATAAAAGTGAAACTNATTTACGCCATTCTCGACCAGTCGTCTAACCTGCTCAACTGCTATAGTCCCTGAAATTAGCTTTCTAGCTTCATCATCTTCCTCAACTCCTTTAAAAAGATTTAGTAACCACTTAGGTACATCTGCTCCACATGATTTAGCAAATTCTATATTTTGCTCAAAATTTGTGATTGGCATTAAACCAGGAACAATGGGAACAGAAATTCCTCTCTTTTNTGCATCATCTCTAAATCTNAGATATATATCCGGATCAAAGAAAAATTGGGTAATTGCTCTTGTGGCTCCGTTATCTATTTTTCTCTTTAAGTTATCTAAATCATCTTCCTTANTATGTGCCTCAATATGCTTTTCCGGATAAGCAGCTACACTTATCTCAAAATCTGCGACTTTCTTAAGACCTAAAACTAAATCAGAAGCAAATTTATATCCATTTGGATGTGGAATAAATGCTTTCTGATTATTTGGAGGATCTCCCCTAAGGGCAACAATATGTCTTATACCTGCATCCCAATAATTTTTTGCAATATCATCAACCTCTTCCTTAGATGCGGATACACAGGTTAAATGTGCAGCTGCTGTTAAATCNGTTTCTTTTTGTATTTTGACAACAGTTTCGTGCGTTAACTTTCTGGTTGAACCACCTGCACCATATGTAACTGAGACAAAANTAGGTGATAAAGGAGCAAGTTTCTGAATAGCAAACCATAGTCTCTCATTCATTTTTGAATTTTTTGGAGGGAAAAACTCAAATGAAACTTTTATACCTAATGGCACATTATTAATAAGGGAAAATTGATTGTTCTTTCTGTGGTCATTAAATGACATTAATCCCTCACTAATTAACTAAATAATTATTCGTATAAAAAAATATATATAAAGGCTTTATATATATACTAAACTATACATATACTTGCATAACTACTAACATATATCTTAATTACGATTAAATATTAAATACCTAATTGAATTTTAAGGAGTCTTTATGATAATTTTCTTAGCTAATTCAAAATATTTACAGTAAATATGGGAATAAATGAGTTTCATGCCTAAAGTATATTCTTACTCTAAAAACTTATTAGTTTTTGCTCTATTCTTATCTCTAAGTTGCTGTTCTACATGGAAAGACAGAGAGGAATATCTCGAAGATAACTCCAAATTTGCAATAAATGATCCATTTGAGACATTCAATAGAGCAATGTTCGAGTTTGATACTGGTCTAAACTTCATTATTGATCCATCTGTTGATATTTATGAGCTTTTAGTTCCGGAGCCAGGAAGAACTGGTATTAGCAATATACTAAAGAACATAAGGTCTCCGATTTACCTTACTAATAATTTTCTTCAAGCGGATGCTAAGGGTAGCGGAAGAGTAATTATAAGATTTATAGTTAATTCAACTCTTGGAATGCTTGGGTTCTTTGACGTGGCTTCTTCCATGGGTATGCCCCATAGAACAGAAGACTTTGGACAAACTTTAGCAAAATGGGGTATTGGGGAAGGTTTTTTTCTTTATGTGCCAGTTCTAGGCCCATCTAATCTTAGGGACTTTACTGGATATATTTTTGATACTTCTATTCTTGATCCAGTTTCTTGGTTAGCGCGAGGAGACAATCCAATCTGGTGGTCTCTAGGCTACTCAGGAACACTTGTGATTGACGTAAGGTCAAGTGTAAGGGGTACATTAAAAGAACTAGATAATAGTTCTATTGACTTCTATGCTGCTCTTAGATCAGCTTACAGACAAAATAGAAACGAACTAATTTCTAACGGAAAAAATGATTATCAAAATGAGGAATACGATTTTGATTAGGTCGCTGCAACCAAAATTTTTAACTATAATTTACTTAATAACTCTCTTGATTAATCCCTTTTACTCTCTCGCTTCAGAAGAAAAATGGAAATCAGACCCAGAGGAATTTATTAATTTCTTTTCCTCTAAAGGGATTACTGAAATTCTTACTTCTAATGATACAGAAGAAATTAAAGCAAAAGAATTTAGGGTGCTCTTTCAAACAACATTTGATATCAATTCTATAGCTAAATTTGTCATTGGCCGTAATTGGAAAAATACGAACTTATCTGATCAAGAAAGATTTAAAGAATTATTTGAAGATATAATTGTTGTAACGTGGTCGAGAAGATTTAAGGATTATGATGGACAGTCCATAAAGGTAAATACTTCCTCAAATGATGGTAGCAATGGATTTCTTGTTAATAGCTATATTCTAGATAAAAAAAACAGTAAGTTCAATTTGGACTGGAGGCTTAGAAAAAGGCAAGACGGATTGAAGATTGTAGATATAATTGTGGAGGGAGTCAGTATGGCTATTACCTACAGACAAGACTTCAACTCAGTTATGAGACGAAAAGGCGGAATCAAAGGGCTAATAAAAGCCATTGAGAAACAATTAGCAAAAACAAAGAAATAACAAAAAAATAGCGGCTAAGAATAATCTTAGCCGCCAGTTTATTTTGTGAAAGACAATTTATTAGAAATTATAAGTTGCCTTCACACCCACCGTTTGCTTGCGTGCTAACGTGTAACGAATTTCATTAGTACATGGGAAGCAGGTAAATAAATCATTGCCAATTACTGCACTGGGAGGATCATCCTCATCCAATAAGTTCTCAATGTACCCTTCAAATGAGAGATAATCAGATCTGATACCTAGTCTAACATTAATAATGTCTGAAGGTGCCGCAAATGCTGCATTAGAATAATCAACAAAGTATTTTCCTTTATGACTCCAGTCAACACGACCAAACCAGTCATAATCTCCAGCAAGAGAGTGACTATAATCAGCAGATAGGGACCATGTCCACTTTGATGCTGAAGGAAGAAGATTTCCATTACAATCCGGTGACCCACTTACACTTACTCCATCACCACAAAAATACTCTTTTACTTCACTATCAGCCATACCAAGAGTACCCGATAAAGTGAAATTCTCAAAAGGAACTGCATCAAATTCAAATTCAAAACCTTCTAAATCAATTTTTCCAGTATTCACAAACACAGAAGCAAGATTCAATGAACCGTCAGGATTCAAAAATGGAATTGTTATTTGATTTTGACCATTAGTATAAGGATTGTGATAGATAGCCAAACGAGTCTGAAGCCTTCCCTCTGCCCAAGTATTTTTCAAACCAATTTCATAATTATCCAGTTTTTCCTCATCAAATGCTAAGCCTGCATTGAACGCACCAAACTGGGCTTGAACTGAAGCAGGGGCCCCCTGCAANACAGCATTAAAACCACCTGGTCTATAACCCCTCGCAAATAAAAGATAAGCTGTCGANCCATCTGCATAATTATAATCAATGGAAACCCTAGGAGAGAAACTTGTAAATGTCTCATTCAATAACCCAGCACCTGGTCCTGTTGGTGGTTGACCAGTAGAAGTAATTTTAACCTGTTGCTTTAATTCATCCCATTGATAGCGAGCATCTAAACTTAATGTCAATGCATCAGTAAGGTCGTATTGAATTCCACCAAAAACAGCTGGGGTTTTTGTTCTNAATTCAGTCCTAGCTGAGAAAAAACCTGGGCCAAAAGGCGAAAGTCCATAAACAGATCCTCCAGGCGATTTTGTATGTAAATAATTTCCACCAACAGTCCATCTAAATGCATTATCCTGTGAAGATGAAATACGCAGTTCCTGACTTAAATCTTGAAACTTACCCTGAACAGCCAATTGCCATCTGTTGAATAAAGGTGCACCTGGTATAAAGAAACCAAACGGGTTAACGACATCCCTTCTGTCTCTAAAGTTTAAATCAANAACAGACATGTCCTTATCCGAGTGATAAGCAGTCAAAGTTGTAACTGTCATTCCACTTGAAGTCTCATAATCAACTCTAGCATGNGTATTAATTGCTATTCTTCTCAATCCAGGACCATCTATGAAAGATGGATCAAATGCTACAGGTAANCCTGCACTATTCTCTAGAAGAATTTCACGAGCACCAAATTGACTAAGATCATAGTTACTAGAAATAATACCAGGGGCAAGGTCTTTTACTCCTGGAAGCTCGCCNCAAAAATAACCAAAAGCTCTTCCGCCTGGGGTACAATTAAAATCCCCTGCAGAACCTTTTAAGGAGGCGTGGGCAGGTGGACCGTCATCGTGTTCCATAACATTAAAATAAACTTTAGCAGTAAGACTATCAGTGGGGGTAAACTTTGCTTGTAAAGCAAAAGATTTAGATGTTCTATCNCCTAATTTTTCACCTGGTTGAGCAGCATTTTCATAATGACCACCCTTTGCATCATAGCTTGCGCTAAGTCTAACGGCTAAAGCATCAGTAATTGGTCCTTCCACGCTAACTTGAGCCAATTGAGTTTGCCTACTGCCTGCAACTGCAACTACTTTTCCTCCCCATTGCTCATCATTTGGGTCGCGAGATACATAATTGATAGCACCAGAAAGAACAGAACGACCAAAGTATGCACTTTGTGGGCCTTTTAGAACTTCAACCCTCTCAAAATCAATAAGTGTAGGAGCCTGCCCACCAATAACTGGAGCACCGTCGATAAAGANCAATCCACCTGCTGCCTGACCTTGAGCTGCAGNACCTAAAAATAAACCTCTAAAAACAAGAGATGATCCTGACCTATCTCCTCTACCTGATCCTCCTCCAACTTGTTCCACATAGTGAAAACCAGGAGTATAAGTAGCAATCTCATCCATTTGAGTTAAATTCATTTTCTCAAGTGTTTCAGCTGACATAGCTGTAATTGACATAGGAATTTCCATTAGGCTTTCTTCTCTTTTACGAGCAGTCACCACAATCTCCTCTAGAGCCAGACCATCAGCAAAAGAGTAAGAAATATCAGCAAGCAAAGATAAAAGGAAAATTCCTAATGCGGAAAAAATTGAGTAACTTTTCATTTTGTTATCCCCCTGGAAAATGAACCACAAAAATATTTACACAATCTGAATCTATTAAGATGGTCTTCAAAAAGTGAAATTTCATTTAATATTAAAAAAATAAAAAGGGAACACTTTACTTTCAGATTGTCCATTTACGAAAATTAAGTAAAAATTTAACCCTTTATTNTTAATATAATAGACCAGTTAAACTATAAAATCTCCAGTTTATGATCAAAAAAACGTTTGATAAAAATACTTGATAGAATTCAACAACTTTTGTTGCATAAATACAACATAAATCGTTCCTATAGGAATTTGTAAGTCCTAACATTTTTTAAAATTAATATTTTTAGATAACTCGTTTCTATTTTTTTCGATTCGCAAAGTATATTAATAANTTTAAAANNTNCCAAAACTATTTTGAGATTTTTTTGTATTTTATCCTCTCAGGTTGAATTGCCTTTTCTCCTAAACGTCTTTTTTTATCAGCTTCATATTCCTGAAAATTTCCTTCAAACCATTCAACGTGGCTCTCGCCTTCAAATGCTAATATATGAGTGGCAATCCTATCTAAAAACCACCTATCATGACTAATTACAACTGCACATCCAGCAAACTCAAGTAAGGCTAATTCTAAAGCCCTAAGAGTATCTACATCCAAATCATTTGTTGGTTCATCCAACAAAATTACGTTGGATCCATTCTTGAGCATTTTTGCAAGATGCACCCTATTCCTCTCACCCCCTGACAACTGACCAACTTTTTTTTGCTGGTCAACTCCTTTAAAATTAAATCTTCCTACGTATGCACGACTCTGAACCGAATGCTTACCTATGGCTATTTCATCATGACCATCAGANATTTCTTCCCAAACAGTTTTAGTCGAGGTAAGAGCTTCACGATTTTGATCAATGTAGCCTAATGTTACAGTTGGACCAATTTTCAAAATTCCAGAATCTATTTTTTCATTACCAGTGATCAGTTTAAATAGAGTAGTTTTACCAGCACCATTTGGACCTATTACCCCTACAATACCCCCAGGAGGTAATTTAAAGGACAAATTGTCTATAAGTAACTTCTCACCATAAGATTTACATATATTGTCTGCCTCAATAACCAAGTCGCCCAGCCTTTGATGTGCTGGAATAACTATTTGAGCATTATCTGGAGCTCTTTCAGCTGCTTTACTAACAAGCTCCTCATAAGCACTAACCCTTGCTTTACTTTTGGATTGACGAGCTTTTGGTGACTGCCTGACCCATTCTAGTTCATTGCTAATCGTCCTTTGCCTTGCCTTCTCCTCACGCTCTTCCTGCAAAAGTCTCTTTTGTTTTTGTTCAAGCCAAGATGAATAATTACCTTCATAAGGGATACCTCTCCCACGATCGAGTTCAAGAATCCATCCTGTGATATTATCTAAAAAATACCTATCATGAGTAATTGCAACAACAGTACCGGGATACTCTTCTAAATATCTTTCCAACCAACCAACTGACTCGGCATCAAGATGATTTGTTGGCTCATCGAGTAAAAGCATATCCGGTTTAGAAATTAATAACCTACATAAAGCAATCCTTCTCTTTTCTCCACCTGATAAATTTTTTACTGAATTATCAGGAGAAGGACACCTTAGAGCATCCATTGCAATTTCGACTCTTCTTTGTATATCCCATCCATCAATATTATCAATTTTCTCTTGTAGGTCAGCTTGCTCTTCAATTAGGGCATTCATATCTTCTTCAGATAATTCTTCAGAAAATTTATTTGATACAACCTCAAATCTTGACAAGAGGTTATTCACTTCACCAATGCCTTCCATAACATTATCAAAAACATTCTTTGACTCATCTAAAGATGGCTCTTGCTCCAAGTATCCAACTTTAATACCTTTCGCTGATATTGCTTCCCCATTGAACTCTTCATCGATGCCAGCCATAATACGAAGTAAGGTTGACTTTCCTGCTCCATTATACCCAAGTACTCCTATCTTTGCGCCAGGAATAAAAGATAAAGAGATATCTTTTATCACCTCCTTACCACCGGGAAATGATTTGCTTAGCTTATGCATTGTATAAACATACTGATAACTATTCATTTTCTTTTCCATAATTTTGCTTAAGAATAAAACTCAAATCTTTTGTATTTTTAAATTCTTTAGTTATATCAATCAATACTTTATCCCATTTTCCAATTTGACTTTGACGAAATAGTCTTAACGAAGAATACCAAGGAGAGTCACTCCGATCCCTAAACCAATACCAAAACTGGCCCTGACCGGATGAGATCATTGTCCAACACCTCACACCTATAGCCCCCGCAAAATGAGCTGTGGTATTAGATACCGAAATAACAAGATCCATTGCTGAAACCTGAATGGAAAACATTTCTAAATCATTTAAATTATCAACACTCTCATCTTGGTTAATTATTACACCATATTTCTTAAAAGTTTCTATATCCTCTAAAATATCACCATATTGTAAACTAATAAATACTGCATCTATGCCCAATAAAGGCTTAACAAACTCTTGCACTGTTAATGATTTCTTTTTACCATACCTTGGATTTGAACTCTTCCAAGACAAGCCTATAATTGGTTTATTTCCATAAAGGTTATTATATTTCCTCCTTATTTTATTTCTGGCTTTAATATCATAAATCAAAAATGGTTCTCCAGAGAAAGACTTATAGCTTTGTCTAAAAAACTGACCTAAACTTGCAATCGGAATCTGAAAAGAAATCTGTGAAAGTATTTTTTCATCATCGTGTAGGGCTGATAAAGAAATAACTTTTAAAAAATTAAATGACTTGCTAAATATTCTAACTAGCCTATCCTCACATGCTAAAATTATTTCAGAAGCTAAGCCTCGAAGGTCATTAATCATACTTGAATATAATATTTGATCCCCAATTCCTTGCTCAGTCCATATAAGAAGAGATCCATTATTTATTCTTTTTCCATTCCACATTGGTCTATTAAAAAATTTATGAGCTAATTGATAATCGGGGGTCTTCCATCTCCACTCATATCTTTTCCAACCTTCAATCAGATTCCCAGACTGCAGTAAAATCATTGACAAGTTGTGTTGTAATTCAGCTGATATATTATTTTTGATTGCTTCCCTGTAGTGCCTTTCTGCTCCTTCATAATCACCTGCTTGAGTCATAATAGCTGCTAAATTGATATTTAAATCAGTATTCTTAGGTAAAAGCTCAAGTGCTTTCCTTGCTATTTCTTCAGCCTCATCATTTTTATCCATAGCCTTTAACGTTTGGCTATAATTTAAATATAGATTTGGATCTTTTGAATTAATAGATAATGCTCTTTTAAATAATTGCTCAGATTTAATCGGTTGATCTAATTTAAGGTAAGTCGTAGCAAGATTAAGAATGGCCTGAAAATTATCCTCTTTAATTTTAATTGACTCCTCAAAACATAACTTTGCAGAATTTAAATCACCTGACCTTAGTAAAGCCACACCAAAAGTATTTTTAAAATTAGAGTCATGAGTGAAATAATGCTTAATAAGGTTTAGGTTATCAATTGCATTTTTAATATTTCCTAACTGGACTTGAATACTTGCTAAAAAATATCTTATTAGAGATGCTTCTTTATGCCCATTTTCCAATATCTGAATAAAGCATCTTTCAGCCTCTTTTAATTTGCCTGATTTGGCTAAGATATTAGCTTGTTCTAGAGTTGGCATATTAAAAACTGCAGTGATTAAAAATATTACTCAATATGAATATTTATATGTATAATGTCTGATAAACAATTATTAACTTTAAGTAATACCATACTAAATAAATGACTAAATCTAAATTTACCATATTTTTTCTTTTTCTTTTTTTTATCATACTCAAAGAAAGCTATTCCTTTGAATACTCTGGTATTGATGGTGATTATCAGGTTAAAATTATAGATAATAAAACTATTAAGGTTGAGGAAAGGCCTGAACCATTATCTGTAAGGGTCTCAGCTCCTCAAAAAACTAGCCCCTCACCTTTAATAATATTTTCCCATGGATCAAGATGCCACGTTGATGGTTCAAATGATCTTACTAACTTTTGGTCTAGTCATGGATATACAGTCATACAACCTCTTCATCTTGATGGATATCTTGAATCAAGAAAAAAATCACACTCCAGAGAAGAAATTTCCTTTCATAGACTTAGGGATATGAGTCTTGTACTAGATAAAATTAAACTGTTACTTTCAAATGAAAAAGAAATTTTAAACATAATAGATTCATCGAAAATAATAGCTGCCGGTCACTCATATGGCGCACTTGTAGCGCAAGTTATGGGTGGCGCTAAAATATTTTCTCAAGGAGACTCAAGGAAAAAAATTTCAAGTCTTGATAAAAGATTTAGAACAATTATTGCAATTTCCCCTCCAGGGTATATGAAAAACTTTGTGGATAGTGACTCGGCGAAATCTATAAGTATCCCCATGCTTGTAACAACGGGAACCAATGATATTATTCCTCCCTTTATGCCCACATGGAACATTCACACCGTATCATTCCATGATGCCCCAAAGGGGGAAAAATTCCTTGCTGTAATTAATGGAGCTGATCACTGGTTTGGTGGCCTTTTGTGCAGAGAAACAGATAACCAAGAACAAAATAAAGAAATGGAAACACTTAAGGCAATTACACTAGCATTTCTTGATTACACTTTAGATAATAATAAAATGGCGATGCAATTTTTAAATCAACTTAATAAACAAAAGAAGGGAAAAGGAATTTATGATTTTCAAATGAAATAAATATCTAAAGCTCCTTGGGGTATTTTCCCATAAATATAATAAGAAATGCACTGATAATAAAAAAAACAGCAGATAAAATTATAATTAAATCATAGCTCCCATATATATCAAAACTCTTCCCAAAAACTGCAGGGGCTGAACCTGCACCTATCGCGAAGAAAATAAATTGCTTTCCGTACAAGCTTCCATAATTTTTCATTCCAAAATAACGACTAGTCATATAAGCTATGAAATCAAGTTCTGCACCAGCTGCTAATCCAACAGATAGTGCCGCTAAAGTGACTAAAAGAGGGCTTGGTATATCTTGTATCAATACCCAACATGCAATACACGGTAGAATAAAAAATACAAAAGCTACTATTGGAGCCCAGACTCTGTCTATGAGGTAACCAACTAAAAGCCTTCCCACTATAACCATTGCACCAATAAACCCTGCATATGAAGCAGCATCTGATGTTTTAAAGCCTTTATCAACTAATAATGGTATAAAATTCGTAATTATTCCCGCCACTCCGTAAGATATGAAAAGCATTGAAAAACCTAATAACCAGAATCTATAACTTGATAGTGCATCGCTAGTACTCATCCCACGTAGGTTTTGATTTCTTTGCTCATCTTCATATTCATTTTCTTTTTCTGTAAAAAGAAAATAAACAATTGGGAAGCTAAACAGAATAATAACCATACCAAGAACTAAATATGCATATCTCCATCCATATAATGAAATCAATTTTACAGCGAGTAATGGACCAAATGCAGCTACTAAGCCAGTTCCAACCATTGTTAAACCTAAAGCTAATCCCTTGTTTGAATTAAACCATGTATTCACACCCCTTGTCCAAGTAACTGGAAATGTTCCTGATGCTAAAACAGACATAACTATCCATAAAAGATAATAATTAGTTAATTGACCATTTGTTAAAGAAAGGGATGCTAACGTTAGGCTTAAGGCAAATAACCCAAATAAAGCAATTACCCTAGCTCCAAATTTATCTGAAAGGATACCAATAAATGGGCCTGTAATAACGGCACTAATCATAACAAAAGAAAAAGCAAATTGAGTTTCACCTCTTGACCAGCCAAACTCTGAAGTAATTGGAATTACAAAAACTCCATGAGTATAGAACACAATACCAGTAAGACCAGAGCCAACACCAACTATAGCACCCAAAAGAGTGCGCCATCCAACTAGAAATTCATTTAAATTTTGCATAAAATAAACCTAAAAATATATACTAAGTATTATTAATTATATTAGAAGCTTTGATGCCTGCTAAACGCCCAAAGGAGGTAGCAGTTAATAAACCATTTCCTGCCAAGTACCCCCATGAAGACGGACCAGAAATCCCTCGCGCTGCACCTCCTCCAGCAAATAGATTTGGGAATAACTTTCCATTATTCTTTTTGACTTGACCGTTAAAGTCAACAATTAGTCCACCTTGTGTATGAAAAAGTGCTGGACTTACCTTTACTGCGAAGTAAGGCTCTGTAAGAACAGGTTTACCAGTAAAATCACGACTATAAACATCTTCTTTGACTCCTAAAGTTAAATCTCTTACCTCTTGAATAGTTCTTTCAAGAGACTGTGAAAGACCCGTTAACTTAAGAAGGTCATTAATACTACTAGCCTCTAAAATACAATTTGCTTTTAGAGCATCGTGATAATCATCAAATTCTTTCATTACGTCGTGACACCGCTTGTCATATATGCTCCAAGCAAAGTTATCTGGCTGGTTAAGAATTTCTTTTGCCTGTTCAGAGTAACCCTTAGCTTCATTTGAAAATCTTTCACCTTTAGAATTTACCTGAAATCCACCTTCCATTATATGTGCCCAAAGAATTGGAACACCATGTCCATATGCTAAACCTCCATGACCTTGATATGAATGTATATCGCCTATAGCGGCATTCAGCTGTGTGCCCCACATAAGAGCATCACCTTTATTACCAGGATGACCAAAAAAATCTGCATCTACTATTTCGGGTATATATTTTTCCAACATTCCTTTATTTCCTCCAAACCCACAACAGGCCAAAATTAGAGACTTACAGGATATGTCTTCAACTCCGCTATCTTTTCTATACACCCTAGTACCTTTTACGACGTCATACTCATCAACAAACAAATTAATTACATTTGCCTCAGTCACAACTGGAATATCCCGTAATGCAATAGTGTCGTGAAGCGCACCCATTAATTCTGACCCTGTACGATTTGGAGATCCATGCATTCTCTTTTGCGAATGACCTGGATAATCAAAGGAGCTAACCAATGATAATGGTACTTTACAACTATCAGCCAACCACTCAACCGTACGTGCTGACTGGTTTGCAAGATGAAAAGCAATTTCTAAATCAGTCTGACCTTTTGTCTTTAAATTAATATCATCAAAAAATATTTCTGGAGTATCTTTAATATTAATTTCTTTTTGAAACCTGCTTCCTGCACCTGGTATCAAGCCAGTTGACATTGATGTTGTCCCCAATGCAGAGCTATCTTTTTCAAGAACTAAAACAGAAGAACCAGCGAGGTCTACTGATAATGCAGCGGTTAAACCACATCCACCGCCGCCAACAATCAATACATCAACACCACTAGTAAAATTTGCATCTTTAGGACTTAAAATCGACATCAACCATCTACTTCCTAAAGTATAATTTATCATAATCTATATGACCGACTTCTATATAATATCCAAGTAAATCTTTATTTACTGCATCAAATCTAGAAGTTTCATATAGTAGAATTGCTGGAGCCAATTCTAACTGATATTTCATAACAGCCTGAGTTAACTTTTTTCTCTCCTCAAGATTGAATGCTGATTGTGCCTTCTCAATCAATGGAATTACAGAAGGCTCACAGAACCAAGGTTTTGACCAAAAACAAGAATGTCTTACAAGAGGTGTTAGTGAGTCAAGAGTAGGATTAACTCCATAATCTATTCCTATTGCTTCTCCCTTCCATTTACCCTGATAAACACCTCTTGCATACTGAGAAGCAGGAATTCTTGTAATTGATAAATTTACCCCGATTCTTGAGAGGTCTGAAGCAACTTGTTGATAAACTTGACTGGAATATGAAGCTGCACTGAGTAGTATCTCCGCAGTAAAGGAAAAACCATCTGCATAACCCGCTGCTGCAAGAAGCTCTTTTGCTTTATCAATATCATAAGGCCACACTGTAATAGTTGGATCCCATCCAAAAGCAAAGCTTGGAGAAGTTTGAGTGGCCATCTGGACTTTATTACTAAGTAATTTACTAACAATTACTTCCCTGTTAATTGCATAGTTCAGTGCTCTTCTTACTCTAATGTCCTTTAATGGAGACTCTTTTTCAGTAATAAAAGCTAGAACCTGCATACTTGGGTCAAAGCCTCGGCTAACAACGTGCCCTGAGTCTTCAATCATATAAACCTCATCTGGGCCAAGCTGAACAGCAATATGAAAACGACCTGAGAGAAAACCTTGTATTCTAGAGACCGCATCGGGTGCAGTTACAAGTTCAATATTTTCAACATTTGACTCCCTCCAAGCTTCCTCAAACCTTTTGAGCATTACTCGAGAAACACCCCATGAAGAAACCATATATGGACCAGTCCCGATAGGTGATTCAGCAAAACCTTCCTCACCAACTTCTTTCCAGTAGTGAGGAGGGACAATCTTTAAGGATGCTATTTTATGAGGCAAGAGAATATCTGGAGTAGAGGTTTTAATTCTAACAGTATGTGTATCTATGGCTTCAATAGATGAAATACCTTCAAGCTCAGCTGTTACATTCCATGACCTTCCTTCATCAGACTGAAGTAAATTAAATGAAAAGACAACCGAATCTGAATTAAATGGCTCACCATTGGAAAAGGTAACATTTTTTCTAAGAGAAAATAACCAAGAAAGTTCATTCTCATACTCCCAACTCTCTGCAAGCAATGGGATTGGCATTGCCTTTTGACTAACTCTGGTAAGTCCCTCAAACATTGCAGCGTGAGTATAAAGACTTGGTAAACCGGTAGTTGTTTTAAATGGGTTCCCTCTAGATGTTGGTAAACTAGTAATACCTACTTTTACTATCTCTTTAGAAAGTAGAGGTAATATTAGACAATTGATACAAAAAATAAAGATCAGTAGCTTTTTGAATAAGTTAAACATATAGTTTTTTAAACTTTTACTCTTGGTGCATCATATTCATATAATATGCGTCCTCTTTGTGCCCTATCAGAATCTAAATCCTCTCGCGAGGAGATTTTTTGAAATAACTGACCAGCTTCCCTTGACTGCAACTGACACCATGCAGTTCGTTCAATTCTTTCAGCTTCATAACTTTCAAATATCTCCTTAGGGTATTCATACTGCAAAAAACATCTTGATAAAACTACTGCGTCTTCAATAGACATTGCAGCACCTTGTGCCATAAATGGTAACATGGGGTGCGCTGCATCTCCAAGAATTGTAACCCTGTTTTCACTCCAGCTACTTAGAGGGTTTCTGTCAAATAATCCCCATTTGTAGCACTCGTTGTGGGGAGTAGCAGAAATTATATTTCTGACATCTTCATGCCAGTCGTTAAACTCAGTTAATGCCTGGTGAACTGAGGACCTTACGGTCCAGCCCTCCTCATGCCAATCTTTAACATTTGAAATTGCAACATAGTTTTTAATTTTTCCAGACTTAACAGTATATTCCACTACATGCTTCTTTGGACCAATCCATATAGTGATTTCTGGGCCCCGTTGATGAAAAGGAAGTGACTCTATTGGCATAAGGCCTCTCCAAGCCAAGTTACCAGTATAATGAGGGTTATCAGATGCTTTAATAATTTTCCTTACTAATGAATGGATACCATCACAACCAATCAAAAAATCACCCTCTGCAACCAAATTATTTTTAAATTTAGCAGTTACAACATTTTCCGATTGGTCAAAATCAATCAGCTCGTGGTTAACTTTGATGCAGTCTGGGTCATTTCGTTTTACTGAATTATATAGAGAAGAATGTATATTCACTCGGTGAACATCATAATAAGGATGGCCATATCTTTTTGTAAAGCCGTTACCTAGATCAGTTGTACTCATTTCTTGACCTGTTTTGTAGTGTCTAACAACCGTTCTTTTTGGTAAAGTAGCATCTTTTTCAATTTCTTTTAGAACACCCAAATAGTCAAGTGAACGTGTAGCATTTGGGGTTAACATTACTCCCGCACCTACCTCTTTAACCTCAGGTGCTTTTTCAAAAATAAGAACTTTTTTATTAAGCTTTTGTAAAGCCAATGCTAAGGAAAGTCCCCCTATACCCGCACCAATAATAATATATTTACTCTTATATATGTTCTGTAATTTCTTCATACTAATAAGCTTCAAAAGATTTTTTTAATTTATAATTAATTCATTTTGATTCATATAACTAATTCGAATATCTATATCTACCCAGAGTCAATAATAACATTGAACCTCCAATAAGTAATCCAGACGAGAGGAAAAGTATGGGGTCATAAGTATTGTAGGTATCTTTTACATACCCAAATAAAGGAGCACCAATTCCTGCACTAATCTTAAAGACAGCATATAAAAAACTATATATAAGGCCATAGTTTCTCTGGCCAAAATATCTACTAACAAGGAAAGACATAAGGTCGAATTCTGCGCCTGCTGCCAAACCAATTAAAATTGCAGCAAACATTGCAGCTCCAACACCACCAAAACCTGTAGCTAAGATTAAACATGAAATAGCAGGTAAAGATAATAAGACAAGAGCAACACCAGGAGCCCAAAACCTATCAACCAAATAACCAGTAATTAGACGCCCTGCAATAACAGAAGGGCCTATCACACCTGCTATTTTTGCACCATCAATCAATGAGATATCTCTATCGATAAGCATAAGTACAAAATTAGATATTAAACCTGCTATCGAAAGTCCTATTATTACGAAAGCTAAATTAATGACCCAATAACGGTACCCATACAAAACCTCAGTTACCTCTAAACCTTTTTGCATAAAATTATCTTTGATCTCATTGTTGTTCCCTGTATCAATATTTTCTCTTCTATCCCAAAGAAAAAAATATGCTAAAGGGAAGGCAATAAAAGCAGGCAAAGCTGCTAAACCAAGATACGTAAATCTCCAACCAAACTCAGTAATTAACCAAGTAGCATAAACCGGAAGAAAAGTTGCACTAACTCCTGTGCCAGCTAGAGCTATTCCCAATGCTTTGCCTCTACTAACATCAAACCAATCAACTATTAATCTCGTCCATGTAATTGGAACCGTACCAACTCCAACTATTGCTGTTAAGAATGCTATCAAGTAAAAGGTCCAAAGAGGTCCGGTAAATAAACCCAATGAGGCCATTCCAAGTGCCATTCCAATAATAGAAAATAAAGTGATATTTCTTACACCCCGTTTATCAACCATCCATCCTAAGATTGGAGCTGCAATGAGATTGCCTAGAGTAAACCAGGAATAAATTCCCTGCACTTCAGCTTTTGACCAAGAAAACTCCACAGTTAGTTTTGCAGTTAGTACACCAGAGGTGTAAATAGGAATTGCTCCCAGTCCGCAGGCAAGGCCAATCCCAGCTAAGAGTACAATTTTCCAACCTCTTTTAAATTCTTCCACTGAAGTAATTTCTGCACTTCTTCTATCTTCCATAAGTTTACCTTCTTAAAACGATCATTCTAATAAAGTGAATATAAACATTCAAAGTCATCGACCACATATTAAAAAATAATACTGAAATATATATTTAATTTAATTTAATAAATACTATACTCATTAATTTAAAAAACCACCAATAATAAGCTCTGCAGAAGGAATATTTAATGTCTTTATGTGATATCGAGAACAAAGCTAAAATTTGTAGAATTACATGCGGTTGGAAAAAATCTGAGCTTCCCATTGATTGGGTTAGGCTTTACTGGAGGGATGTACACAGTCCAGCTATATCAAGAAGATTAGGGATTTTTGACTATAGACATTACCAATATGATAATGTCGTTGAAAATTTGTTATCACATGTTGATGGTATAAATTACTCTTGTGATATTAAGCAACAATTAATGTGGACCTCAGACGTTAGATACAAGTCACAAGACGACTTAAGTTTATTTGACTCTTCTCCGATGAATGAAGCAAAAAACTCTTTACTAGGTGATATAGATCTAATTGTTGACAAAAGTACAACCTACAGATCGGTTAATACTAATGCTTATACATTTGTAGATAACTCTGGGATTGCTACACCTCAAGGTTCCTATAACTCTCCAACATTTGTTCTTTTTTTTAGAAAAAATTCAAATGAAAAAGATTTTAGAAGTTTTTTACATAATCTGTCTTTAAATTTATCAACACAAAATGGTGTGATAAGATTAAGATTAAGTCTTTTTGATGCACCCGATATGGAGAAAGAGAGAAAAGCTGGCTATCCAATTAAAACTCATCCAAAAGAACAACAATATCATGCATCAATAGAACTCGTCTTAGACACTTTTGTAAGGGGAGAGGAATTATCTAAAAATATAAACAAAACCCAAATAAAGGATCATGTAAAAGAAATTCATGCTTATCCTGTAAGGGCAGTTTACACAAGTATATATTCTTCCAACCCTACAATTGTAGGCCTTAGAGGATATCCTGCATATCAAGCAATACAAGCGCTTAATGCAGCAAACCAAAAAGATCCTTTTTTGTTAGAATGGATGTATGGAGATGTTGCAAAAGAATTCATAAGCTGAGGAAAACTTTATGATAGAATCTGTATCTAGTGAACTTACCAAGT
Organism: Rhodospirillaceae bacterium; assembly: GCA_002691085.1. GTDB lineage: Bacteria > Pseudomonadota > Alphaproteobacteria > Rhodospirillales > Rhodospirillaceae. Next base: position 3,271 of record NZGX01000035.1, on the reverse strand, counting down.
TTATGTATAACTGGAAAGCCAGAGGTGTTCCAAAAGAAATTACACATGAAGCAAAAAGGTTATTTTTAAATCAACTTAAGGCATCAGTTGGAGCAACAAAAACAGATGCTATAAAAATTTTAAATGAGCAGACAAAAGAAAATGAAAACTTAGAAAAATCAGCTAAAATAATTTGGTTAGGGAGACAAACAGATTTAGAGAGCGCAGCAATAGTTAATGGGGCACTATTCGAGGTTTTAGATTTCCATGATACTTATATTCCCTGCTATATGCATGCAACATCTGCAGTACTTCCTGCACTAATGGCAGTTGCAGAACAAAGAGAATATTCTGGTTTTAATTTTTTAGAATCTTTAGCACTTGGAATTGAAGTGGAGTTAGCCATTGCTTCTATATTAATGCCAACAGCGTACTTCAGAGGATATGTTCCCGCAGGTCTCACTGGGAGTGTTGGTGCAGCTGCAGCATGCAGTATTTTAACTGATATCGGACCTGAAAAAACACAAAATGCAATATCTATAGCAATGTGCACCTCATTTGGCCTTTATGTCTCTGTTGGGAGCATGACATTACCTTATATTACCGGAGCAACGGCTAGATCTGGACTAAATGCATTTCAACTTGCTGAAAAAGGCTTTGATGGTCCAGCAACAGCTTTTGAAGGTGAAAAAGGTATGCTAGTCACCCACTCAGATGAAAATGAAAAGAAAATTAATAAAGTACTTTCATCTATGGGTAAAAACTGGAAGATTCTTGGTCAAACCTATAAAACTGTCCCAACGGAAACAATTACGCATGGACCAGTAGAGCTTATCCTGAAAATTTTAAATAGATCAAAAGGAAAAGATGTTAAAAAAATTGATTTTTATGTNTGCCCAATAGTTAAAGATATATGTGATGAGAGAATGGAACGTTTTGGTANCCCAGAAAGTGAGCTAACTGCAAGATTTGATTTATGTTTTTGTGTAGCCGCTGCATGGATTCGTGGAAAGTTTACCTTAGAAGAGATGAAAGAAAAAGCATTCAAGGATGATAAAATACTAAATTTAAGAAATAAGATTAATTTGATTCCTGACGAAGGCAGAAAAACCTTTGAAGGATGTTCTATTGAAATAGAATACTTGGACGGAAGCAAAGACAGTGATAATGTTGATTACTTTTTAGGAAGTCCACAAAATCAAATGACTGATAATCAACTTTCAGATTTGTTTTCACAATCTTGCAAAGACTTTATAGATGAAAATCAAATAAATACCATTTTAAAAGGTCTATGGAATTTAGATGAGGAAAAAAATATAAAAAATTTAATAAATCAATTAAAGTTAAATTAGTAAAAGAGCATGCCCCTACTTAATATTAGTAAAGATGAAGTTTTTTGGTACAAAATTAGTGGCAAGGGAGAGCCATTAGTTCATATTCATGGATCAGCATTTGGACATAGAAACTTTGAGAAGATGACTCCATATATGATGGATGATTTTCAAGTTATTGATTTTGATCTTATCGGATATGGGGATAGTAAAGGTAAAACTCGTCAAGGGGGACTAGAAGGAATCGCAGATCAAGTAAGTGACTTTATAAATGCTCTCAACTTTCCTAAGGTGCATGTTCATGGCACTTCATTTGGAGCAATGATAGGGATAATTATCGCTTACAAGTATCCTGATCTTATAGATAAACTTATATTGAGTTGCTTCCTGACCAAGTATGATAATGCAGCTCAAATGATGCGTAATACATGGAAAAGGGCTGCTTTAGAGAGTGGCATGGATGCAGTGGCCGACCTAACTTCTGTTGCAGGCTTTGCAAGGAGTTTTTATGACAGAAATGAGGCTGATCATCAATTAGAATCCATGAGAGAAGCATTTAAAAAAACAACTCCCGATGCATTTATAAATGGAACCAAAATGATTGAAAAGTCAGACTTGTCGTATATGGCAAAAAAAATAAAATTACCTATACTTGTGCTTTCTGGAGACGAAGATAATATGACGCCCTTCAAAACTTCTAACAGTGGTAGTGGAATGCTAGAATTCTCTAAAAGTACTTCAAATTGTCAGGTTAAAGTTATTGAAAAGTGCGGACACTACTTAGTAATTGAACAACCCGAAACAGCTTCCAATTTAATTAGAAAATTCTTAAAGAATTAAACAATGGATTATACTAAATCTAAATCTGATCAAAATATTACATATTCAAAAGCATACAAGAATTATGTCTTATTTATTCTTTTACTCATAGCAGTTTTTAACTATGCAGACCGTTTTATGATAGGAATCCTAATTCCTGACATCAAAGATGATCTTAATTTATCTGACACGCAAATTGGTTTTATTTCAGGTGCTGCATTTACTATACTATATGCTTGCCTTGGAATCCCAATTGCACGTCTCGCTGATAAGTATTCGCGTAAAAATATTATTGCATTAGCTCTTGTAGCGTGGAGCCTCATGACAGCATTATGTGGAACCGCTAAGTCATTTACTCAGTTTGCAATTTATAGGGTCTTAGTTGGCATAGGAGAGGCAGGGTGCACCCCTCCATCACATTCAATAATTTCTGATTATTACCCAAAAGAAGAGAGAACATCTGCTCTTGCAATCTATGGATTGGGCTCCCCTATTGGCGTTTTCGTTGGTTTCTTAGCGGGGGGATGGATAGTAGAAGAATATGGATGGAGGATAGCACTTTATGCATTTGGTTTGCCTGGGATTTTGGTTGCGTTGGTTACTTACTACACACTTAAGGAGCCACCCAGAGGTTTTTCTGATCAAAATAAAAAAAATTCTCATAATGATTATTCTACATTAGAAAGCTTTAGGATTCTTTGGAAAAGAAATACCTTCAAATTTATGGTTCTAGGTGGAAGCATGTACGGACTGATTTTAGTATCAACACTTATTTGGATGCCCTCATTTTATGAGAGAAGTCATGGATTAATGCCTGCTGAAATAGGAAGGTGGCTTGCTTTTACAAATGGGATACCTCATGCATTTGGGACCTTAGCAGGAGGATTTCTTGCCGACAAGGTAAGCAAAAAAGGAGTTCATGCCCCTATATTAATTTGTGTATTTGCACAATTATGCGCCGCACCATTTTATTCATTAGTACTCTTATGGCCAAATCATACTGGTTCTTTTTTGTGGTTTATAATACCTTCTTTTATAGGGGTATTCCAAGGCCCGATACTTTATGCAACAATACAAGCTGTATCAGAAGTAAAGCAAAGAGCCGTTGGGGCTGCGTTAATGATTTTAATTATAAATCTATT
>NZGX01000034.1 GCA_002691085.1 Rhodospirillaceae bacterium | reverse complement strand
CAGTCTTCCCTTAGATAAAATATTTTTACTATCTACTTTAACAACACCAACCTCTGAAGCCATTATGCATTTGTCGTCTTTAGTAAGGTAATATCTACTTGGTCTGAGACCATTTCTATCGAGGACAGCTCCTATATATTTTCCATCAGTGAATGCAATTGATGCAGGTCCATCCCATGGCTCCATAAGACAGGAATTATATTCATAAAATGCACGTTTTTCTGCATTCATTGAGGAGTCTTGTTGCCACGCTTCAGGTATCATTATTAAGATAGACTCTTGAAGGGTCCTTCCTGACATCAACAAAAACTCTAGAACATTATCAAATGTACCAGAGTCAGAACAATCTGGCTCAACTATGGGAAATAGTTTTTTAAGGTCGTTGCCAAATAATGATGATTTTAATACTCCCTGCCTAGCATTCATCCAATTTTTATTTCCCAACAGTGTATTAATCTCGCCATTATGGCTCATAAACCTGTTCGGTTGTGCTCTATCCCATGATGGAAATGTGTTTGTACTAAACCTTGAGTGAACCATTGCTAAATGTGAAGTGAAAGTCTTATCTTCAAGGTCATTGTAGAATTCAAACAATTGTTTAGGTGTTAACATTCCTTTGTAAACAACAACTCTTGATGACAAAGAACATACATAAAAATATGATTTTTGGTTAATGTTTTGGTTCTTTCTTATTTCGTGGGTAGACCCTTTTCTTATTAGATAAAGTTTTCTCTCGAAATCATCTTCATTAATTTCCAAACTTTTAATGAAGATCTGAACAAATTTGGGCATGGCTTTTTTTGCAGCGTTACCAATGTCAGAACTTTCTGGCGAAATGGGAAGTTCTCGCCACGATATTAGCTCTTGACCAGCATCTATTATGTTTTTTTCTATGATTCTCTTACAATGTTCGTAGTCGTTTTTCATTGTTGGTAAAAATACATTTCCAACGCCATATTTGCCTATTTCTGGGAGGGTAATAGAATGTGATGACTTTAATTTGGATTTAAAAAATCCATGAGGAATGCCGCAAAGAATTCCTGCACCATCGCCTGTATTCTTTTCATAGCCAACCCCACCACGATGTTCCATGCATTTGTTCATTTCCTTGGCTTCTTCAACAATATCTCTGCTTGGAATACCTTTAATGTTACAAATAAATCCTACCCCGCAACTGTCTTTTTCGTTTTGTGGGTCGTATAGGCCATATTTGGCTGGAAAATGGTTTTTATCTGTCAAAGTCATGCAATCCTATTAAATTTAATTAGTACAGTATAATTATTTAATAACCTTTATACGTAATAAAACTCAAATCTGTTTTATTTTGCTTAATCAACTACAATATCGCAATGACAACTACAATATTTTATTATTTTCTTTAAATTATTATTACTGCGCTCTTCACAAATGGTAATTGATAGTGCATATGAGGGGGTAAATATCAATGTTTTGGATTATATATGAAGATAGCAGTTCTAAGAGAAATTAGGCAAGGGGAAACACGAGTTGCGGCAACCCCTGAAACAGTAAAAAAATTAGTTAATATGGGTTGTTCCGTATGTGTGGAGACGAATGCTGGGAAATTATCTAATTTTTCAGATGAATTATATGCTCAATCTGGTGCAGACATAACAAGTACGGTCTCTGATACGCTAAAAGATGCTAAAGTAATTTTAAAAGTTGCTTGTCCCGTTTGTTCCTCAGATATTGATGAGGTTGACCTATTTGCCGAAGAAGTAATATTAATTGCTAATCTACAAGCATATTCTAATCCTAAGGTTATATCAAAATTAGCTGAAAAAAGGATCTCAGCCTTCGCATTGGAATTAATGCCTCGTATTACTCGTGCGCAATCGATGGATATTTTGTCTTCTCAATCTAATCTCTCTGGATATAAAGCAATAGTTGAAGCTTCATCAGTATTTAATGGTGCAATGCCTATGATGATGACTGCTGCAGGCACTATTGCGCCAGCTCGTGTTCTTGTTTTTGGTGCTGGCGTTGCTGGTCTTCAGGCTATTGCAACTGCAAAAAGGCTTGGCGCGGTTGTTTTAGCAACAGATGTAAGATATGCGGCTAAGGAGCAAGTTGAAAGTCTGGGGGGTAAATTTATTGTAGTAGACGAAGAGGCTATGAAGGCTGCAGAGACTGATGGCGGATATGCTAGAGAAATGAGTGAAGACTTTAAAAATAAGCAAGCAGAAGCAGTCAGAAAAGAGGTTATTAAATCTGACATTATTGTCACTACAGCTCTAATACCGGGCAGGGATGCACCTACACTTGTTACTAAGGAATTGGTTGAGAGAATGAAAACTGGTTCTGTTATAGTTGACTTAGCTGTTGAAGCTGGTGGAAATGTTGAAGGTTCAGTAAAAGACAAAGTAATTACAACAGAAAATGGTGTAATAATTATAGGGCATTCTAATATGCCTGCATTATTATCAAGGGATGCAAGTTCATTATTTGCAAGGAATATATTAAATTTTATAAATTTAATTATTAATAAAGATAACCAGTCCTTAGAAATTAACTGGGAGGATGAAATTATCAAGGGAACTTTAGTTACTAGAAATAATGCAATTACAAATACAAATCTTAAAAAGTAGGTTTAATAATGAATAATGTTGAAAAAACAGAAAGTCTAACACTATTAGTTCAGTCCGCTAGTGCAAGTAATGAATTTTGGTATCTTTTTACTATCTTTGTTTTAGCAATTTTTGTTGGTTTTTATGTTGTGTGGAGTGTTACTCCAGCTCTTCATTCACCTCTTATGGCTGTAACCAACGCTGTCTCTTCTGTAATAATTGTTGGGGCGTTGATTGCTTCTGGTCCAAATGGCTTCTCTATATCTAAGATGCTTGGTTTTTTCGGAGTAATATTAGCGTCTGTTAATATTTTTGGTGGATTCATAGTTACCCAGAGGATGCTTGCAATGTTTAAAAAGAAAGTTAAGTAGGTAAACCATGTCAGATAGCTTTACTATTTTTGCATATCTTGTTTCAGGTGTATTTTTTATATTAACCTTAAGGGGCCTCTCCTCTCCTGAAACATCTAGACAAGGTAATACCTTAGGAATGGTTGGAATGACTATAGCTGTTGTTACAACATTTATTTCCCCTGCTGTTCAAGATTATTTATGGATTATAATAGCAATTGCTATAGGAGGTTTTATAGGAACAGTTATAGCAAAAAAAATTGAGATGACATCACTTCCTGAATTAGTTGCTGCATTTCATAGTTTAGTAGGAATGGCAGCGGTATTAGTTGCTTTCGCTGCTTTCTTATCACCAGAGTCTTATGGTATTGGTACTCAAGGCGAAATAAAAATTTCTAGCTTAATTGAAATGTCTATAGGTTTAGCAATAGGGGCTATTACTTTTTCAGGTTCAGTAATAGCTTTTGCAAAACTAAGGGGTATTATGTCGGGTAATCCTCTAGTATTCCCAGGGCAACATTTGCTAAATCTAATACAGCTTATTACTTTATTTTTCTTAGTTTTCTTTTTTTGTAAGACACAAGATTTAAATTTATTTCTTGTAATTGCTTTTTTAAGTTTTGCTTTAGGTTTTTTAATAGTACTTCCTATAGGTGGTGCTGACATGCCAGTTGTTGTTTCAATGTTAAACTCATATTCGGGTTGGGCAGCTGCTGGAATAGGGTTTACACTGGGTAATTCATTATTAATTATCGTTGGGGCTTTAGTAGGCGCTTCTGGTGCAATACTCTCATATATAATGTGTAAAGGAATGAACCGCTCAATTTTTAATGTAATTCTGGGTGGCTTTGGTGGTGATGGAGATACAGTTTCATCATCAGTTAAAGGTGATAGGTCTGTTAATTCTGGAGCAGGTGAGGATGCTGCATTTATAATGTCAAATGCTTCAAAAGTAATTATAGTCCCGGGTTATGGAATGGCCGTTGCTCAGGCTCAGCATGCAGTTAGAGAATTAGCTGATAAATTAAAAAGTGAAGGTGTTGAGGTAAGTTATGCAATTCATCCTGTAGCGGGAAGAATGCCTGGTCATATGAATGTGCTTCTTGCAGAAGCAAATGTGCCATATGATGAAGTATTTGAACTTGAAGAGATAAATAATGAATTTGGTACAGCTGATGTAGCCTACGTTATAGGTGCTAATGATGTAACTAATCCTGTTGCTAAATCAGACCCTAGTAGTTCAATTTATGGAATGCCTGTTTTAGATGTTGAGAAAGCCAAGACTGTTCTTTTTGTAAAAAGAGGGATGTCTGCAGGTTATGCTGGGGTTGATAATGAACTATTTTTTAGACAAAACACAATGATGCTTTTTGGAGATGCAAAGTCTATGACTGAAAATATCGTTCAATCATTATAGATACACTTTATTTTTCTTAATGATCTCTGCTTGGGAGCATGATTTTAGAATCCATCTCTTTCAATTCTCTTTCTCTCAAGCTTTCTAGCTCTTCTGACGGCTTCAGATTTTTCTCTTGCTCTTTTTTCTGAAGGCTTCTCATATGACTTTCTAAGCTTCATTTCCCTAAAAACGCCTTCTCTTTGCATCTTTTTCTTGAGAGCTTTTAAAGCTTGATCAACATTATTTTCTCGCACAACTACCTGAACCAGAACATTACTCCTTAAAAAGCCAATATATACAAAGTATCATCATAAGTGAAAATACTAAACTGGGGGGTATATCACAGCAAATTAGGCTTGTGAAGTATTGATTAGTCATTATATTCTAAATATATGTAGTATTTATACTCAAATAGTAATTTTTTTAATTTTTCTAAAAGTAATAAATATGGCAGTTCTAAAAATAGCTCAAATGGGTTCCAAAATACTAAAAAATAGAGCCCAAGAGATTACGAATTTCGATGAAGTTGAGATTAATAGATTATTTGAAGATATGATCGAAACAATGGAAGACTCTAATGGTATTGGTTTAGCGGCTCCACAAGTTTTTTTTCCATTAAGGGTCGTTATTTTTTTTGTTCCAGAATCAAGAAATAACGGTAAGGAAGTTCCTTTAACAAAGATGATTAACCCAATTATTCGTCCCAAATCTGAAAGTATGGATGAGGATTGGGAGTCATGCCTCTCTGTTCCTGGTCTTGCTGGAATTGTGCCTAGATGGAGAAATATTACTTACTCTTACCAAGATTTAGATGGTTCTCTAAGAGAAAGGGATGCAAGTGGTTATCATGCAAGAGTTGTCCAACATGAATGTGACCATCTTGACGGTATTCTCTATCCGATGCGAATGGTTGATTTATCAACTCTTTCGTTTGTTGAAACAATTTCTGATGAAAAAGAAGAAAGTTAATTTTTTTAGTTTGAATATATCAAAGGAAATATTTTGTGAAAATTAATCAGGATAGAAAACAAAAATTTCTTTATTATGTTCTAGATGATATTAATTTAAACGGTTGGAGCAAAAATTTTTTTGATTCTTATTCCAGAGAAGGCATTTTCACGAATAATGAAATTAGAGTTTTTTTTCCAAATGGTAGGGCTGATTTTTTAAGATATTGGTTTGATATATCAGAAAAATTAATGCTAGAGGATTTATCCAAAGTAGAAATTCAAGAACTAAAAGTAAGAGAAAAAATAAAAAAAATTATCAGAGTCCGCCTTGAAAGATGGAAAAGTTATAAAGTAGCAATAAAAAGGACATTACCAATTCTCATAATGCCGTCTTCTGATACTCTTCTATCTTGTTCCTTGATGAAGACCTCTGATTCGATCTGGAAAAGTGCAGGTGATAGGTCAGTTGATTTTAATTTTTATACTAAACGTGGACTCCTTCTTGGGGTTTATTCAACTACACTTATTTTTTGGTTGGATGACAATTCTAAGGATGATCAGAAAACATGGGAGTTTCTTGATAGGCGGGTTGAAGAAGTTCTTCAAATACCAAAAGTTAAGACTAGAATAAATGAAACATTACACAGGATAATAAAAAATTTAACTAATATTTCTAAGAAAGCTTCCTAGTCTAATTTAGTCAGCTAATTTTGTAGCTCCACTCTTTAACATCTTTTCTATTTCTTCTAGCTCTAAACCCGCTTCAAGAAGTACCTCCATTGAATGCTCACCAAGGTTGGGTTGATGTCTCCTGATTGAAAAGGGTGTTTCTGAAAAATTAATTGGAAATGCTGGTGTTCTCAATTTTCCCTCAGTTGGATGATTAATTGTTTTCCAAAACTTTGTACTTTCTAAATGTTCATCGTTTATTAGATCTTTGAGGTCATTTACTGAAATTGTTGGAACACTTGTATTTTCAAATATTTCAAGCCACTCTTTTGTGGTTTTATTTAACATGGTTTTAGCAGTTTCTTTATAAGTATCATCTATATTCTTAACTCTTTGCGATAAGCTACTAAAACGCTTATCTCTTAACAGATCTCCTCTGTTAGATAAGTTACAAAAAATTTCCCAGTGAGAATCAAGATAGGGCAGGATGGCTATATAACCATCTTGCGTTTTGTATGGTTTTCTGTGGTAACTCATTAATCTAGTATAACCAGGTTCTCCTATAGGAGGATCGAAAGTATATCCCCAAAGATGTTCCGCCATCAGAAAAGAAACCATTGTTTCAAACATAGGAACTTCTATTTGTTGCCCTAATCCAGTTTTTTCTCTGTGGTAAAGAGCTGCTGTTACTCCTTGGACGACAGCCATTGCAGTTGTTTTATCACAAACTACAGTAGGTAAATATCTTGGTTCACCCAATACTAGGTTATTCAACATTGCAATTCCCGAAACAGCTTGAATCGAGTCGTCTAATGCACCCTTTTTTCCATAAGGTCCTTCTTTGCTATACCCATAAGAACCACAAAAGATTATCTGAGGATTAATCGTTTTTAAAGTATCATAATCAATTTTTAGCTTTTGCATAACTTGAGGTCTATTGTTATGAATAACGACGTCGGCTTTCTTTACAAGTTCAAGAAACGCGGAGTGTCCATCTTTTTTCTTAAGATCTAAGACAAGGCTTCTCTTGTTTCTGTTACAAGTAAGGTATAAGGCAGCCATACCTTTTTTATTTTTAACTTCACCTAGATTTCTATTGCTATCACCTTGGGGAGATTCGATCTTAATTACGTCTGCACCCATATCTGCTAACATTTGACATGCCCAAGGACCGAGCACAACAGCAGTTAATTCTAATATTTTAACACCACTTAGTGGTCCTGACATATTTTTAATTCCCAAAGAGTTACATTACATGATTAGTAGACTTGTGATTACTAGCGATATACTTTATTACAAAAAGTAGTTTATAACTATCANATTTTATAAGGAAATATANAGTGCGCATAATAGCTTTTTTAAATATTTTATTGATATTTTTTTCTTCCTCATCCTACAGTGAGGTGAGAATCCATTGCGAAGGGCAGGAGACAAACCTTAATACGTATCTCCAAATACACAAGGTTTTATTTTCTGATAGGGATACAACAAGGGTTGAAGAGTTTTATAGTGATAAGATTATTTCTCACAATAATGATGGAGGCGGACCTGGTTCTATTGCTACCCCAGAAAAGATGCGTAAGATGTGGGAGAGGTCAAAGAAAAATAATCCCGAAAGAGTCTTAGAAGATGAATTAATTTTATGTGTTGATGATTTTGTTGTTGTTAGGACTACAATCCATAGCCACGATAATACTCCACTCTTCGGTTATCCTCCAACGGGTAAAGCATATTCAATTACAGCTACAGATATTTATAGGCTTGAAAACGGAAAAGTTGTTGAACGGTGGGGTAATTCAGACTTGGCACATTTATTTCGTCAACTTGGTTTTAAACAGGTAAAAGAATAATTTCGAAAAATTAATTATTTTATTGGCTTTATGTTTGTTACATGGCCCATTTTTCTATTAGGTAATGAAGTTTCTTTGCCATAATTATATATGTGTGTGTTTTCTAAAATTAAGTGTTTTTCAATTTTATTTATATCATTACCTAGAAGGTTTACCATTGTTGCATCTGAGTGCCTAACTGGTTGGTTTGAAATTAAGCCGCAAATACAATTAATTTGTTGAGTGAATTGATCAGGTGAGCATGCATCAATCGTCCAATGTCCAGAATTATGAGGCCTCGGGGCCATCTCATTAATTAAGATTTCCTTATTTCTTACTACAAACATTTCTAATGCCATTATGCCTACTAAATCAATTTCAAACGCTGCTTTTTTTGCTTCTTGAATTGCTTCTTTTTTTATTTTTTCAGGTATATTCGCTGGGGTTAATGACTTTACTAAAATTTGGTTTTTATGTACATTCTCTGTGGGTTCAAATGCAAAGACATTACCACTAAGGTCTCTTGAAACAATTACAGATATTTCACATTCAAAATCTACAACTTTTTCTATTATAGCAACTGATGAGTCAGATTTNCTTATTATTTCTTTATTAAATAACTTATTCCATGATTTTACAATATCTTGTTTCGAGCGAATTACGCATTGTCCTTTACCATCATATCCAGATCTTGATGTCTTTAAAATAGAGGGATAACCAATTTTTTCAATTTTATCTCTTAAATCATTAATATCATTAACTGGAAGCCATTCGGTTGTTTTCGAACCGATCTGATTAAAAAATGTTTTTTCTTTTACTCTATCTTGGGCTATCTCTAAAATATTTGGTTTTGGTCTTACTACGGTATAATTTTCTAAATATTCTAGAGAACTAACAGGAACATTTTCAAACTCAAAAGTAACTACATCAACGTATTGAGAAAACCTTTTTAAAGCTTTTTTATCATCATAACTGTTGTACGTGTGAAAATTAGAAATTTGAGATGCAGGGTTTTTGACATCTGGGCAAAATATAAAAGTTTTGTAACCTAGTTTACTTGCAGATAAGGACAAGAACCTTCCTAATTGTCCTCCTCCTAGAATTCCTATTGTACTGCCCGGTTTTATAAAGTTAGACACTTAATTATTTACTTTATTAAATTTGATTAAATATATTTGGTTCTTCTTCGATTGAATTTGTTTGATCTAACCTCCAAGAAGTATATTTTTTTAAAAGCTCTTTATCTGAAAGAGAAAGAATTGAAATAGCTAAAATAGCAGAATTTTTTGCACCAGCTTCACCTATTGCAAGGGTTCCCACAGGAATCCCTGAGGGCATTTGAACAATTGACAAAAGACTGTCTAATCCACTGAGGGATTTAGATTTTATTGGTACACCTAGTATAGGTAGCTCAGTCAATGAAGCTATCATCCCCGGTAAATGTGCTGAACCTCCAGCACCGGCAATAATAATCTTAATACCTCTTTCTTGAGCAGACTTGGCATACTCATAGAGACGTTCAGGTGTTCGATGGGCAGAAACAATTTTCTTTTCATGACTTATATTAAAATCATCAAGAACTGAAGCTGCATGCTTCATAGTAGCCCAATCAGACTGACTACCCATTACAATTCCTATTAAAGGCAAGGACAAAACTATTACGCTCCCTTATTATCTAAGTTTCTATGCAAAATATTAAGTTTATATATACCATATACATCTAGTTAATGTATATAATAGGATTATAAGTTAATTTGTGATAAATTTTGGATAGTTTATTATTAATCTTTTAAATTTTATTTTATATTACGTATCTAAAGGGGTTACTTATATGAAAGAAAATAAAATTCTTGACGGTTGCATGTCCTGTTCTTCCCGGGGCATCAGAATTACAAGGAGATTATTTAACTTTTCATCAGTCCTTGCTAGTCTTTTGTTACCAGCAAGAGTCCTCTCTTCAAAATATCCTGATATAACTGAGCGAGCCATCAGTATTAAAACAGAAGATGGTGTTTGTGATGCAGTATTATTTTACCCAAAAGAAGGTAAGTTCCCAGCTGCATTAATATGGACAGATATTAGAGGTTTGCGCCAATCATTTAAGTTAATGGGTAAGAGACTTGCTTCACAAGGCTATGTGGTTTTAATACCAAATCCTTTTTATAGATCATCTCCGTCACCTGCCCCAAGAGAGGATTTTAATTATTCCAATCCTGAGCATAGGAAAGAGGTCTTTGCAATGATGAAATTATTAGTTGAAAAAGACGCAGCTGAGAGGGACACTTCATCTTTTGTGAAATTCTTAAAGGGTCATAGCTCAGTTGATAATTCTCGTGGAATGGGTGTAAGCGGTTACTGTATGGGAGGTCCATTAGCATTCCGGTCTGCATCTTACTATCCGGACTTAATTTCTGCAGTAGCTTCATTTCATGGTGGTGGTTTAGTCACTGAAGACGAAAATAGTCCACATCTTTTAATAAAAAATTCTAAATCACAATTTTACATAGCTATTGCTTCTGATGATGATAAAAGAAACCCAACTGTAAAAAATGATCTGCGTAAGAGCTTTGATGAAGCAAATTTAGAAGCTGAGATAGAAGTATACGATACAATGAAACATGGGTGGTGCGTTTCTGATAGTTCAATGTTTGATTATTCGCAAGCAGAGGTTGCTTGGGGCAATTTAATAAACATGTATAGCAAGGTACTTTGAAGATATATTTATTTACTTTCAATTTCTTCTAGTTTTTTTTTCTTTTTATTTGCTTTAGAAACAGCTTTTTGCAATTCTGCCTCATTACAAAGCCCAAGTATGACAGGGTTTTGAGGGTTTATATTTTGAGCATTCCAGTGCGTCTTGTCCTTCACAGAAATTACTGTTTGTTTTGTAGTTCTTAATAACCTACAAATTTGTGCTTCAGAGAGTTCTGGGTGGTTCTTTAGAATCCAAGAAATTGCATCTGGTCTTTCTTGACGCTTTGATACAGGGGTGTATCTAGCACCCTTGGATCGAATTTTTGGTTTTGGGAGGTTGGATTTACTAATTTTCAGTTTTGAATTTGGTTTTTCCTCACACCTTTTTATTTCATCGGATGTCAGTTCTCCATTAGTTAAAGGATTTTCTCCAACTATACCACTTGCTACTTCACCATCTGCTATAGCCTGTATTTCTAACTCGTGCATACCAGTGAAATCTGCTATTTGATCAAAGGTTAAAGCTGTATTTTCAACAAGCCAAACTGCTGTTGCTTTTGGCATAATGGGTAAAGACATAAAATACCTTTCATGTATATCTTGGGATTTATTAAAATTACTATATTAGAAGAAACTTATAGTCAATTAAAGTAAGTGTTTTATTTGTTAATCAATAATATTTTTCCAATATGCTCCCCTGATTTCATTCTATTATGAGCTTCCATGGCCTTAGTAAAAGAATATGTGCTATCTATAACAGGCTTTATATGCCCAGATTTTGCAAGAGGCCATAAATTTTTCCTAATAGACTTAGCAATTTCAATTTTATTTTCTAAACTTTGGGACCTTAATGTTGATCCAGTGATTATTAATTTCTTAGTCATAACTTTTAATAGATCTATATTTACTTTTGAGCCGTTAATGAACGCTATGAATATTAATCTACCATTATACCTTAATAACCTAATATTTTTCTCAATATATTCTCCGCCAACCATATCAAGAATAACATCTACTCTTTTTGTAGGAACATTATTTTGAATATATGATAAAAAATCATTCTTTCTATAATTTATAGCTTCATCAGCACCTAAATTTATACAAGCTTCACATTTTTCCTCAGTTCCAGCAGTTACTATTATTCTATTCTTAAAGATTTTGGCAATTTGTATCCCCATTGTACCAATTCCACTGCTTCCCCCATGAATTAATATTGTTTCATTTTTGGTTAAATTTCCCAATTGAAAAATATTATGCCAAATAGTGAAGATTGCTTCAGGGAGTGCAGATGCAGAAAATTTATCTATATTTTCTGGTATAAGAAAGCATAACTCAGAATGAGCAGATGCATATTCAGCATAGCCTCCACCACTTAATAGGGCACAGACTTTATCACCTATATTTAAGGTATGTACATCTGCACTTTTTTTTATAACCTCTCCGGAGACCTCAAGTCCTAAAATATTGCTTGCTCCTGAGGGTGGGGGATATTTACCTTGGGACTGGAATATATCAGCTCTGTTTATACCAGATGAAAATACTTTTAATAAAACTTCTCCTTTTCCCAACTTCGGAGTTTTAGCTTTTGAGACATTGAGAGAATAACTTTCTCCTTGATTAACTATATCAATATTTTTCATTAATTCAGGCACTTTCATTTTTGGCTCCAAAATGTTTAT
>NZGX01000033.1 GCA_002691085.1 Rhodospirillaceae bacterium | reverse complement strand
CTACCTATAAAACCAAGGTTTGATTTTTCAAGTAAAAAGAAATTATATTTGGCAATTGAGACTTTTGATCCTGATATTATAGTTAGTTGGACCTCAGATGTCTCATTTTTTCTTTGTGAAATTAAAAGAAATCACATTGCATATGTAAACAAAGATTTTGCGTTATATAAATATGAGTCTTGTGCACATTTATTTTCTCTTAACTCTCAAAGGACAGAACCTGCGGTTCAAGCTGGGTGGCCCCGAAGTAGGATTAGTGTTATGCCTCCAATAATTCTTCCTAGCAAACAAGAGCCAGTGAACAGACAAAGATTCTTCACGCCTAATACATCAATTGTTGCAATATTAATTGGCCCTTTACCTTCAGATGAGGGTATTGAAAACTTGATGAGGGCTATTGCGAGGTTATCGGGGGTATATTTTTGGATTCTTGGAGACGGCAATCACATGAAGAACCTTGAAGTGATGGCTAGGGAAGAAGGGATAAAACCAAGAACCAGATTTATTACATGGAGTAAGGATGCAGCTTCAGTTGTTTCTGCTTCTGATATAGTCGTATGCCCATCTAAAAAAGATTATGTTGGAGTACAAGTGCTTGAAGGCTGGGCTCAGAGAAAACCAGTGATTGCATGTGATAGCGTTGGTCCTGGTTTATTAATTACTCATAATGAAAATGGCCTTCTAGTTCCTATTGATGATATTACAAGGTTTTCTCAAGCAATTAAGCAAGTTAAGGAGGACAAAGTCTTTGCCAAAAAAATTGGTGAGGAGGGGTATAATAACTTCTCTCAAACATATTCTCCTAATATTACGGTTCCGCAATATCTGAATCTTTTTTCAAAAGTTATTTCTTATACTAAATCCTAGAATATGTAATTTGTTGTAGATTGAAATGTGTGGAATTGCAGGTTACTCAGCTCAAAGTGAAAATTTGCCTTCAAAGCAAACTATGAGAGATATTCAAGATTCTTTACTAAATAGAGGTCCAGACGGTTATGGTGATTATTTTTATAAGTCATATGGGCTAGTTCATACTCGATTATCAATTATAGACCTTCATAATGGAACACAACCAATAAAGGATAATTTCGGAAATGTTCTTATCGCTAATGGAGAAGTATACAATGATCTTGAGGTTCGCAAAAAATTTAATAAATTTAAATTCTCTACCGGCAGTGATAGTGAATCTATTCTAGCCTTGTATAAAGTCTATGGTTTGGATTTCGTCAAGCATATTCAGGGGATGTATAGTTTTGCTTTATTTGATATTGAAAAGGAAATCTTAATTTTATCGAGAGATATGTTTGGCATAAAACCACTCTATACTCTTGAGACAGAAAAAATTTTTTGGTTTTCTTCTCAACCTTTTTCCTTTGTAAAATCTGGATTGTTAAAAAGAGAAGAAGATATAAAGTCTAGGAATGATTTATTTGCTTTTCAATTTATTCCAAAAAAAGAAACTTTATTAAAAAATGTAAAAAGGTTATCTCCCGGTGAGACAATAGTAATAAAAAATAGTAAAGTTATAGAAAGAAGAACCTTAAGTAAATTTGATAAAAATATAAAGAATAATTTTAATATTAATTCTGTTGATGGCTCTATAGATAAATTTGATAATCTATGGATGGAAACATTAGATAAGCATCGACGTTCTGATGTGCCAGTGGGTTTGTTTTTGTCTGGTGGTGTAGACTCTACAGCTATATTAAGTGGCATGTCTAGGTTTTGCGATAATAATATCACTTCTTATACAATAGGTTATGATAAAAGAAGTGACTTAGATGAACGTGAGAAAGCAAAAAGAATTTCAAGCTTATTTGGATTTAAACATTATTCATTTGAAATGAATTATAATGATTTCTTTTCTATTTTACCCGAAATTATTTTTTCCATGGATGACCCTGTAGCTGATTACGCTATAATACCTACTTATATTTTAGCTAAAAAGCTCTCAAATGATATTAAGGTTGTACTTAGTGGAGAAGGTGGTGACGAATTAGGTGCTGGATATGGAAGATACAGGAGGGGTATGAAAATATGGCCATTTGCAAAGAGTCCATGGTCAGAGCATATATTTAGGAATTCTTCAATTTTTTACAATAGCTTAGATTCTTGGAGTTCGGAAATCTTAGTTGATAATATCATCAATCAAAATAGAATAGGTTTAAATAGGCTAAAAAAAATGCAACTCTTAGATTTAGAACATTGGCTAGTTAATGATTTACTAATTAAGGTGGATAGATGTCTCATGGCTCATGGTATAGAAGGAAGGGTTCCGTTTTTGGACAAGGAGATAGCATCTTTTTTATTTCATCTGCCTGATAACTTGAAGATCCAAAGAAGATTAGGGAAGTGGATAATAAGATTATGGTTGAATAAATTTTTTCCAGAAACTCAACCTTTTACTAAAAAAAGTGGGTTTTCTGTACCTATAGGTAATTGGATTGCTCAAAGTGGGAGTAGATTAGCTAATCTTGTCTCAGATCAAGCTGGAGTAAAGAGTTTTTGTAAAAAAGAGGTTGTATTAAAGATATTTAATAATATGGATAAAAAGAATGTTCAAAGAGCATGGATACTTCTCTTCTATTCTATATGGCACCAGTGTCATATTGCTGGTGTAAGTTATAAAGGAAATATTTTTGAAGTGCTCTCTGAAAATAGTTAGCCATATGGGAGGAAAATTTTGGAATCATATGATTTATTAATAAAAGGTGGGAATGTTTGGTTTCCAAGTGGTCCTTCTCAAGTAGATGTGGCTATTAAAGATGAAAAGTTTGTGGACTTTGGTCAGCTTGACCCAGGAAAAGCAAAAACAATAATAAATGCAAAAAATTTAACCGTTATTCCTGGGGTAATTGATACCCAGGTACATTTTAGAGAACCTGGGTTGGAGCATAAAGAAAATATTGAAAGTGGGAGTAGGGGAGCTGCTTTAGGAGGCGTAGTAGGTTATTTTGAGATGCCTAATACTGATCCTGCAACAATAGATGATCATGCATTAGATTATAAGTTTTCAAGAGCTGAAAAAACATCATGGGTTGATTATTCTTTTTTTGTAGGTGCATGCCCCGAAAATATTAACTCACTTTCTAAACTTGAAAAGAGAAGGGGGGTTGCGGGGATAAAAATGTTTATGGGTTCATCTACAGGGTCCTTGCTGGTAAGTGATGATTCAGATATTGAAGGTGTTTTACAAAGTGGTTTTAGAAGAGTTGCAGTCCACTGTGAGGATCAAGAAAGACTTGAAGAGAGGCAAGAGATAATTTCTGGAAAACCTCATGTTTCAAAGCATGCAGAATGGAGAGATGAGTTATCAGCTTTATTTGCAACTAAGAAATTAATTAAAATTGCAAAAAGAAATAATAGAAGAGTCCATACTCTTCATATTTCAACTGCAAATGAAATGGAGTTTCTTAAGGATTATAAAGATATAGCTACTGTTGAGGTGCTTCCTCAACATTTAACTTTAGCTTCCCCTGAAGCTTATGAAAGATTAGGTACTTTAGCCCAAATGAATCCTCCGATAAGAACTAAATATCATCAACAGGCTTTATGGAAAGCTATTGAAAAAGGGATAGTTGATTGTATTGGTTCAGACCATGCTCCTCATACTTTAGATGAAAAACAAAGATCATACCCTAATAGCCCATCTGGACTCACAGGAGTTCAAACTTTGGTTCCTATTATGTTAAATCATGTCAATGCTGGGAGATTATCTCTTCTTAGACTAATTGATTTAACAAGCTACGGTCCAGCAAGGATATATAATCTTGTTAATAAAGGTAGAATAGCTTTGGGTTATGATGCCGATTTAACAATAGTTGATTTAAAAAAGAAAAAAGTGATTGAAAATAATTGGATTGCTTCTCGCTCATCTTGGACACCCTACGATGGTTTAGAAGTAACAGGATGGCCAATCTCAACTATTGTAAGAGGAAATATTGTAATGAAGGATATGGAGCTTCTTGGAAAGCCAATAGGTGATAAAATTATCTCTTCAGAGACATTTTGATCTAAACGAAGTGACATAATGAAAACAGATTTATATACAAAATTAATGCTAACAATTATTGCAGTTGGTATTGTAGTACTTGTTATACAGAACTTTACAAGGTCTGATGAAGAAAAAGGTTGGCGGGAATCGAGATATTCAATACGACAAGAAAGTGATTTATTTAAGTAGGTGAAAGTATGTATCTTTTTAATTTATCAGGAAAAGTAGCGATAGTAACTGGTTCCTCTAGGGGTATTGGTAAGTCAATTGCAAGGTCATTATCAGAGGCTGGTGCAAAGGTTGTTATTACAAGTCGAGATAGTAAAGCTTGTAATGATGTTGCAAAGGAAATTAATTCAGGTGGTGGTAAAGCAATTGCCTTCTCTTGTAATGTTTCAGATAAACTTCAAGTTAAGAATCTTATTAAAGAATGTCATTCTCAACTAGGTCCTGTTGATATACTCGTTTGTAATGCAGCATCTAATCCTGCCTATGGTCCAATGGCAGAAGTTGAAGATAGTATTTTTGAGAAAATCATGAAAACAAACCTTCAAGGCCCCATGTGGCTAATTAATTTTTCTATTCCTGATATGATTAAAAATGGAGGGGGTTCGATCATATTAATATCTTCTGTGGTTGCAAATTCTGGTAGTAAATTCATAGGCACATATGCCATGTCTAAGGCTGCAATGAATCAAATGACAAGAAATTATGCACTAGAACTTGGAGAAAAAAATATCAGGGTTAATTCTATAGCTCCTGGATTAGTGAAAACACATTTTGCGAAAGCACTTTGGGAAGGAAAAGGTGGAAAAAAGTGGGAACAGAATACCCCGCTAAAACGACTTGCTGAACCTGAGGATATCTCTGGGGCAGCTATTTTTTTGGCATCTGAAGCATCCAAGTATGTTACCGGCCAAACAATAGTTGTTGATGGTGGCTTTACTATTACGGATGGGTCTTAAATAAGTTTTAAGTCGGGGATTATATGGCGGGAGTGACGAGACTCGAACTCGCGGCCTCCGGCGTGACAGGCCGGCGCTCTAACCAACTGAGCTACACCCCCCCTTTTTTCATTTTCACTATACACTAAATACTAAAATATTCTAATCTCTTTTAGTAGAGAGCGGCCTTTTAACAGGGCTTTATAATTTAAGCAACCCCTGTCTTCATTTTATATATTTTTTCTTAATTAAATAATTTACTAAGATTAATCCCAAACTTGCCCCAAATAAATTAGCCAGAAGATCTAATAACTCTGCTGTTCTTGATGGTATTAAAAGTTGAGAGAATTCTATAAAAATCCCAAAAAGAGTTGATAAAGTAAGATTTTTTAAAGAACTAATCCTGGGCCATCCAAATACAATTAGGCAAGTCAAAATAAAATATGCTGCAAAATGCTCAATTTTATCAAATCCCTTTGGTGATGATATTTTCGCAGCTGGCATAATACAAGCTATATAAATAAACAATGCCCATATAAGGGTAAGAACTTTAAATAAATTTTTGGATCTGTTATTCATTTATCAGAAATACAATATTTGTTATTATTTGCAATTGAGTTTGATACTACTAATGTGTAAAAAATGAAATATTAGTTAAAAAAATATAAATATGATAGTCTAAGAGTGTTATTGGAGATTATTTTGGAAAAAAAACTTATTTGGTATGACTCTGAGAGAAAAACTTGGTGGAAATCAAGATCAAATTTTGAGAACCATTCTTTTGCGATCGCTTACGACAGACTAACTAATCACCTTCTTGTACTGGTAAGAAATTTTGAGTTGCAAAGCTATAATGTAATTGCAGCCTTGCCGAGCACTTCAAAATATAACGAACAAGATATTATTGAATTAGCAAAAGAAACTGCTTCTAATTGGATAAATTCAAAGGGCCTCCCTAAAATAGCTTCTGGAGTTAGGAAGTGGTCCTTTATTCACAGTCTAAAGGTTTTTTTAAAGGAGTTTCCTTATTCCTTAATTCTTTTCATGTCTACTTTTCTTATATCTTTAGTTATGTCAATTTTTTTCTTACTAAATACTTATTCATCTTATTCAATAATATTATTTACTTCTTTGTTCAGTTTAATTTCTGCTTTTTTGATTTCTTGGGGTCTGAACAATAAATTTAAAATAAATGTTACTAAAACTAAAAGAAATATCTTTCTTTTATTCAGTACAGCAAGTGGATTGTTTTTTGGCCTGTCTATTATGTATTTATTATTTTGAATAAATAAAAATTAGTTTCTGTCATAGCCTAAATTAGGCGCTAACCACTTTTCTGTGGTTTTAATGTCAAGGCCCTTTCTATTAGCATAATCTTCAACTTGATCAGCTTCAATTTTCCCTACACCAAAATAACAACTTTCTGGATGTGAAAAATATAACCCAGATACTGAAGATGAAGGAAGCATAGCCAAGCTCTCGGTCAATGAGATCCCAGTATTATCTTCTGCATTTAATAATCTCCAAATTGTATTTTTTTCAGTATGATCTGGGCAAGCTGGGTAACCTGGTGCAGGTCGAATGCCAATATATTTTTCTCTTATTAGTTCCTCATTACTCAGTTTTTCTTCAGGCTGATAACCCCAGATATCTTTTCTTACAATTTGATGAAGTTTTTCAGCAAATGCCTCAGCTAATCTATCTCCTAAGGCTTTGATAAGGATAGAATTATATACATCATGATTTTTCTCATATTCCTCTATATGATTATCTAATCCTATACCTGATGTAACGGCAAATGCACCAATATAGTCATCTTTCTTTGTACTCAATGGGGCAATAAAATCCGATAGGGCATAGTTTGGTTTAGTTTTTGAACTTTTTTTCATTTGCTGTCTTAAGGTGTGAAGAGTTTCAATACGAGTCCCTCTATTCTTATCTGAAAAAACTTCTATATCATCGCCAACAGAGTTCGCAGGCCAAAAACCTACTACTCCGTTGCAGGTGATCAATTTTTTATTAATAATATTATCTAGCATCCTTTGAGCATCGTTAAATAATTCAGATGCAGTTTTTCCTACAAATTTATCATTCAGAATATCAGGATATTTACCCTTAATCTCCCAGGTAGAAAAAAATGGAGTCCAATCAATGTTTTCTATTAACTCACTTATTTGGAAGTCTCTAAAATATGTAAGTCCTAGCTTTCTTGGTTTTGGAGGAATGTAATTATTCCAATCTAATTGTAATCTATTTTTCCTTGCATTCCCGATTTTATTCTCTACTTTATTTTTTTTACCTTTTTCATAGCTTTTACGCATAGCTAAATAGTTTTGTTTTATTTCTACAATAAAACTTTTTCTTTTTTCTTTTGATAATAAACTTGTTGATACTCCAACGGCTCTAGATGCATCAGTAACATGTATTGTTTTTTCCGGATAATTTGGTTCAATTTTAATTGCAGTATGTAATTTTGAAGTTGTTGCGCCTCCTATGAGTAAAGGTACTTCCATACCCTTTTTATTCATTTCTTTTGCAATAAGAACCATTTCCTCAAGGCTAGGAGTAATAAGTCCAGAGAGTCCTATTATATCTGCATCTTCATCAATTGCAGTCTGAAGAATTTTTTCAGAAGGAACCATTACACCTAAATCAATAATATCAAAATTATTACATTGAAGAACAACTCCAACTATATTTTTTCCAATATCGTGAACATCTCCTTTTACAGTCGCCAATACTATCTTTCCTTTTGCTTTTTTCTCTACCTGTCCACTTTTCTCAGCTTCAATAAATGGAACAAGTATTGAAACAGATTTCTTCATAACTCTTGCGCTCTTAACTACCTGTGGGAGAAACATTTTACCTTCCCCAAATAGATCTCCGACAATATTCATTCCATCCATGAGGGGACCTTCAATTACATCTAGCGCAACAGAGCTATTTTTTCGTGCTTCATCTGTATCTTGGTCTATAAATTCTGTTAAACCATTGACGAGAGAGTATTTAAGTCTTTCATTAACACTCTTACTTCTCCAAGCAAGGTCCAGGGTTTTTTTAGTCTTATCTTTTCTAAAGCTCTCAGCATGCTCGAGTAATCTATCAGTAGAGTCTTCCCTTTTATTAAGGATCACATCTGTTACTAATTCTTTAAGTTTTTGTGGAATCTCATCATAGATTGTTAGTTGACCTGCATTAACAATTCCCATGGTCATTCCTGCTCTAATTGCATGATAGAGAAAGACTGAATGCATTGCTTCTCGAACAGTATCATTGCCTCTAAAAGAAAATGAAATATTTGATACACCTCCAGAAATTTGACATTCTGGCAACATAGTCTTTACTTTTTTTGTTGCCTCAATGAAATCGATAGCATAAGAATTATGTTCTTCTATTCCCGTGGCTACAGCAAAAATGTTTAAGTCAAAGATTATATCTTCAGTTGGAAAGTTAATATTATCTCTGAGTAATTCATAAGAACGCTTGCAGATACTAACCCTTCTATCAACTGTATCAGCTTGACCATTTTCATCAAAAGCCATGACAACAACAGCTGCTCCATATCTTTTGGCTTGAAGGGCCTGTCTTAAAAATATTTCTTCACCTTCTTTAAGGCTGATAGAGTTGACTATACATTTTCCTTGAACACACTTTAACCCAGCCTCAATTACTGACCATTTTGATGAGTCGATCATGATTGGAACGCGGCAT
>NZGX01000032.1 GCA_002691085.1 Rhodospirillaceae bacterium | reverse complement strand
TAATGCTAACATAACATATTATTTTTTTATACTTTAATAAGCCTGTTTTAAAGAGAAAAAATATCTTATGATAAGCATATTTTAATCTATAACAGATATTTAATATTAATAATGATTGTTGATCAATTTGATTATAACCTTCCTCCAGAAAGGATTGCTAAGAGGCCGGCAAGACCTCGAGATTCATCCAAGCTTATGCATATAAGTGAACATTCAATTAAAGATAAATATTTTTATCAACTTCCAGAAATGTTAAAGAAAAATGATGTTTTAGTCTTCAACAATACTCGAGTTTTGCCGGCAAGGATATTTGGAGAAGTTTCTAAAAGAAAGATTGAGTTGCTTATACATCGTCAAGAAGAAGATTATATCTGGCAAGTTTTGGCAAGGCCTTCTAAAATTTTAAGGGACAATGATATAGTCAACTTTCCTGATTCATCATATGCTCAAGTAATTGGAAGAACTAAACATAATTTCCCAATATTAAAATTCTTTACAGGTAATAAAAGCTTTAAGCATTTTTTAGATCTAAATGGTCAAGTTCCAATTCCTCCATACTTGAATAGAAAATATGATAATGAAGATATCGTTGATTATCAGACAGTTTTTGCCTCTGAAGATGGTTCCGTAGCAGCACCAACTGCTGGTTTACATTTTACTGAGAGGATTATTCAAAAGATTAAAGATATGGGCATTATAATAGAGTTTGTAACCCTTCATATTGGGATTGGAACATTTAAAAATATTACAGAAAAAGATATTATCAATCATAAGATGCATGAAGAATATATCAGTATAACTGAGGATGTAGCTAAGAGGCTAAATAATGCAAAATCAAATGGTAGTAGGATAGTTGCGGTTGGTACAACAGCTTTAAGAACTCTCGAGTCATCCTCACTTGATGGAGGTGTTATTCTTCCGTCATCAAAGTTTACTGATCTATTTGTTATGCCTGGTTACAAATTTAAGATTGTTGACCTGCTTTTAACAAATTTTCACCTTCCAAGGTCAAGCTTAATGGTACTCATTTCAGCATTCGCAGGAATCGAAATCATAAAAAAAAGTTACCAATATGCTATAGATAATAATTATAGATTTTATTCCTATGGTGATGCATGCCTCATTGAGCGTAAAAAATGACTGAAGCTTTTAAGTTTAGTATTCTATCAATAGATGGAAGTGCCCGCCTAGGTAAATTAAATACTGCTCACGGAAAATTTGATACACCTGTGTTTATGCCAGTTGGGACATTAGGGTCAGTGAAAGCTATGACTGTAGATCTGGTTGAAAAGACTGGTTCAAAAATCATTTTGGGTAATACTTATCATTTAATGCTTAGGCC
The DNA here is from genome assembly GCA_002691085.1 of Rhodospirillaceae bacterium. Classification (GTDB taxonomy): domain Bacteria; phylum Pseudomonadota; class Alphaproteobacteria; order Rhodospirillales; family Rhodospirillaceae. The sequence continues at coordinate 6,678 of NZGX01000032.1, read as the reverse complement.
AGGTATAGATGTTATAGAGAGTCTGCATGGTCTTAGGAATTTTATGAAATGGAAACATCCCATTCTTACAGATTCTGGTGGTTTTCAGGTCATGTCTTTATCTAAATTAAGCGACATATCAGAAGAAGGAGTTCTTTTTAAATCGCATTTAGATGGAAGTATGCATAAATTAACACCCGAAAAAGTAATTAAGATACAGAGGAGTTTAGACTCAACAATTTCAATGCCATTAGATGAATGTCCTTCATATCCCATAGATAAAGAAGGAGCAGCTCAAAGCATGAAACTATCAATGAGGTGGGCAAAAAGGTCTAGGTTAGCTTATGAAGAAAGAAGTGGTTACGGATTATTTGGTATAACTCAGGGAGGTGTTCATGATGATTTAAGAGAAGAATCTGCGAATGCCCTAATTGATATTGGATTTGAAGGTTATGCAATTGGTGGGTTAGCCGTTGGAGAGGGACAAGATCTGATGTTTAGAGTTACTGAGGAGACTGTAAGATTTTTACCCCTGGAAAAGCCAAGGTATCTTATGGGTGTAGGTATGCCATTGGATATCTTAGGCGCAGTTAAAAGAGGGATAGATATGTTTGATTGTGTTTTACCGACTAGGTTGGGAAGAACTGGTAAAGTTTTTACTAAGTATGGAACAATCAATATTCGAAATTCAAGGCATAGTAAGGACCCCAGGCCGATCGATGAAAGTATAAATTGTGATGCTTCTAGAAATTATAGTAGAGCCTATCTAAATCATTTAGTGAAATCCAATGAAATACTCGGTTCAATTTTGCTAACATGGCATAATATATCCTTTTACCAAGACCTAATGTCAAAGATACGTATTGCTATAAAAGATAATAGTTTAAATAGATTTGCAACTGATTTTGAAGAAAATTGGAATAGAGGCGATATTGAAGAGTCATACTAATTTAAAGCTAGAGCTAATTAAAAAAGCCAAAGAGTTTGGATTTGACGATATAAAAATTTCTAAACCTGATTTACCAAATCATGTATCTAATAATTATCTAGAATTTATTCAAAAAGGTTTGCATGGAGAGATGAATTGGTTGAAAAATAGAGCAGAATATAGGCTAGACTCAAGGTTATTAATGGAAGATGTTAGGTCTATTATAATGTTAGCTGTTAATTATACTCCTGAAAAAAACCCAATAGATTTAATTAAACAAAAAGAGAGGGGCTTGATTAGCGTCTATGCACAGGGAACAGACTATCATGTTTTTATAAAAAAGAATTTGAAAAAACTTGCATCATGGCTCAAGTCAAATGCTGGTGGAAATGTTAAGGTCTTTTTAGATACTGCACCTGTATTAGAGAAGCCATTTGCTCAAAATTCAGGTTTAGGTTGGCAGGGTAAGCACACAAATCTTGTATCACAAAAATTTGGTTCCTGGATGTTTCTTGGTGAAATATTTACATCTTTAGAATTTGAAATAGATATTCCAGAGGAAGACCACTGTGGGACCTGTTCAAGGTGTTTGGATATTTGCCCAACAAATGCATTTATAGACCCATATAAGATAGATGCTCGAAAATGTATATCTTATCTAACAATTGAATATAAAGGTCATATACCTTTGAAATTCAGGAAGCCGATAGGTAACAGGATATATGGATGTGATGATTGTTTAGCAGTATGTCCTTGGAATAAATTTTCTGTTGCTCCTCAAGATGACCCTATGTCTATCAGAAAAGAATTAGAGGAAATGTATCTTAAGGACTTTATCTGCTTTGATGATACCTATTTTCGTAAATATTTTTCTAAGTCACCAATTAAGCGAATTGGTAGGAATAGATTCATAAGAAATGTGCTTATCGCGATAGGTAATAGTGAAAAAAAAGATTTAGTAGAAAATATTTTACCACTTCTTACAGACACTTCCAATCTAGTTAGAGCAATGTCAGTTTGGGCTTTAGGAGAATTAGACCTTTTAGAAGCTAAAAAAGTGAAGCCTCATTATATTAAAATAGAAACTGATCAATATGTACTTAGTGAGTGGATGGCAATCAAATAATTGTATACTATTTTATTTTTTTTTCGATAAAGAGAGCAATTTTACAGAATTCTTTAATTGTCAATTGTTGTGGCCTCTTAGATATATCAATCCCAGTTGTTGAGGAAATTATATCTGGGTCACCTATTTTTCTTAATCCTGATCTAATCATTTTTCTTCTATTAGAAAATAAAGCGTGAGTAACTTTAGACAAAGTATTTAAATTTACAGGTATTACGGGCTCCTTTTTTGGTGCTAAATATACAATAGCTGAATCAACCTTTGGGGGAGGGTTGAATGATTTAGCCTTTACAGTAAATACTAATTTAGCATTCCAGTGCCAGCCTGAAAGTACTGATAATCTTCCATAATTTTTTGATTTATGATTTGCAATGACTCTTTCAGCAACTTCTTTCTGAAGCATGACTGTTATAGATGAGAAAGATTTTGGCTTTTCAAGCCATCGAACTAATAGTTCTGTACCAATATTATATGGTAGATTTGCAATAATTCTTCTAGGCTTATTCCCTAAATTAGGTATATCAATTTTTAGAGCATCTCCAAAAATAAGTTCAAGGTTTGATGGCCACGATTTCTTTAGTATTAAAAGAGATTCTTTTAATCTTATATCTTTTTCAACTGCAATAATTTTTGCATTTTTATTTAACATCTCTTTGGTAAGACTACCCATTCCTGGTCCAATTTCGATGATTGTACCGGAAGTTAGATCTTCATGTATATTCAAAATTTTTTTTAGAATATTTTTATCATTGAGGAAATGCTGTCCTAAGCTTTTATTTTTTTCAAAGGTATTTATTTTCTTCAACTGCATAAAGATATCTTTTTCCAAAAATTAATTTGAGAATCTTTTTAAAGAAATTTTATCAGCAATTTGAAGTGCTGAAATGAAACTATCGTTCCTAACAGAATTTTTTCCTACAAGGTCAAATGCAGTTCCGTGATCTGGAGAAGTTCTTATGAATGGAAGGCCTAAAGTGATATTTACACTTCCAAAAAAATCAATAGTTTTTAGTGGTATTAGTGCTTGGTCGTGATACATACAAATTATTGCGTCATAATTTTTTCTATTTTCAGAGTAAAACAGTGTATCTGCTGGAAAGGGACCTAAAATATCTGGTAAAATATTGTTTAGTTTTTCTACTGCTGGAATTATTATCTCTTTTTCTTCTAATCCTAACTTCCCATCTTCTCCAGCATGAGGATTCAATGCAGAAATAGCAATTTTAGGTTTCTTTATGCCAAAATCTTCAATTAAATATCTATGAACCCTTTTAGAATATTCTATAATTTTGTCTTTATTTAGTTCGGATGAAACTTTACTATGCGAAATATGTGTAGTAATTGGGACTACACGAAGAGGTTCTTTTGCCTTATTTGTTGATAACATCATTATGGGAGGTGTCTTTATACTTGCTAAATCTCCCAGATATTCAGTGTGGCCAGAATATTTAAAACCAGTGTTTTGTAGGCCTGACTTAAAGATAGGATTTGTCACTATTGCTTTAACTAAATTATTAGATGCAAATTTAACTGCGGTTTCAATAGAGGATATAATTGATGGATTATTTAGAGGGTTATGCTTGCCTAAAATTACTTGACTTGATAGGGGTGGCTCAACTTGAATTACTGGAAGAAAATCTTTAAATATTAATAAAGCTTCTTTTGGATTCTTAATTTCTTTAAACTCACAATTAATATTCACTTTATCTGATAGTTTTTTGAGTCTTTCTATATCATCAATTAAGAAGAATGAGGGCAACTTGTCCCTAGATTCTACCCAAGACCTAATAGTAATTTCACCCCCGCATCCAGCAGGGTCTCCCATAGTAACTGCAATTGGTAGATGCTGCATATATTTGCCTTCATAATTTATAGCCTGATATCAATTAATGCCTGCCTTCTCAAGTCTCTTAGTCTTTGTTTCGAAATAGTATCAAGCTTTACATTTTCAAGCCTAGAATAAACCTGGTTAGGTGAGGGTAGTCCATCGTCTTCTTCTTTTGTACAAATCATTATAAATAAGACAGCACCAGGTACATCTATAGGCTTACTTGGGGTCCCTATGTCTAATCTTATTGCCTCTGCTTGTATTTCTTCTGGTAGTCCTCCTATTCTAATTAAATCAATGTTACCAGACCCTGGCCCTCCAATCTCTGATCCCCATTTCGTCATTTGATCACAACCTCTTATCTCAGTCTGGATCCTATAAGATAACTGATTTAGTCGACTTATTTCTATCTTATTAGAGCCAGTTGTTGGAAGATATATTTGCGATAGGGTAACTGCTGACATCAATGGAGAAGGTTCTGCAATAGCCCTCTTTCCCCTTAGGGCGATAATGTTATATCCAGTAAGAGTTCGTATTGGATTAGAAATCTGTCCAGATGATATTTTTTTTATAGCATTTCTAATTTCATTTTCTAGGTCTGTTTCAGCTATCCACCCTAGATCACCTCCTACAGCTGCTGTCGGACTCTGAGAGAATTGTTGAGCTAGTGCTGGAAAAGGAATACCTTCTCTAGCTCTTTCTACTAAGCTAACAGCTAGTTCATATACATCTCTATCCCTTGCACCAAGTACAACTGGTAAAGTAATTTCAGCAAGAAGATATTCTGGGTTTCCTTGATTAGATTTAAGACGATCTATCACTGCATTAACTTCTTCTTCAGTAATATTTATATCTCTAGAGAGTACTTCTCTTACAACCTTGAGCCATGCGACATCTGCTTTAATTTGGTCATAAAATGTAACATCACTTATTCCTTGTTTTGATAGCAGATTAAGAAATTCTCCTGACTTTATGCCATTATTCTGCTCTATAATACTAATTGCATTACTAATTTCTTTCTCATTAATTTCAATTTCTTTATCTCTAGCTTCTTGAATTTTTAATTTTTCCTCAATAAGTGAATTCATTACTTGTGGAAGCAAACGCTGACGCACTTCTACGGTGTCTTCGATACCAGAAGTTGTTAAGTAAAGTTTTATTCTTGACTGAACATCAAATAATGAAATTATATCTTCATTAACAACTGCTGCAATTCTAATATTATCTTGTCTAATATTATCTTGTTGCGCGTTAGAATGGTCTATGTATATCAAAGAAAAAGCAAAAATTAATATTCTGCTGATAAGAATATTTCTATTTAAAGGCTGCATTTTAAATTTCTCATTTTTATTTTGTTTATAACATTTTCAATTAAAAATATTAAGCTATCTTTTATTTTTCTGATCTCTTACTGTCCAACTCCAACATTTGATGAAAGTTTTATTTCTCCTAAGGTCTTAAGTGTGAATCTAAGCATAACTGAGAAACCCCTGTTAAAATCTCTATCTTCTGTATTGTCTTCAGCAAAATCTAGACCAGCGATAAAACATTCATCTTCATAAGCAAAGCCAATTGAAGATCTTATTGGGCCGCCTTTTGGCCCAAGATTTTGTCGATGGCTTCCTGTTAAATTCCAATATTTAGACAATCTTGCATTAAAATATGCGTAAAGCTCTTCTCTATCTTCTAGTTCCTTATTTTGCGTATCGTTTTGATTGACCTGAGTATAATTACTTCCAATTCTAATTAATTTATTACCAAAAGATGCACTTATCTCGCTCTTTTCAGCTTTAAAGTTAGAGTTATTTATTCTGAATCTATAGGATAAATCAAAGTATTGCGTTGGATTATACCTTATATGGCCAACATAATCAGAAAATTTACCATTAAGCCCGGAGGCATTTGAGAAAATATCTTGTTTCTTAAACCTATAACTTTGTCCTACTAATACTTCTACAAAACTATTTGATCTAGTCTGAAAATTCCATAAAATCCCGTAATTAATTCTTGATCCACCCTCAATCCTATCTTTCCCTGAAAACCGCTGTTCGACAAATAAATTAGTATCATCAAATTCTAAATCTCTACTGTCTTCATTTGGTATTTCAATTGGGTTTTTAGCAGATGGACTAAGAATACCTTGGATAATTGGTTCTATATAATTTGTTGAATTTTCACTATTTTTAATTAATGGAAACCTCCATTCCATAGAGAATTGGGGGAATAATCTCTCTTTATTTCCTGTGAAGGATGAGTTTTCCTTAGGGTTTATTACGTCTCTTACATAATACCCATCACCTCTTAAAGATGCTTTTAGTGAGTACAAGCCTCCAAGAGGGCTTACGTAGGGAAGATTCCAAACAATTTCTGAGCTAAGCCTTGTCTGGTCACTGCCGTTTTCTCTATATAAAGCTAGAGCGCTAGCGTTTGCAGTAACAAAACTTCCATACTTAGATGGTTTTCCAAAATACTTATATTCGATTAGAGGAGTAATAATAGGTGTTGATCCAAGTGCAATTATCCGTCTTTGACTTTGAAAATGATAAGCATTGACTGAAAAATAGGATTGTTTACCAAATCTTTCAACAAATGCATTAGTAGTTAACCAGGTTGGGGCGTCAAGATTATAGCGTCTCAAATAAGTATCATCTGATGCAAGATGGAAATCTGCACCTGTTCGCCATTTCTTATTTAAATCCCATCGCGTCATTGCTTTTACATGGCCCCTGAAATCTTTGGTATTGTCATTGTCACCAGAAACTAAACTGCCAAAGAATTCTATCTTTCCCTTATTAAAAAGCTGCCTATACTCAGTCG
>NZGX01000031.1 GCA_002691085.1 Rhodospirillaceae bacterium | reverse complement strand
TTTTTAAATTTTTCTTATTACCTATTATATGAATATGAATATGTATTTTTTTAAAATTATTAAAAAAATAATCAAGATGGCTGAAAATAGTATTTTCATCAGTTTCTTCTTTGATGCACAGTAATATAATTATATTATCTGAATTCATAGGTGGGAGTACACCATGAAGGTCCGATAGATCCATCAATTTATTTTTATTGTTCTTCATTATAAAATATATATTATCATTAATATTAAGGCTTATGCTCTTTAAAATTTTTAAATAATTACAAAAGTATGAATTTACTATGATGAATCGCCAAGATGCAATGTATCATGCATTACGTTTTTTGAAGAAATCTGAAACATTAGGGTCATGCTTTGAGTTTGGGTTATACCAAGGGCAGTCAATTGTTACTGCATATAAAATACATACACAAATCGATGATTTTCCAAGGCACTTTTATGGTTTTGACTCTTTTTCAGGTTTACCTCCGCTTAGCAAGGCTGATAATCTTAATGATTATGGAGTTTTTCATGAGGGGCAATTTTCGGTTTCTAAGAGTCAAGTCTACGCAAACCTTATTAAGAACGGTATGCCAGATAATTCATTTACCTTAATTGAGGGTTTTTATAACGAATCACTTTATGAGGAAAATACAATAGAAATTTTAGGTGATACTAAAGCTGCTCTTGTGCATATTGATTGTGATTTATACTCCTCTGCAATTCCGTGTTTGGACTTTATCGCCCCAAGATTAGTTGATGGAGCCATATTGATGTTTGACGATTGGTTTTGCTATAGAGGAAGAGAAGATAAAGGCGTCAGGCGTGCGTTTAATGAGTGGTCTAATAAAGTTGAATATAGTTTTACTGAGTATTCTAAGTATTCATGGTCTGGAATAATGTTTATATGCAGTAAGAAATAATTAGGAAATTGTAAATATGGAAAGAATAATGGCTAAGACATTTAGTGACGTCCGTCCAGACCATTTGGCTAGATATGAGGCAGCAAAACACTGGCTTGAAAGCAATAAAACAACAGGTCTTGTCTTAGATGCTGGCTGTGGTGTTGGATACGGTTCAGCAATTTTATCACCATCAGTTGAAAAGATTATTTCTGTAGATGCATCAAAAGAAGCTGCTGAATTTCATAAAAAATTTTTCTCTAGGGAGAATATTCATTTTATTAATAACGATATTTTTAGTGCTAACTTAAATCAAACATTTGATGCGATTGTATGCTATGAATTTCTTGAGCATATTCATGAAGCAAAAGAAGCAGTAGAACTTTTTGGAACTTTATCAAATGTCTTAATCTGTTCAACCCCAAATGAGGTTGTTCGTCCTCATAAAATGGAACCAGTAAATCCGTTTCATGTAAGGCATTATACTCCAGATGAGTTTGAAGACCTACTTGCAATGGGTGGTTTTAGAGTTAAGGCTAAGTTTAATCAGGTTGGTGGTCATGACCCCCAGTTAAGGCCAGGTTGGGATGGCAAGTTTATGATTGCTATTGCGATTAGATAGCTTAGTATCAATCAAACCTAGTATCTTTAAGTCTTATTGGTTTTTGTCTTTTTTCAACNTCTGTAAGTTCAGAAAGTTCACCGGGTTTATAAAGTTCCACTATAACTTCAATTCCAATTTTGGACTTGATAAGGGATTTTAGAGTCTCTTCCAAATTGTCTGATTTAGTAGAGTTGATTTCTATCATTACAATTAACTGGTCTCTANCAGAGGAATCACGAATTGCTTTACAAAAAAACTCTCCATTAGTTTCTTCTCTCTCACTTATAACCTTCCCTATTCCATTGGGAAAAATATTTATTCCCTTAAGTTTTATCATATTATCTGAACGTCCAAATATTTTTTTTAGTTTTCTAAATGGAAGTTTGATACTATTTGTTCCATCGCAGAAAGCTGAAATATCATGAGTATTAAATCTTATCATTGGGTATAAGTCATCTTTGAATAAAACTGTATTCACTACATTCCCCTGCTTTCCTTCATCGACAGACTTATTAGTATCAATGTCGAGTAATTCTACGTAGTGTGCATCTTCCCATATGTACATTCCCTCATGGTCTGGGCCCTCACTAGAAATAATTCCTGTATCTCCAACCCCATACCAATCAAAGCATTCTGCACCTCCCCATAGGTTAGAAATTTCATTCCTGTCTTCTAGTCCAAAGTGGCCTGAAATTATTCTTATTGGAATATCTTTTCCTGGTTCAACACCCATTTCATTTGCTACTTGTGCAAGCCTTTTAATATAATCCACAAAGCCAATTAAAAAAGTTGTCTTAAATCTTTGCATTATACCAATTTGTTGTGTGGACCTGGTCTCAAGTCCGGTTCCGGCTGAGCATAAAATTGCATTTGTAAAATNNGATANTANCTTNTTCNCATGTAATGTCCTGCATTAACCATCCCATGACCATACACCGAGTGAACAACGTCTGACCCTTTGAGGCCTTGCCACAAATATGCTCTTGCAACTAGAAGATTTTGAATTTCACGTGTTTTTGGACTAAATAAAATAACTTGCGGCACGCCCGTTGTTCCAGAGGTAGTGTGCATTACAGTATGGTTGTGGTTATCCTCATTCATATTTGTACCCGCAAAGTCTCCAAACGGCGGATTCTTTCCTATAGACTCCATTAAATTCTTTTTATCAAATGTTGGTATTTTTTCAATATCATCTAGCTTCTTTATATCTTCAGGAATAAGACCAGAGCTTTTCCAGTGTTTTTCATAAAAAGGGATATCCCATGCGCGATTAACACACTTTAAGAATTTTTTCTCTTGGATTGACCGCAGTTCATCTTTACTCATCATAATGAATTTATCTTCAAAGTCTTTATCAATTGGATGATCTGTCAATATTTCTTTAACGTTAAATCCAGAAAAGTATGGGGGTATTTTAGTCATTCATATTATCTCTAATAGGATTTGGGAAGGCCAAGTACATTTTGGGATATATATGCAAGGATAAGGTTTGTTGATATGGGCGCAACTTGATAAAGTCTTGTCTCTCTAAATTTTCTTTCGATATCGTATTCTTCTGCAAAAGCAAACCCCCCAAAGGTTTGAATACAGGCCTCTGCGGCCTCCCAAGCGGAGTCTGCCGCTAGCATTTTACCTATATTTGCTTCTTCTGCACACTTCTCATCATTATCAAATTTCATAGCTGCTTGTTTGACAATTAAGTCTGCAGCTTTATAGGATGCATACGCTTTTGCAATTGGGAATTGTACACCTTGATTTTTACCTATAGCAGAGCCAAATACCTCTCTCTCTTTAGCATAGTTTGTTGCTTTATTTATGAACCATTGAGCATCTCCAATACATTCTGCTGCTATAAGTGTTCGTTCGGCATTCATTCCATCAAGAATATATTTAAAGCCATTTCCTTCTTCTCCAATTAAATTTTCTTCTGGGACTTTTATATTGTCCATAAAAACCTCTGTACTAGAGTGGTTCATCATCGTTTTTATTGGCCTTATTGTCATGCCATTCATTAGAGCTTCACGCATATCAACCATAAAAACTGAGAGGCCCTTTCCTTTTTTTTGAATTTTATCAATAGGAGTAGTTCTTGCTAGCAAAACCATATAATCCGAATGTTCTGCACGACTAGTCCATATTTTTTGACCACTAATCAAATATTCTTTATTCTTTTTAGTTGCCATTGTTTTAAGTGAGAGTGTGTCTGTACCTGAAGTTGGTTCCGTGACGCCAAATGCCTGAAGACGTATTTCTCCTGATGCGATTTTCGGAAGCCATTCTTTCTTTTGTTTATCACTTCCATGCTTAAGGATTGTTCCCATAGTGTACATTTGAGCATGACATGCACCTGCATTACAGCCATTTTTATGTATCTCTTCAAGAATAGCACAAGCAGCTTCTAGTCCTAATCCTGCGCCTCCATATCTCTCAGGTATTAAAACTGCTAGGAAGCCTGATTCAGTCATGGCATTAACAAAACTGGTTGGGTATTCTCTCTTTTCGTCAAGCTTCCTCCAATATTCTCCAGGAAAATCCTTACATAAGGACTGGACAGAGTTTCTGATAGCAATTAACTCTTCTTTGGATATTTTTTTATTTTTTACTTCAGTACTCATTAAAAAACCTTTTAGAATTAGTTTTTAGAAAATTTCAGTTATATAAATTTTTAAAGCATTAACTAACGAATTAGTAACCAGCTTTTTCTTCTAGATTATTATCACGGCCCATAACAAGTATAGTTCTCTTATAAGAGCAAATAATATCATGGTTTTGATTTTTACCAATTGTTTCAACAGTTACGATTCCTTGTCCAGGGCGTGATTTACTTGGTCTCTTATCAAGAACTTTTGACTCGGCATAAATAGTATCTCCAACAAAAACAGGATGAGACATTTTTATATCAGTCCAGCCTAAATTTGCGATAGCTTTTTGACTAATATCAGAGACGCTCATGCCAGTAATGATAGATATTGTTAATGTTGACACTATTAACGGCTTCTTGAACTCAGTATGTTTTGCATATTCTGCATCAAAATGAAGAGGGTGGGTATTCATCGTTAATGTTGTAAACCAAATATTATCAGTTAGTGTTAGTGTCCTTCCTGGCCGGTGTTCATAAATATCACCAACTTTGAAGTCTTCAAAATATCTTCCTCCTCTTTCGCGGTAACGATTTTCGCCAACACTTGCGGCTTCAACAACCATAATAGCCTCCTTTATTTGTTTACACTTATTGGATTTGGGATTTGTCTTTCATAAGCCTCGGCTATCTCATGCCTTGTTCCAAACCATATGCCGTCATAATTTTTTACATGCTCAAGGAATGTTTTGAGGGCATTAATTCTACCAGGCCGACCAATGATACGTAAATGAATCCCAACTGACATAATTCTAGGGCCAATATTATTTGACTCTTCGTAAAGCCATTCAAATGTATCTATAAGGTACTTACACCAATTGTCAGGAGTATAGGAAGCATCAATCCACATCTTCATGTCATTTGTATCAAGGGCATATGGTGAAATTAATATTGCTCTCCCATTCACTATATCCCATCGGGGAAAGTCATCAGAATAATCATCCATGTGGTACAAGTAACCTTCTTCAGTCAGGATTCTTCTTGTGTTCTCTGTTAGTACATAACGCGATAGCCAGCCAGATGGATATTTTCCTGTTGATTTCTTTATTGAATCTCTGGCCTTGACAATAAAGTCTCTTTCTTTGGACTCATCCATCCAATGTTGATGTGCCCATCTGTATCCATGTGCACATACCTCATGCCCATTCTTAATTATATCATTTGTTAATTCAGGTGCTCTTTCTAGGGCTAGGGCAGCTGCAGTAAAGGTGGCATTAATATTGTAATCAGAAAGCAATTTTAAAATTCTTGGCGCACCGGCTCTAATGCCATACTGATAATTTGTTTCATTACCAAAATTTCTTCCTTTTTTCATTATAACTTGTAATTCATCAACAGGATCAGGCCTTGGGTCTCCATCATCCACATTTTCTTCAGCACCTTCTTCTACATTTACAACCAAAGAGATTGCTAACTTACTATTATTAGGCCACATAAAATTCGAAGACATTATCAGTGATACTCCTCTCCACCAGATACATTTATTGCTTCTGCAGTAATATAGTTTGATTCTTCTGAGCAAATAAAAGCACATGTATTTGCGATATCTTCAACTCTCCCAACTCGCCCGATAGGAATACGCGAACGCATGTCGTTAAGATATTCTTCTTCTGATTTTCCTTGAGCATTTGACATAAAGCTATTTTGCCATGCACCTAAACCCGTTGTTATGTGATTTGGGCAAATTGCATTAACTGTGATTTTATGTTCAGCTAATTCAAGTGCAGCTACGCGCGTTAGCCCTATTAAGCCATGTTTTGAAGAAGTATATGCAGCAGTGTGAGAAAACCCTGACTTAGCAGCTTGGCTGGCAATGTTTATTATTCTACCACCACCGCCTTGCTTGATCATTTCTCTAGCTGCATATTTAATTCCAAAAAAACAACCTCGTAGGTTTACACCAAGGACTGCATCCCAGTTTTCTTGTGAAGTTTCAACTAGGGGACCAAATAAATATCCAACTCCAGCGTTATTAACAAGGATATCAATCTTACCGTAAGTTGTAACCGCAAAGTTAATTAACTCCTTAACTTCTTCCTCGATGAGCATATCGGCCGTAAAGCCAGATGCATCTCCACCCATATTATTAATTTTATCTACAGTTTTTAATATTTCTTCTTGCAAACCAACTCCATGTTTAGGAGCGATCTCTCCCTTTGTTTTGCCAATATCATGAACCACGATTTTACACTTTTCTTTTGCTAATCTAAATGCAATGGCTTGACCAATTCCTTTTTCCCGGCCACAACCAGTAATTAGTGCAACTTTATCTTTTAAATCCTTCATTTTAACCTCAATAGACTAAAAGGGTTTCCATACTCCTATAGCTCCAGCACACCCAACAAGAAACCAAATCCCAAGTATTGGAATGCGAGTGATATAAAGCGACTTTTTCAATATATATAGGTCTTGAGGGTTTTCTCCATTAGACATAATATTTGCAAAAGATCTACTAAAGGGACGCATTGTATAGCGGGAAGCTATTCCACAAAAGACCGTTGCTGACCAAATAAGTAGCTTCGCAGCAAGCCATTTATCATTAGTTATTCCCATTCCATTGAGTGAAGCTAAAGCAATAATTGTAATAGATATGGCAATAATCCATCTCATAGAAAGATCAACTCTTCTTATTAATTGAATCTTTCTATCACTTGATTTGTTGAGAAAAAGAGTAATTACGAAATAAATCCAAAAGAATGTAATTATCCAGATAAAAAACAGCCAAATAATATTAAGATCAAACCACCGTATACTTCCCATTGTAAATCCTAAGGCAATAACCAGTGGCATACAAACTCTTGGGAACTGATCAAGCCAGTGCATTATTTTTAAAACAAAATTCCTCGATTCCTTTGATAAACCAGGCTTTATTAAAATACCAGATGAATAAAATACACCAAGGTCACCTCCTAACCAATAAACAAAACAGAGCAGGTGAAGAAAAAGAAGTATTTGATATAAATCTAAAAACATTGTCTATATTTCCAAAATATAAAAGAGGATAGATTAATATTTTTTATGAACAAAGCTTAACAGTCAAGAAGTCATTATGCTAATGTATTTTTTTTTAATTTATAATATATTTTTTTGATGATATTTAAATTGATTATCTAAAGTAGATCTTTAATGAATAAGTGGTGATTTATGACTAAAATTAACAAACAAGTTCAACTAGAGCAACAGCCGGAGGGTACGCCAAATGAAAAAGATTTTCGTGTTGTTGAAACTGAAATCCCTTCTCCTAAAAATGGAGAGTTTTTAGCTAAGAACCTTTTTCTTTCTCTTGATCCTTATATGAGAGGTGCAATTGCCGGCAAACATATGGGGCACTCTCGTTTAAATCAGGGTGACTTGATTGGAGGAAGGTGTGTATCAGAGATTATTGAATCCAATAATTCAACTTATAAAGTCGGTGATAGAATAGTAATTGAGTCAGGTTGGCAGGAGTATGTTTTATCATCTGGTCAAAAAGAGCATGGAATTAGAATTATTAATAAAAGTAAGTCCAGCTTGTCAGCTTCCTTAGGAGTATTAGGTATGCCAGGCTTAACTTCCTGGGCAGGAGTTGAGTGCTTATCTAAGCCAACTTTAGGTGAAACATTTGTTGTTACAGCTGCTGCAGGTCCTGTTGGAGGAACTGCAGGGCAGCTTGCAAAATTAAAAGGCGCTCATGTTGTCGGTGTCGCTGGATCAAAAGAGAAATGTATTGTCGCAACTGATCAATATGGTTTTGATGCATGTATTAATTACAATGATGCAAATTGGTTAGATAATTTATCAAAAGAATGCCCAAAAGGCATAGATGTTTATTTTGATAATGTTGGTGGGCTTGTCCTTGATCAAATTAGTGATCAACTTAATCTATATGGAAGAATTATATTATGTGGATTCGTCTCACAATATAATAATAAAGAATGGCATGGGCATAACTTAGGTAAATATGTTGGAAAAAGAGCGAATTTATTAAGCGTTGTTGTATATGATTACTATAATAGATTTGATGAATTTTTAAATGTAGCAATTCCATTAGTTGAGTCAGGTAGAATGAAATATAAAGAAGATAGAGTTGTTGGGATAGATTCTGCGCCAAAGCATTTTTCAAAATTAATGGCAGGCAAAAACGTTGGGAAAGCTGTTGTTGAATTTGGTTAATAGTTCAAATATTTTTATTAATTATGACAGAAGAAAAGGAGAAGAATTATGGCGGTTTATGTTATTGGTCAGGCAAGAGTAAATGATCCAGAGGGTTTTAAAAAGTATTCTGCAAAGGTAGCAGGTCTTGCTGAAAAATTTGGCGGTAAACTAATAGCCGCAGGCGGGGCTGATGATAAAACGGTTATCGAAGGAAGTCAGTTTAATGATGGAAAGGTTGTAGTATTCAAATATCCCTCACTTGAAGCATATCAAGATTATGTTAATTCTGAGGAATATCAAGAGGGAAAGTCATTCCGTGTTAATTCCGGAACGCTTGATGTTTGCGTGGTTCCTTCTATAGAGTAGTTTTTATTGAATAAGGAATAATGATAGTTTTGGAACAAACATCACTACAATAAGACAAGCTATCATTATTAATATAAAGGGAAGGACTCCCTTGACTATAGTTAAGAAATCTTCCCTAAATGCTCCCATCGCAATAATAATATTTAGGCCCATGGGTGGTGTTAAGTAGCCTATTTCAAGGTTTACAATCATCATGATACCAAAGTGGATCATATTCATTCCATAGTCACTTGCCATTGGGGGTAAGAGCGGACTTAATATTAGTATTGCTGAGCCAATATCAAGAAACAGACCAACTGCCAAAAGAAAAATATTAGTCATGAACAGGAATAAGAGTTTAGAATCTATAAAACTAGTCATTGCTTCAACAATTAATGCGGGGATTTGTTCGTAGGTCATAAAGACATTGAGAGATAAAGCAATTGTAAGTATTGGGAATAAGCTTCCCATCAAGGATGATGTTTCTCCTACGACATTCCAGACTAACAAAGTTGATTCTTTCAGTGTTTGCTTTAGTTGATTTATTTTTCCTGAAACTAGGAGAATTAATCCCCTCTTGTGTGCAAATATTTCAACAGCTAGTGCCGTTAGGACTGCTACTGCTGCAGATTCTGTTGGGGTAAAGTATCCAGAATAAATACCTCCAAGGATTACAAATGGAGTGAGAAGAGCAAATATAGCTTGTTTAAGACTTAAAATAATATCACTGAGGTTCCAAAATTTACCTCTTCTGGAACGATTTACTACCATTGCGTAACAACTTAGCGCAAATAGTAACAGTATTGCTGGTCCAGTCCCTGCCAGAAATAAATCTGCAATGGATTCCTGTGTCATTACGCCATAAAGAATTAGGGGTATTGAGGGAGGTATAATTATTCCTAGTGTGCCTCCAGCACATAGCATCCCTATTGAAAAAGGTCTTGAGTAACCTTCTTCTATTAATGCTGGGTACATTATTGACCCAACTGCTAAGAGTGTTACAGCCGAAGACCCCGAGATAGCAGCAAACACACCACACGAGAGTAAGCCAGCTATTGCCAGCCCCCCTGGAACGGGTGCAGTAATTGCTCTCATAAGCTTAATAAGTCTTGCAGCAATAGAACCCTTAGACATTATAGTTCCGGCTAATATATATAAAGGAATAGAGAGAAGAACTTCACGGTTTGATGCATCCCACATATCGTAGACAACATTCATAAGTTCACCTCCGCCATAAAAATAGTATGACCAGAAGGTTGCTACTCCCAATAGAACAATAATGTTCATTCTTAGAATGAGAAGTGTAATTAAGATAATAGCTAAAATGATACCACTCATGATTTATTTTCTTTTTAGTTATTTCTTGGCGCTTCAGGTGGAATTGGTCTTAGTTCTAAAAAGATCCCATAGATTGTATGTCTAATAGCAACAAGGGCAAATCCAATGACAATCACGCTTTGAATTGGCCAAATGGGCCAGCGCAGTACTGCTGTCACATCCTGAAGTTCAAAGCTTTCCTTGGTAACGCTAAGCGCTATGTAGGCAACAAAAAAGCAAAATAGTGCAAAACCAAATTCACTAATTCTGTTCGCTGTGTCATCCCATTTTATTAAAATATTATCTGCAAATCGAGGACGAAAATGTGAGCCGTTGGCAGAGGCTAATGCAATACCAATATATGCAACCACTATCATACCAACTACTCCAACTTGAGGTGCACCAAACCATCCTGAACCAGTTATTTCTCGACTCAAAACATCACCCATTAGTGCCCCTGCCATTACAATAAATGCAATAAAACACATAAGTTGTTCAAAAATCTTAAGGTAGTACAAAAATCTTTTTGCTATTTGCAAAGATAATCTCCAAAATAAAACTTCTAGTTTTGAGAATCACTTTATATTCTTTATGAACTTTTGGAAACCACCCGTATTAAAGATATTTGCTTTAATATAATAAGTTATGTTTATTAGATAAGTATTAAAATTTTTATAAATATTAGAGGGTTATATGATAAAATTATATTACTGGCCAACCCCCAACGGACATAAAATACCTATAATGTTAGAGGAGTGTGGCCTCGAGTATGAGGTGTTTCCAGTAAATATGTTAAAAGGTGAGCAATTTGAAGAAGATTACCTAAGAATCAATCCAAATAATAAAATTCCCGCAATTGTTGATACAGATGGCCCAAGCGGAGAGAGTATCTCTATATTTGAGTCAGGAGCAATCCTTCTTTATCTGGCTGAAAAAACTGCAAAGTTTATTCCCTCTTCTCCAGCAAAAAGGCTTGATGTAATACAATGGTTATTTTTTCAAGTTGCGAATGTTGGTCCTATGTTTGGGCAATGTGGACATTTTTTGCAATATGCACCAGAAAGAGTTGAGTATGGAATAGACCGCTACCAAACAGAAACCAAAAGGTTATACAGAGTTATGGATAAAAAACTTGGGTACACCAAATATTTAGCTGGTGATTATTCTATTGCAGATATGGCAACTTATCCTTGGGTAAAGATCAATTATTTTCACGAGATTGATATTGATAATTATCCTAACGTAAAAAAGTGGAGGGATGATATAGGGTCCAGACCAGCGGTTGTAAAAGGTTGCGGACTCTTGGAAGATGTAATGAAATTAGGGGATCCAGATGATGAGGCTTTTAAAAATCTCTTTGATCGCCAAAAAGAGGATAGGAGATAAATTTTTTGATTCTAAAAAAAGAAAATTCTCAGTTGCTAGTTGTTGATATTCAAGAGAAGCTGGTCTCGGTAATGTATGAAAGTGAAAAGCTGATTAAGAATAGCTTGGTCTTAATTGAGAGTGCAAATGAGCTTGATTTACCAATAATATTTTCAACTCAATACCCAAAAGGGTTGGGGAATCTCCACCCAGGCATTATTAATTTTACTTCAGGCAATGACGTCTTTGAGAAGAACTCTTTTTCATGTTCAGAAGACAATAAAATTAATGACTCAGTAAGTCATAAAGTTAATTTGGGTTATTCACAATTAATTATTTTTGGGATTGAGTTGCATGTTTGTGTTTTACAATCCGCTTTGGAATTCAAACAAAAGGGATTTGAAGTTCATGTAGTTGTTGATGCAACATCCTCTCGCAAAAAAGAGTCAATAGATTTCGCGGTTACAAGATTAGTTGCTAACGATATTAATATAGTTACAACAGAAATGGCAATTTTTGAGTGGCTTAAGTATTCTGGGACAGAGAAGTTTAAAAAACTGAGTCGACTAGTAAAATAAAAAGTATATGCTCCTAAATTTTTCTTCTATTAATTTTTAGCATTCGAGTTATTTAATGAATCTTGTTTTTAATAGAAAATTATCAGGTATCGCAATTATGATTTTTGCGATGTTTATAATGACAGTAATGGATGCCGCAGTAAAGTGGCTTGTTTCTGATTATAGCATTCAGCAAATAAATTTCTTTAGAAGTATTGTTGCTATGATTGTTCTACTGCCCCAGGTTTATATAGATGGGGGACGCTCAGCTTTTAAAATGAGTAATAAAAAAATTCATTTTTGGAGAGTATTTCTTATGTTGGTTATAAGTTACTCTTGGTTTTATGCTCTTGGGAAAATGGGGCTTGCAGAGATTGGTGCCTTGGTAATGGTTTCTCCTCTTTTTATAACAATACTGACGCCGCTTCTTTTAAAAGAGAGTGTTAGTAAAAAAAAATGGTTTGCCGTTCTATTTGGTTTTTTTGGCATGTTGGTTATTATGAGGCCAGGATTTGAAGTTTTTCGTCCCATTTCTATTCTTCCTGCGAGTGTAGCACTAGGGTATGCTTTATTACTTATATCTAATAGATCAAATAGAGAGACTGAAACTTTAACATCACTAGTTTATTACCCGTTATTTGGTATTTTTATTTTTTCTTTATTTTTATTACCATTTGGCTGGATAACTCCACCCTTTATAGATTTATCAATAATGTTTTTTATTGGCTTTTGCGGAGGCATTGGTCACTTTTGTTTGACGGTAGCATTTAGGTATGCTTCTCCGCCAACCCTTGCCCCGCTTGAGTATACAGGTTTATTATGGGCAATCCTTCTAGGATACTTAATTTTTAGGGAGACGCCTGATACATGGACAATAATTGGTATGGTTTTAATTACTGGAGCTGGATTTTTCGTAATCAAACGGGAAAAAGGAACTGAGAGATAGGAGAAAGAAAAATTTTTGTTTTAATTTTCATTTAGTTTGGCATTAATATAATAATCACAATCCAGAAGAAAATAGCTACAAAAAAATATAAAAGAAAAGAGTGCACGAATTTCAATCAACTTTATAAATAAGAAAAATATCTTGTTAAGATTATATTAATATAATTTTTTTTAGGTTAGAAAATGATACAAAACTTGAAAACATCAAGCAAAAAACCCCCTAAGTCAGGTGGTCACGTAATTGCAGAATTAATTAAGCAGCAGGATGTAAAGTCTGTGGCTTGCTTATCAGGTACAGCGCATACTTATTTGCTTTTAGCACTCGAAGAGCTTGGTGTAAACATTATTTCAAGTCGTCATGAAACTGCTACTGTTGGAATAGCTGATGGGTATGCAAGGGTATCAGGAAAGCCTGGGTTTGCTCTCATTAAGGCTGACCAAGGCATACCGAATGCCATGACAGGTATAATAACCGCTAATCAGGCATGTTCTCCGGTAATTGTTTTAGCTTCACTTTCGCCAGATAGTAAAAGAGAATCAAATGACGAATGGTCAAATGATTGGCTAGATATAGTTAAACCTTTTGTCAAATGGGCTAGAGCTGTTCCAGATGTAGATAGGATAGAAGAGTTTCTGAATACAGCCCTTATACAATGTTGTAATGGAAGGCCAGGAGTGTGTGTATTAGGTATACCTCAGCATTTTGAGTCACAAACTACGACAAACCATTCCCTAAATAAAAATGTCTATGCTAAGGCAGGTTATCCTAATGAAGAGTATTTAGAAAATGCGGCAGAATTATTGATGAGTGCAAAGAGGCCTATAATTATTGCTGGAAGCGGAGCTGCCTTGTCTGATTCAGGTGAGATACTTCAGAAAATTGTTAAGGACTTTTCAATACCTATCTTGGGTAATTCTTTGGGAAGAGGTTTGGTTCCTGAAGATATGCAATTAAGTTTCTCTTGGCCTCTCGCCCAGGTTTCAGCCAAGAAGGCTGATATTGTTGTTGCTGTAGGTATACGTCTGACACAAAGGTTGGGCTACGGATTAGCCCCTAGATTTAGCCCTGATGCAAAGTTTATACAAATTGATATACATCCAGAAGAAATTGGAAGGAATAGATATATTGATGTTCCTCTAAATGGAGATGCAAGACTCACATTGGAAAGTCTATATAAAATTCTCATTAGTAAAGGTATGTCACCTATAATTAATAATGATTGGTTTTATAAAACTCTGGAGCCACGTCTTAGTAGAATAAAAGAGGTTGAGAACGAGCCAACGGATATAATTCATCCTTATCAATTAGCTCGAGAGGTTGTTAGGCAAATGCCTGCAGATAGCATCTATGTTGGCGACGGTGCAGATATCCAAAATTGGATGCACGCTATTCTAAGAATCAAAATAAAAAGAGGTTTTCTTGATCATTATCCTCTTGGTTCAATGGGTATTGGCACTCCCCTATCAATCGGAGCTGCTGTTGCTGCAAGAGATAATGGTTCTAAAAGCCCAGTTGTGCTGGTGACTGGAGATGGGGCATTTGGCTTTTATTCATTTGAACTAAATGCTCTAGCATTATCTGGAATAAGGATAGTTTGTGTAATCTCTAATGATGGTGCATGGGGAACTGAGAAGCATGGGCAGATTAATGCCCTTGGGAAATCAATCAATTGTGAGCTAGGACAATGGGATTACCATCTTCTAGCAAATATTTTTGGCGGCAATGGTGAAAAGGTCTCTTCAATTAATGAGCTTAAACCAGCCTTGGAAAGGGCATTTAAGTCAAAAACTTTTTCAGTGATAAATGTGATTACAGATCCAATGGCAGGTTTAATGCGAAAGAAAGATCCTAAGTTACAAATGATTGCATTCGAAGATCTCGTTACAAGCCTTAAAACTCATTATACACCTGAGGTAGAATAGATTTTAAACCCAAGCAGAAGCAAGGATAAAGAATATTGCTATAGGGCAAATGTAACGAATCGAAAATTTCCAGCATGTAAAAAATATACTATTTTTGTTTAGTTCGGTTTTTAGGATTTCATCTCTAGCATACCATCCTGTAAAAATTGCAATAAACATCCCGCCCAAAGGGAGCAAAAGTTGCCCGGTTAAGTAGTCAGTAAGGTCTAAAATTGAGTATGTTTGAAATTTGGTAATGAAACTAAGTAGGTAAACATCTGATAAAATATTTGTTGAGAGCGCTGAGCTGATACCGGTTAACCAGACTAGAAAACCAACTAATAGAGAGGCGCTTTTTCTTGTCCATCTAGGTTTTTCTTCAAGCCATGATACAGGTACTTCAAGAAGAGAAATTGCTGAGGTTAATGCAGCAAATGATAGAAGTAAGTAAAATGCAATTCCTATGAGTTCTCCTCCAGACATTTGACCAAAAGCAATTGGAAGAGTAATAAAGACAAGGCTTGGTCCTGCACTTGGGTCTAATCCACTTGTAAAAACAATTGGAAAAATAACTAATCCAGCAATTATAGCAACAAGAGTATCTGCAAATGCAATGGTAATACATGTGTTAGGAAGTGAGATATTTTTGGGCAAATATGCACCATAAGTAAACATTATTCCTATTCCAACTCCAATAGAAAAAAAGGCCTGGCCAATAGCAGCTAATATAACTTCTGGTGTTATTTTACTAAAATCAGGCATGAATAAGAATCTTATACCTTCTAGACTATCACCTTGAGCAAGTGAAAATAAACATAAACAAATTAGAATTACAAATAGAGAGGGCATCATAAACTTGACAGCTAATTCTAGACCTCCTTTTATACCTCTCATAACAATCAATGTGCTAATAAACATGAAAAAGGTATGCCAAGAAATCACTCTTATAGGATTACTTGTAAGGTTATTAAAAAGATCTGTACTTCTTGTAGAATTAAGGTTTTCAAATAATCCCATTAATGCGGCAGGAATATAAGAAAAGACCCAGCCTCCAATAACACTATAGAACGATAGTATTAGGAATGCCGATGCAACACCAAGCCATCCCACAATTGACCATTTTCCTGAGGCATTAGAACTTTCTGCGGCTTTAGCCATCGAAACAGGTGGACTCATTTGTCCATTTTTGCCTATCATTGTTTCTGCAATTAGCACTGGAATTGCAATTAAAACTACAGCAGCAAGGTAGATTATTACAAATGCACCCCCACCATTCGTACCAGCCATGTAAGGGAAACGCCATATGTTACCTAATCCAACTGCAGCTCCAATTGCAGCAAGTAAAAATACACTTTTAGAAGACCAGTTCTCATGTTTAAAAGACATTTTATATAATTACCCTAGTTATTTAACCCAGTGGAGAATCCTATGAGGTTTAGACACTTTTTTGTATATCCTTTACTAGTAATATCTATATCCTGCTTTGCTAAAGAGCAAGAAAATCATGATAGTATGATATTAATTGATTTTATAAATGAAAACCTTCCTGGTTTTTATGAGACGCAGTCTAATAAAGAATTTTTAAAGAATGGAAATTCTAAAAGTGAAGATAGTTATATTTTAACCACAATCATAGTTCCTTTTCAAAAAAGTCAGTTGGGAGATAACCTATTCTATCTAGAAGAGTTTAAGAACAATGACCCAACTTTGATTGTTCGAAGAAGGATATATTCTTTTTGGGTAGAAAATAATAAAGTAAAACTAAGATTACTAAACCCCCTTAAAGATCTGAAATTTCCTCCTCTTGATGCTAATTATAAAAATGGAATACCATCCAGATTAGATTTTGTAAGATCACTTAGTGCTGATGATTTTTATCCAGATAGAGATGTATGTGTTTTGAATATAACTAAATTTATGAATAAAGTTGTAGCTAGGATGGAAACGCATAAATGCAATCGAGAAGAAACTTGGATTGATTATGAATTAATAATTGATAAAGATGGACTATGGACATGTTTTGCAAGAAGAAAGATAAAAGATGACTCGCTATTTTGGCTACAAATGCCTAAAGCGCCATGTTTTTGGCAATTAAGATACTAGGAAATCTTCTTATTAGATAAAAAGAGTGCAAAAAATATTGCAAAAAAACTTGCTATTTTGAGAGTTGTACTTGGGGTAACAAAATTTGTAAGGTATCCCCAAAAAGGACTGGATAATGCAGTTGCGCCCATAAATACTGTTGTTATAAGCGCAAGCCCTCTCCCTCTAATTTCGTCTGGAAACTTTTGTTGTGCACTTACTTGTAAAGAAGTCATAACAAAGAAAGAGGTAATACCCATTAACAACATTAGGCATCCTAGTAAAAAAATATTATTGGTCAATGACAGAAGTAATAAAATTACTCCATGGAGGCATATGCCTATATTAATACCAGTAGTTTTTGAAGTAAGGTTTGATAAAATACCATAAAGAGATGCTCCGACTACAGCGCCAGTTCCAAATAAACCATATAAGAAGCCAAAGTCTTTTGGATCATTTAAGATGAGTGGAATTATACCTAGGATAGTGGACCAAGTGCAAAAATAAAGACCTCCTCTGAGAAGTATAATCCTGTATGTTTTTTCTTGAGTGGAGTAGGTGATAATTCCTTCTATCTTTTTAATAATTTGAGGATAGGTTAATTTAATAATCTTAAACTTACTTGGTAAGTTTAATAAAATAATTATGTATATGAAATATACAAAAGAGTTTGCAATAAGAAGAGATGTGGCTCCAAGAATAGGCATTAAAAATCCTGCCGTTGCTGGACCAATTACCCTACCCCCATTTACCGACATGCTGTTTAGGGCAATTGAGAACGGCATTAGTTCCTTATTTGTAAGAGATACCAAGTATGCAGACTGACAAGGAAGCTTCATGGCGTTACCAACAGATAACATTGCTGTTGCAGTGAGTAATGCAATGGGACTTTTTGTATCAGTTAAAGCCAGAGCAGAAATTATTAGAGGTGGCAACATCATCCATAACTGGGAAAAGATCAAAAACTTACGTCTATCAACAATATCTGCAAGAATCCCAAATGGTAAAGATAGAAGCATTGCTGGAAGGAAAAGAGCTGTTTGGACAAAAGAAAGCATTAATGCATCACTATCTGTCCATTTTATCATAAGAGAGGTAACAATTATATTTTGCATCCAGAAAGCAATTGTTGACAGTGACATGCCAGCCCAGAAGATTCTAAAGTCAAAAATTTTTAGAGGGCTCCATATTGATAAGCTTTGTTTATCGTAAATATTTGACATAAATCTTTTTAAATGATTATTCTTATTCTTGATAGTAATAAATTTTTTTGAAATTTTAATCCATGCCATCAATAGAAAAATCTTATGGACCCCTTAAAGGTTTGCGTGTGCTAGATTGCGGAACTGCAATAGTTGGTCCATGGGCAGCAACCCTTCTTTCATTTCTTGGGGCAAAGGTAATAAAGCTTGAGAGGCCTTCAGGTGAAATAACAAGATTAGCAAGACCTCATCAGAATGGGTGGTCAACAGCTTACACTGTTGCAAATTTATGTAAAATGTCTGCAGAGGTGGATTATAAAGACCCTAAAAGTAAAAAATATATCGAAACATTACTATCTGAAGCGGACGTTATTATAGAAAACTTTAGGCCAGGTGTTGCAGATAGAATAGGAATTGGCTTTAAGAAAGCTAAATCACTAAATAAAAATATTGTATATGCATCTAGTTCTGGATGGGGTGATTCCGGTCCTATGAGAGATATGTCTGCTGTTGACTCGCATTTACAAGCTTTTAGTGGCTTCGCATCATTGAATGGAGAAAAGGGAAAAAAACCTGAGATCTTAAGATATACGCATATTGACCCGAGTGGAGGAGCTTTTTTAGCAGCGGGAGTATTGCTAGGTGTTTTGTTCCAAAAAAGGTTTGGCTTGGCTAATCATATAGTAACAAGCCATTTAGCAATGTCTTTGACTATGCAAGCTTCTAAATTAGCAGAGTCTTTATCTACCAATAAACCAATTCATAGATTTGGAAGTGAATGTAGTGCCAGTGTTCCTAACGCATGTTTTCTGACATTAGATAAAAAGTATATTTCAATTTCAGTTCAAAATAACCGACAGTGGAATTCTTTTTGTAAAGCAATTGGTGACGATTCTTTATCCAATGATAAAAGATTTATGAGTAATTTACTTAGAGTTGATAATAGGAATGATTTAACAGAAATTATCTCAGAGCGTATTTTCTCTTTACCTTTAAGATGGTGGATTATTCGATTTTTAAAATTTAATGTACCAGCTAGTCCGGTTATGGATGCCGATAGCTTGTTTTCAAATACTCACGTTAGGGATAATAAATTTATAGTTGATATAAATACACCTCATGCAGGTACAATTAAAACTGGTGGCTTACCTTGGTCTTTTACTAGAAATCCTGCTTCTGTGGAGCAACCTTCATCATTCCCAGGGGAGGATACACTTAAGGTTTTAAAAGAAGGTTTTGGTCAAAAACGAAATAAGAGTGATAGAAGTTACACAAGTCCGTCAGGTAAACTTCCTCTTACAGGATTTAAAGTTATTGATCTTTCTAGCGGATATGCAGGTCCTTTTATAAGTTTAATGCTTGCAGAGTCCGGGGCTCTTGTAAAAAAGGTTGAAATTGGAGATGGGGATTGGTCAAGGGAACTTTTTCCAAAATCAGATAAAGCTAGTGCTGTTTTTGAAGCAATGAATAGAAATAAAGAAATTATAAAATTTACAACCATAAATGATAAATCTAAAAGTCAAATAGCTAAAATGATACAGGAGTCAGATATTATTATATATGATTCTAATGAATCAAGTGAGTTAGACGTTAAAGAGATTGTAAAGGATGGAATGCACTCGAAACTTATTTCTTTAGATTTATCTTATTATGGTGAACATGGGTATCTTAGTGGCAAAGAAGGAAGTGAGTTGACGGTACAAGCTATGTCTGGCTACTTGAAATCTTTAGGTTCCATTGAAAATGAACCCATAAGAGTTGGCGCTGATATTTCTGAAAGTGCCGCGGCTTCTATGGGGTTGGTTTCAATTCTTGCGGCTTTATATAATAGAGAAGATTGTGGTCATGGAGACAGTATCCATGTTAGTAGATTAGGTGCACTTATGTCTTTACGTTCATTACAGTGGGCTGCTGTTAGTGAGCCAGATAAATGGCTTGGCCCATCTTATTGTTTAGCTGAAACAGATGAACCTAGATATGGTTATAAAACTAAGGACAAAAATATATTTGTTTCTATGATGAATTTGCGTGAAGAGAGTTCATTTAAAATGATACTAAAAGACTTAGGAATGATAGAAGAATTGGAAAGAGACGATAAATTTATTAAAGAAGGGAAAAATACTATTGGAATGGGCTATCTTACAAGAGAGTACCATCATGTGTGGGAAAAATATTTTATAAATTTTTCTTCAAAGGAATTATTAGAAATATTTAATAGGCATGGAGCGACCGCTGTAGAGTTCCTTGAGTTGAATGAGTTATTTTCAAATAGACAAATTTTGTCTCTAAATATGATACATGATTATAGAGGTAATAAATTTCTAAGGTCACCTTGGGTAGGATTATGGCCTCAGTCTGATATATTTACTAAATTTTAAAAACCTTATTTAAAAAGGATAAGCAATTTGGAAATAGATTTACCAGAAGAAACAATAATTATTAAAGATATGGTTCAAAAATTTGTAGAACGTGAACTTATCCCTCTGGAAGAAGAGCTAAAAGATCGAAAAAATTCATATGAACTTCCAGATGATATTAAAGATAATTTAGAAAATAAGATTAAAAATATTGGTTTGTGGGCTATGGATGCTCCAGAGGAAGTTGGTGGTGCAGGTCTAAACTTACTCGATCATTGTGTAGTAATTGAAGAGGCATTTAAATCTACAGTTGGAAGATGTTTGTGGTCATCATTGTTCTTCCCTGTCCTTTATAAACTAGGTAATAATCAGCAAAAGGAAAAATATTTAAATCCTTCAATTAATGGTGATTTCCATGGAGCCGCTGCATATAGTGAGCCAAATGCAGCTGGGGATTTGGCGGGTATTCAGACTTCAGCTGAGCAAGTTAAAGGAGGTTGGGTTATCAATGGTAATAAGTGTTGGATTAGCCACGCCCTTACAGCTAAGTTTTTTCTTGTTCTAACGAGAGTAAAGGGTACTAAAAGACATGATGGTATAACTTGGTTTATAATTGATAGCGAAACAAAAGGTTTTTCAGTTGGTAGAGAGCAAGGTATGATACACGGTCAGCCTACATACGAACTTTCTTTAGATGAATGTTTTGTAAGTGATGATCAGCTTCTTGGAAAACCAAATCAGGGTTGGGTTGCTGGAGAAGAAGCTCTCTTTAGAGGAAGATTACTTGTTTCTGCACGAGCAATTGGTATTGCCCAACGTTGCTTTGATATGATGGTAAAGTATTCAACGGAGAGGGTTACGTTTGGTAAACCTTTATCCTCAAGGCAAGCAATACAATGGATGATAGCTGATTCTGCTACGGAGATTCATGCATCACGTTTAATGCTTTATCATAGTGCTATAAAGGCGCAGAAAAAAAATAAGATTCATTCGGAGCTAGCGATGTTAAAATTATTTACAAGTGAAATGGCAGGAAGAGTTGTTGACCGTGCAGTGCAAATTCATGGTGGTATGGGATTATCTGATGAAACTATTTTGGAACGATGCTATAGAGATGTTAGGCCTATGAGGATTTATGAAGGGTCATCTGAAGCAATGCGAAGTCTCGTTGCAAAGAATGTAATAAAAAATATATAATTTCCTTAATTGGCTATTCTTATTTTTTCATAAGCCACACCTGTTGGTTCAACAACAATATTTTTTATTTTTTTATTGAGGCCAATTATACTTCCGTATTCAATTATATTTATTGACGGAGCCAAATAATTCATTTCGGTCATAATATCTTCTAGTTGTTCTTTTCTTTTCTTATTATTCATCTCTAGGCTACTTTTTTTAATTTTTTTTGCAATACCCTCGTCGCAGAAGAAGGGGTTAGCCTTAATACATGAAAAGGATTCTAGCGCTCGGCCAGTATCATTGTAAGGAGAGTTATTCCAGAGAATTGAAAAAGCATCTATATCACTCCAGTCATTCATAAAATATTTTCTAGTTCTTTCCGTGTATGTAGTTGTTTTAAGTAAAACATGTATACTTACCTTAGATAAATCTTGCACAACTCTCTGATAAATGAGTGAGTCTGCGGGGCCAAGGCCGACTAAAACCTCTAAGATAAGATCAAATCCTTTATCATAACCAGACTCTTGGAGCAGACTTATAGCTTTTTCCGGATCAAAGTCATATGGGATGATATTTTTATTGTAGCCAAAATTTTCTCTTGTAGCTCCTTGTGTGGCAGAATTAAAGTGCCCGCCAAGAATATCTCTTACAATCGATTTACGGTCAATTGCATAATTTAAAGCTTGTCTTACTTTAATTTTATTCAATGGTGAATCTTTTCTATTCATATTTGGAAGTGCAATTGCAAGGACTTGTTTTGAGTGATTTACTTTAAATGATAATTGGTTATCTTTGAGTAGGTCTATATCATCTGGTGAAAGTCCTAGTGCAATATCAACCTGTCCAGAAATAAGGGCCTGAATTCTACTTATAGGGTCCTTCAGCGGATAAATTCTTAAATTATTGATTTGATTTTCATTGGCCCAGTGTTTTTTGAATCTTATAAATTCCACTGCACCACCCTCATTCCAAGATTTAAGAAAAAAAGGACCAGTTCCGATTGGTTCTTTAGAATAATTATCTGCACCAATTGTTGACCATGTTGTAAAATCAACAATCCTCATCAAGCTTAGTTTTTTTGGAAGCATAGGGTCAGGTTTATGTGTAGTAATTTCTATAGTTGAATCACTGATAGGTCTTGCTGCTGAAATTGAACTTAATTCTACTGAGATAGGATAAATACGGTTTTTCTCTTGTATGATAAAGTTTATGTTTTGAGCTATATTCTCGATAGAATTTAAAGTATTATTATGGAAGTAGACACCCTCTTTAATTTGAAATAGCCATTTTGTATTTCCATCACTTTTCCAAGATGTTGCAAGTGCCGGTTGAAGTTTTCCTTTTTCGTCAACAAAAGTTAACCCATCGTATATTAAACCCAGTAATGAACCTGGAGTAACAGAAATACTTTTATATGGATTGCCCAAATTGCTTGGTAACTGTGTACCTGCAACCTTCATATTAGCGCCATAGCTCAATGATGGGGTAACTAAGCTAAGAATAAAGTATATTATGAAATATATTTTTTCAAAAATATGGACATTTTTTTTTTTGAAATATTTTATTATGAAGTTAATTTTATAGATCCTTCGCTATTCTGAATCCAAAAATATGTGAGGATAAATTTTCAGGGTCACGACCCCTAAAAGAAGGTCTATGCCTTGAAATTTTAGATAACCAACTCCCACCTTTAACACTTCGTTTTTCGCAGTGTCCTCTAACTTGATTTGGTTTCTCATCTAACTGACCGTTCTTGTATTCAGCTTCTGAGCAATCTTCCATCCATTCCCATACATTGCCTGTAATATCATATACACCAAATTTATTTGGCGAGAAGGAACCTACGGGTGCAACTCTTTCAAATCCATCTAAGCAATTAGTTGGGTCCCAAGTTGCGAATTTTTCTGCGTAATTTGATTTTTTTCCATCAATATCAAAAACATTAGAATATTTACACGCATCAGAAGCTTTATCTCCCCAAGCCCATTTATAATTATTATTATTTTTTGCAATATATTCCCATTCAGCTTCTGATAGGAGTCTATATTTCTGATGGGTAATGCCAGAAAGCCATACTGTATATGCCTTAGCATCATACCAGGAAACACAGACAACTGGTTCATTATCTTTTGGTTCTCTTCCATAATCTGGATCAAGCCAATTACCGTCAAATTGTATTACCTTACCTTTCCATTTTGTACACGACTGAGAGGGTCTATAATTTGTACTATCAATAAAACTCTTAAACTCTTTGTTGGATACTTCGAATATGCCTACAGCAAAACGTTTGCTAATTATTCTTTTATGAACTGGCCCTTCAGTTCTTGTTAAACCAAGGACTTCTTCGGTAAGTTCAGATCCCATTTGAAATTCTCCTGGGGGGATTACAACCATTTCAGGACATATCTCACAATCTTTAAATTTTTTGCTTTCATCGGAAGCAAGTAAACTTTTTTCTGTAAAAAATAGATTTATAAGTAGAGACAGGGAAAATATAATTAAAGATCCAGATAGAAATTTTTTTTTAAACTGTTTCATAGTTTTTATTAAATTCTAAGGGTTGAAAATATTAAGTTCATGGCTAAGTAAATATAAAGTTAAATGGAATTTTTTATATTTTTTAGGCTTGATTCCTATTATATATTTTTAAGGTCTAGTCCAATACTATATATAACATATATTTGATTGTGACTAGAAACTTCTAGTAATACATTTTATAAGGTAATAAATTGTCTTAAAGTTATAAAATAGTTTGAATGAAATGCTTGATAAACAGATTACTCCATCAAATAAAACAGCAATTGCTGCTGTAGATCTTGGAACCAATAACTGTAGAATGTTAGTTGCACGTGCTGATAATAATAATTTTTCAGTAATTGACTCTTTTTC
The DNA here is from genome assembly GCA_002691085.1 of Rhodospirillaceae bacterium. Taxonomy (GTDB): domain Bacteria; phylum Pseudomonadota; class Alphaproteobacteria; order Rhodospirillales; family Rhodospirillaceae. The sequence goes on along the minus strand of NZGX01000031.1, from coordinate 3,985 downwards.
AAGGATTACAAGGCTTGGTGAGGGACTAACCGTTTCCAGGAGACTCTCGTCTGAGGCAATGGAGCGAACGATTGATGCTTTAAAAATATGCGCTTCAAAAATGAAGAGGCATAGAGTTAAGTTATCTAGGAACGTTACTACAGAGGCGTGCAGGCGAGCAGAAAATTGCAATGAATTTGTAGAAAAAGTTAAAAAAGAAACAGGGATTTTTCTTGAGATCATTTCTCCACAGGAGGAGGCAAAGCTTGCATTAAGTGGCTGCAGTGCTTTAATTGACCCTAATTTAAAATACACTATCGTTTTTGATATTGGAGGTGGAAGCACTGAGGTTATTTTTGTTTCCTCAGATGGTCAAGGTAGATTTAGAATAAATGATTTTATTTCAATGCCGTTTGGTGTTGTAACCGTTTCTGAAGACTGTGGAGGAGGTGATTTGACAAATAAAAGCTATCAGGAAATTCTAGGTAAAGTAAAATCAACCCTTTTGGAGTTTGATCAAAAGAATGATATCTCAAAAAGAATTTCCTCTAAGCAAATACAAATGATAGGTGTTTCAGGTACTGTCACAACCTTAGGAGGGTTAAATCTGAATCTTATGAAATATGATAGAAAATTAGTGGATGGTTCTAAACTAGTTTTTAATGATATAAAAAGACATACTTTAAGTTTACGTAAAATGGATTTAGCCAAGAGAGCATCTTTGCCTTGTATAGGCTGGCAAAGAGCGGATCTACTTCTAGGAGGGTGCGCAATACTAGAGGGAATTTGTGAATTATGGCCAGTCGGTTGCCTTAGGATTGCAGACAGAGGCTTAAGGGAAGGTATTCTTAACGGTTTATTGGAAAATATAAATTCATAGAGTGATTTGTATTATGAAAAGTAACTCATTCGTTCGTGGCTTGACCACTAAACTTAAAAAGAAAAAGGGTAGAAAGCTCTCCTCAACAACTTGGTTGAATCGACAGCTCAACGATCCATACGTAAGAGAAGCAGAGGTACGTGGTTATAAATCTCGCGCAGCATTTAAACTTATTGAAATAGATGATCGTTTTAGGTTCCTCAAGCCAGGTTTAAAGGTTGTTGATCTTGGAGCGGCTCCGGGGGGTTGGACACAAGTTGCACTGGAACGTGTTGGAAGTAATGGAAAAGTTATTTCCTTGGATAAGCAGGAAGGATGGGATGGTGTTTCAGGTGCAATATGTATAAAAATGGATTTCACCTCTGACTTAGCACTTGAGGAGTTATTAAAAGCTTCAAATGGAAGTGTGGATATTGTCCTCTCTGATATGGCTGCATCATCTACAGGTCATTCAAAAACAGACCACTTAAGGATAATGGGTCTTGCAGAACATGCTTGGGATTTTGCTTATCAAATACTTTCTTCGAAGGGTGTTTTTATTTGTAAAGTTCTTCAGGGAGGGGCAGAAGGAAGTTTACTTCAAGAAATTAAGAAGAGCTTTATTACTGTAAAACATGTAAAACCCCCTTCAAGTAGAAAGGATTCTTCTGAGATGTATCTTTTTGCAGAGGGGTTTAAAAAAATATAGCTAATCATTTTATATAAAATGATTAAGCCATCTTGAGGAAATATCGATTTAGTGTAGAATGTGTTATGTTTAATATGAGATGTCTGGATTGGGCATGAAGAATTTTTCTGAAGCATATACTTTTGATGACGTGCTTCTTGTGCCCGCAGCTTCTTCTATTGTCCCGATGGAGGCAGATACTTCAACAAAACTGACTAAAGATCTTACCATCAGTATACCTCTAATCTCTGCAGCAATGGATACGGTCACCGAGCATAGTATGGCTATTGCAATGGCTCAGGAAGGAGGGATTGGTGTAATCCATAAAAATTTAAGTATTAATGCTCAATCAGCTGAAGTCTCTAAGGTTAAAAAGTTTGAATCAGGAATGGTTATTAATCCTGTCACTATTTTTCCTGACCAAACATTAAGTCATGCNCTTGGTTTAATGACCGAGTATAAGATTTCGGGTATTCCCGTTGTTGAGAGAGAAGGCGGGAAATTAGTTGGTATTCTTACGAATAGAGATGTGAGGTTTGCATCGAATCCTGATGAGCCTGTAAGTCAGCTCATGACCAAAGAAAACCTAGTTACAGTAAGGGAGACAGTTGGGAGAGAAGAAGCTAAAAAGTATCTTCACAGACATAGAATAGAAAAACTCATTGTGGTTGATCAGGCCTATCGGTGTATAGGCCTAATAACGGTTAAGGATATAGAAAAAGAGCAAAGTCATCCTAATGCATCAAAGGATCCTAAAGGAAGACTGCAGGTAGCAGCTGCTGTTGGTGTAGGAGAGGATGAGATTAGAAGATCAGAGTCTTTAATTGACTCAGGTGTTGATGTAATAGTGATCGATACAGCACATGGTCATTCATCAAGTGTTATTAGCATGGTTAGTCAAATAAAAAAGTTAAATCAGAAAACTCATATAATTGCTGGAAATATTGCTACTCCTGAAGCAGCAAAGGCATTAATTGGCGCAGGTGCAGATGCTNTAAAAGTTGGAATTGGTCCAGGTTCAATATGCACAACAAGAATAGTTGCAGGGGTAGGTGTTCCACAATTAAGTGCAATTATTGAAACAGTTGATGAGGCAAGAAAAGCTAGCATCCCCGTTATAGCGGATGGTGGAATCAGGCAATCTGGAGATATTGCTAAAGCTATTGCCGCTGGGGCAGACTGCGTCATGCTGGGTTCACTCCTAGCAGGTACAGAGGAAAGTCCGGGTGAAGCAATACTCTATCAAGGCAGAACGTATAAAGGGTATAGAGGAATGGGATCTATTGGTGCTATGGCCAGAGGTTCTGCCGATAGGTATTTTCAACAGGATGTTGAAGAGCAAATTAAATTAGTACCAGAGGGTGTCGAAGGAAGAGTGCCCTATAAAGGCTTGGTTCAATCTGTATTATATCAACTCACAGGTGGATTAAGGGCAGCTATGGGCTATACAGGGAACGGAACTATAAAAGAAATGCAAACAAATTGTAAATTTAGAAAAGTAACGGCCTCAGGTTATAGAGAAAGTCATGTTCATGACGTAACAATAACCCGAGAGCCACCAAATTATAGACGTACTCTTGACTAATGTATTAATCATAGATTTTGGATCACAGGTAACCCAACTTATTGCGCGTAGAGTAAGAGAGTGCAGCGTCTATTGTGAGATTTGGCCTTTTAATAATATNTCAAGAGAAAAACTAAATAAATTTAATCCTTCGGGTATTATTTTATCCGGCGGACCTTCGTCAGTCACCTATGAGAACAAACCAGAGGTTCCTGATTTTATATTTAAACTTANCTTACCTGTTCTTGGAATTTGTTATGGACAACAAACCATGGTGTCCCAAATGGGGGGAAAGGTTGAGTCTTCAGATTATCAAGAATTTGGTAAGGCATTGGTGAAAGTCAATAATAGATGCAAATTATTTGACGGTGTATGGAATGTCTCATCGGAGTATCAAGTGTGGATGAGTCACGGAGATAGGGTGACTGAGTTACCGAGAGGGTTTAAGCAAATTGCAGAGAGTGATGGGGCGCCGTTTGCAGCAATTGCAGATGAGAAACGAAATTTGTATGGATTGCAATTTCATCCTGAGGTTTTCCATACGCCAGAAGGACCAAAGATTTTAAAGAATTTTGTTATTGATATATGTAAAGCAAATTCTAACTGGACTATGTCCTCCTTTAAAGATGAAGCAATTTCTTCGGTAAAAGAGCAAATAGGTAATGGTAAGGTTATTTGTGGATTATCGGGTGGAGTTGATTCCTCTGTTGTTGCAGTTCTTCTAAATGAGGCCATTGGAAACCAACTGACATGTGTTCTTGTTGATCATGGATTGATGCGTCTTGGTGAAATAGATGAAATCATAGACTTATTTCGCTCTCGATTTAATATTCGTCTTGTTCTAAGGGATGCTTCTGAAATTTTCCTTTCTCGCTTGTCAGGAAAAACAGACCCG
>NZGX01000030.1 GCA_002691085.1 Rhodospirillaceae bacterium | reverse complement strand
CAATTTTATTTTGTATTTCTTTTTTCTGCAGACTTTCTCTAATTATACCAATGGCTGCAAGTAATAGAAAAATAGATTTGAGAGAAGCATTACTTCAATCCAAAGAAATTGGTATCAAAATGGCCGCAATTTGGCTGATATGCTTAATGATAGTAATTGCGTTAAGTATACCTATTCAAATAATTTTTCTTTTGATCTCAAAGGGGTTAAACTTCCTGTCATTTGGAATTATTGACTCAAGTTATATATTTCAGAATTTATTTATACCTGTTATGAACAGTACAATTTCTTTATTATTATTACTTTTTCCTGCAACAATGGTAGGCTTTATTTATAATAATATTTCTTCAATAGTAAAAGATGGAGATTATGATGAGTAATATTATTGCTCCTTATGGAAGCCCCTTAAACACTGTAGTGATTGGTGTTGAAGATATGGAAAAATCACTGCATTTTTATAGAGACCTAGTAGGCCTTTCAGCAAGTGAAATAGAAGTTTGGCATGGGAAAAAGTTCGAGAAATTTTGGCATTTGCCTAATGGCTCTAAGGCCGATGCGTGTTTTTGTGAGCTCCCAGAATGTAATGTTGGGAGAGTCCTGCTCTTAGACTTCAAAGCTTCATCAAAGAAAAAAATTAGACCTGAGAACACTCCCAGAGCATATGGTCTTGTAAATTTAAATTTCTACACAGATGACATAAAAAAAGAAATTAAGAAGTTTGTTAGTAATGGATATCGAGCTTGGTCAGAACCAAAATTTTATGAAATGAGTGGCTCCCAAGGCTCCCCAACTGAAGTTGTTTTTGATGGCCCCGACACTATTGCAATAAATTTAGTTGAGCTGTCGGATGACAACCCAAACACTAAGGTCGGTCAAATGAAGATTTATACCCGAGAGAATGGAAGAACACCCACAGGACTAACACCCGTTGTAACATCAGCGCATACCTCAAGGGATATTAATAAATCTGTAGAATTCTATAGAAAAGTTTTAAAAAGCGACGTGCTAATAGATGAAATATTATCCAGCCCCGAACAAAATGAATTTTTAAACCTACCAAAAAATGCCCAAACAGCTGTTAAATTTATCCAAGGTAATCACATGTTTGGAAAAATAGCATTGTCACAACCCATTAATTATGAATGTCATGACATGGTTAAAGATGCAATTGCTCCAAACGTTGGCTATATAGCTCAAGTCTTTGAAGTTACCGACATTGATTCTTCAATAAANGAAATTAANAAACTTAATTGTGATGTATATTCAGAAAAGGAAGAANTTATTCTTCCCGGAATTGGGGATGTTATGGCAATTTCTGTAAGAAATCCTGGCTCTGGAGCACTACAGATTATTTTTCAGAAAATATAAAACTAAAAAATTCCTAACATTGATGATCCGCCCTTTGATATTACTGGGATTGGACCTTCACTTGGGGGTTTTCCTGATGCTTCATTNTCTTCTAACCTATTTTTTTCCTTAAGAGGATCAATAGGAGTTCCGAATTGTATATTTTCTCTCCAAAAAATTAACTTGTTTGTAAACTTATCTGGTTCTTTTGCAAAAGCCGAAGTTTCTCTATCAATTATAGACCTTATATCAGGTAAAATTATATCTGCACCTGCAGAATATAATAATTCAACTTCTCCGATACTAAAGCCACGTTGACCATAACTTTGAATCCTATTTCTACCCATTAGAGCATTCACTGCTCTATCTGTTGAAGATCCTTCCTGTGGGCGAACTGAACCTGGAGCTGGTGGCTTTAAATTAAAATCAGGGGGTACAACTAAAGGAGCTCTTCTCAAAACTGAGAATTCGTCGGGCATAGATTTATCAATACCAAGGGCTCTTTTTGTATCTGCACAAGAAGATAAAATAAAAAAACAACCCAGTAATAAAAAACAATGTTTTAAGTTAAATAGCATTTTATTCCCTTCCATTATTCTCTGGGTAATTCTTATTTGCAAATAAACTATCATAAAACCACATTAAGCAACCAATGCTTATTGCTGCATCGGCCAAATTAAAAGTAGGAAAATGGTAATTAGAATAGAAAACATCGATAAAGTCTACTACAGCACCATAAACAANTCTATCATATATATTTCCCATTGCACCGCCAACAATTAATCCAAATAATGCGAACTGCGTAAAATTGTTTGATTTTTTCATCCAAAATATAATTAGGGAGACAATCATAACCTGAATTGCCAAAATAACATACATGGTCAAGACGCCTCCAGATGAAAAAAGGCTAAAACTAATACCTGTATTCCACACAAGTCGAATATTTAAAAAAGGCAATAATTCTATTACACTATAATAATAAGTATAAGGATTTATCTCTAATCCTTTTGAATAAACAAATTGTTGTAAAATCCATAACTTACTAATTTGATCCAAAAAAAATGTAATAAATATAATTATTATACCTAATCGCATAAATTATTCGATTTCTTCAATTAATAGTATTGTAGCATCTGTCACATAAAGCAGTTTGATTATCGAACACCTTATCATCAACTATCTTCCAACACCTATCACATTTATTCCCTTTAGCTAAATTCACTCTAACGTTAATAACATTTTTTTCTCCCTGATCTGGAGTACTTTCAAAAGTGAAAAAAGAAGTAATACATACTTCTGCCATATCAACATTTTTACAATCACTTATTAATTTATCAGACGCAGAAACTACAGGGTGCGCTTCAAGACTTGAACCAATAACTTTTTCTGCNCTCTCTTTCTCAATAGCCGTTGTTACAGACCGCCGAATCATTTTAATATTTTCCCATTTCTGATTTAATTTATCATCTCTCCAAGTATCACTAACAACCATGAATTCTTTGTAGTGAACAGAATCATTTGCCGATGGGTATCTACTCAACCATGCTTCCTCTGCAGTAAAACAGACATATGGAGCTAGCCACCTTACTAGGTGATTAAAGATGTCATCTAAAACAGTTCTTGTTGACATCCTTTTTAAGTCATTTAATGAATTGCAATACAAAGTATCTTTTCTGATATCAAAATAGAAAGCTGACAAATCATTTGCGCAAAAATTATGAAGTAAAGTAAAAATTCCATTAAAGTCATAAACCTTTGATAGTTTTCTTATATCTCTATTTATTTCCCAAAGCTTATGAAGTATTAATTTTTCAAGTTCAGGTAACTTTGAGTAATTAACCTTTTCTGTCTCATTAAAATCATTAAGGTTCCCTAACAAATAACGTAATGTATTTCTTATTCGGCGATATAAGTCAGAATTTTGTTTTAATATGTTTGGGCCAATTGTAAGGTCTTGACTATAATCAGACGAAACAACCCACAGTCTTAATATGTCTATACCATTCTGCTTGCTGATGTCTTGAGGACTTACAACATTTCCAGCAGATTTAGACATTTTTCTATTTTTTTCATCCAGTACAAACCCATGAGTAAGTACAGATTTATAGGGCGGCATTCCTCTTGTTCCACAACTTTCAAGAAGTGAAGTATGGAACCAGCCCCTATGCTGATCTGATCCTTCCAAATAAAGATCAGCTGGCCATTTTAGGTCTTCTCTTTTTTCAAGAACAAAAGCATGTGTTGAGCCCGAATCAAACCAAACCTCGATTATATCCTTTATTTGCTCCCATTCGTTAGGATTATACTTATCTGTTAAAAAATATTCTGGACCTTTTTCAAACCATGTATCAGATCCGTACTGCTCGAATTTTTTAGCAATATTTTCTATAACCTCTGGATCTCTTAAAACTTCACCTGTTTTTATATTAATAAAAACAGGAATCGGTACACCCCAATGTCGCTGACGAGAAATGCACCAATCAGGTCTAGACTTAACCATTGAATGTATTCTATTAGAACCTTGCTCAGGGAACCATTTTGTTTTCTCTATTCCTTTTAACGCTTTTTCCCTCAGCTTAAGAGTATCCATAGAAATGAACCATTGAGGTGTATTCCTATAAATTAGAGGGGCCTTAGACCTCCAAGAGTGAGGGTAACTATGAACAAGTTTCCCCTCAGCAAACAATCTATTCCGGGATTTAAGAAGGTTTATTATTGGCTTATCAGCCTTGAAGACATGTTGGCCATTAAAAACGGGAATATTTTCGTAATATATTCCATTTCCATTAACAGTATCAGGAATATTTATCCCAACTTTCTTACAAAGTGCAAAATCATCTTCCCCATGACCAGGAGCAATGTGAACAAAACCAGTTCCTTGATCGATATTAACAAATTCTGCAGAATGCAAAGGAACCTCAAAATCATAACCATCCTCATGAAAACAATGCTTACATACTGTATCTTTTAACCGGTGACCTTTAAAGGAGTCTAGTAAATCATAATTTGTAATTTTTCCTAAATCTAAGGTTTTGTTTTCAAGGTCTTTAGCAATAACTAAATGCTCATTTTTAGTTAATAAAGACCCTTCAGAGACATCTGTTACCTTTATGAGGCTGTAATCAATATCATTACCAAAGGCAATAGCCCTATTCCCAGGCAACGTCCATGGGGTTGTAGTCCAGATAACAATTGAACAGTTTTGGACTGAAATATTTTTTGAATCCATTATCGGGAATTTAACCCAAACAGTGGTTGATTCATGATTATCATATTCGACTTCAGCATCCGCAAGGGCTGTTTTTTCAACAACTGACCAAAGTACAGGCTTAGAACCCTTATATAATCCCCCATTAATTATAAACTTACCAATCTCTCTAACAATTGTTGCTTCAGCAATACCACTCATAGTGGTGTATGGATCATCCCAATCACCAACTACGCCTAGTCTCTTAAACTCGTCTTTCTGGACTTGAATCCATTTACTGGCAAAATCTCTACATTCTTTACGAAATTCTAAAAGTGGGATTTTATCCTTATCTATACCTTTCTTTCTAAAGCCTTCCTCAATTTGCCACTCAATCGGAAGACCATGACAATCCCATCCAGGAACATAATTAGCATCAAAGCCTAACATTTGATAAGTTCTCACAATTACATCCTTTAAAATTTTATTTAAAGCATGCCCAATGTGAAGATGTCCATTTGCGTAGGGAGGACCATCATGTAAGATAAATTTTTCTCTTCCTTTTGAATTTTCCCTTAGGTTTTCATAAACTTTTATTTCTTCCCATCTCTTAAGAAGTTTGGGCTCTAAAGTATTTAATCCTGCCTTCATGGAAAATTCTGTTTTTGGAAGTATTACTGTATCCTTATAATTAGATGTTTTTTTCATATTTTCTATAGCTTTAATTTTAGGTTAATTGTTATCAAAAAATTTATATCTATTTTAATTTATTTATAATTAATTTTGCAGCATCACAATCTTCATTTAGTTGGAATTTAAGTGCATCTAAATTTGAAAACTTTATCTCTTGGCGAATAAATTTTATAAATTCAATTTTTAGTTCCGATCCATATATTTCACTATTAAAATTAAAAATATGTACTTCAAGCAATAAATCTCTTTTGTTAAAGGTCGGACGAGAACCAAAATTGGCTACTCCATAATATTGATGCTTTCCTTTATCATCTTCCAGGTGTACTTTTACAGCATAAACACCTTTGGCTGGATGAACATACTCATTTAAAGGTAGGTTTGCAGTTGGGTACCCTAACTGACGCCCCCTCATATCACCTTTCTCAACGCAACTCTTAATTTCCCAATTTCTTCCAAGCAACAATGCTGCTTTTTCACAATCTCCGTTCATCAGATAGTTTCTTATTTTCGTGGAAGAAATCTCATTACCCTGTTTAGTTTTATATTCTTTAACCACAGTTAATGAGAACCCCAAAGAATCTGACATGCTATAAAGCAATTCTACATTTCCAAGTCTTTTATTCCCAAAAACAAAATCAAAACCTACCACAACATCCAAAACCTCAAATCCTTTAAACAGATAATGAATCACAAAATCTTTAGCAGTAATCTTAGAGAAATTAATATCAAAGTTTTGAACAAATAATGACTGAACCCCTATTGATTTCATAAGATCAGTTTTAATATTGATTGGACTTAATCGAAAATTATTTATTGAACTATCGAAAACCGAACGAGGGTGGGGTTCAAAAGTAAAAACATTTAGGTGAACTTGTTTTTCTTTAGCAATTTCCATCGCAGTACTTATAACCTTTTGGTGACCAAGATGAATTCCATCAAAGTTACCTAGTGCAACTACACCTCTTTTATTCTTTTCATCTAAATCCTGAATGTCGTGGAAAATATTCATCTTTAAAACTAGCCTTAAACGATATTATTCAAGATATTATCGAATTCAATTATTACAAAAATTAAGTTAAATTTTAACACAATGAATGTTAAGTTTACTGAGTGATTTAATTTAACCCTCTTATAACCTCATTATGGTTCATTGTTAAGCTATATGGCTGTTAGAAGACAAGATGCATTAGGATACCAAATTGGCCTTCTAAATAGGCTTTTTGATCGAATGCTTGAAATTGAGCTTTTAGAATTTAATGTTTCTCCAGGTCAGTACCCCTCTTTGATTATGCTTTTTGAGGAAGATGGTTTGACTCAAGCAGATCTCTGCAGAAGAATTCATGTTGAACAACCCACAATGGCAAATACTCTAAAAAGGATGGAAAGAGATGGATTAATTCGAAGAGAACCCGATTCGATTGATAAGAGACAGACACGAATCTTTTTAACCCATCTAGCAAAAAATATAAAACTCAGTTTAATTGAAAAAGCAAGAACGGTTCCTGAAACGGCAATGAAGGGTTTGAATAATGATGAAAAAGAAAAATTTTTTGCTTTGATGTCAAAACTAATTGAGAATTTGAACGAAAAGTTAAGCTAATAGAGCTATCTATGGACCTTCTAATAACAACTTATAATTGTATTTATATGTATTAACTAGATTAAGTATATATATTTTCGTTCGTCATCAAAAAATTAAACGGTTCTTCTATTTTTTTTGGGTTAAATTTTGACTTGTAGCGAAAATAATGCGAAGTCTCGTTGTATCGATAAATTGGCTTTTAAACTTAATTAAACAAGTAAAACCCTCACAAAACTTGAAATTTATTTTTTAATTTAGTTTATTGATACTTGTGAATTTTTTCACTTTAAGTTATTTCAGGATAAGTAAATATCTAAGGAAAAATTTGGGAAATTATTATCATATTAAGCTCATAATTTTTAGCAATTATCGTTAATCACTAACAGTTAAAAGGGGACCGCACTCATGCGGATGACTATTGAAAAGTTTAAGTCGGCTAAGGACCATAATTTGGGGGCCTTATCGTTCATTACCTTATGTATGGTAACTATTTTATTTTTTGCTTTAACTTCTAACATGGCATTTGGACAGGTATTAGAATCAAACAAAAAAGAAGTTTTATTAGCTCAGGCAGGTGGAGCTAAAGCCCAGGATAGAATTAATACAATAGATGATGAAACTGCAAAGTTAGAGTCCGAGTATAAAGCGGTTTTGCAACAACTTGAGACACTAAGGATATATAACAATCAGCTAAGAGAATTAATTGATGCCCAGAAGGCAGAGATGATAATCGTTCAAAGGGACATTGATAGAGTTACCACTATAGATCGTGAGGTAGTGCCATTAATGCTTAAGATGGTTGACGGTATAGATCAGTTTGTTGAATTAGATGTACCATTCTTAATAGATGAGAGAAGAAAAAGGATTAGCAACCTCAAAGCCTTGATGCAAAGAGCAGATGCTTCACCAGCAGAAAAATTTAGGAAGGTTCTTGAAGCATATCAAATTGAAAATGAGTACGGTAGAACAATTGAGGGTATAAGAGGGAATGTTAATACCTCTGATGGAAGACAATTAACAGTAGATTTCCTTAGAATAGGTAGAGTTGCACTTTACTACAAAACTCTTGATGACTCAGAAATTGCTCGTTGGAACAGTGATTCGAAATCTTGGGAAGAAATAGACTCAAGTTTTGTATCACCAATTAAGCAGGCTCTCTCAATCGCTAGAGAGCAAGCAGCTCCAGATTTACTTCTTTTACCTCTTGATGCCGCGGAGAATGTTCAATGATAATTAGTAAGAAATGCCTATTTGTGCCGTTTATTATGGCAATTGCCTTATTTATTGGACAACCAATTGAGGTTAATGCGCAAAGCTCTGCACCCGCTCAATCCCTCCAAGAACTTTTGGATCGAGTTAAAAGCGGAAGAGCTTCTGATAACAGGGTTAATCAAGAAAGAATAAGAGATTTTCAACAGAAAAAAGCTCAACAACAACGTTTATTAAATGAAGCAAAAGCCGCTGTTAAGAGAGAAGAGAGAATAAGCGAGAGACTTGAGGCCAGTTTCCAAGAAAACGAAATAAGATTAGCAGAGCTTACAGCTGTTTTAGAGGAGAGATTAGGTGCCTTTGGCGAACTTTTCGGTGTTGTAAGACAAGTTGCTGGAGATACTAGAGGCCAATTAATGCAATCACTTGTAAGCTCTCAGCTTCCAGCTAGGGAAGTAGAGATTGATAAACTTGCTCAAAGCACTGAACTTCCAGAACTTGCACAGCTTGAATTGCTTTGGTTTACACTTCTTCAAGAAGCTACTCAACAAGGAAAGATAGTACGCTATCAGGCTCCCGTTGTTACAGTTGACGGAAATGAGAATTTAGCTGAAGTAGTAAGAATTGGTCCATTTACCGCTCTTTCTGATGGAAAATTTGTAGATTATTTATCAGAAACGCAAAGGTTAACAGAACTTGCTCGCCAACCAGGTTCCATGTTTGTAGGAGCCGCGGATGATTTCTTTGACAATGACAGAGGAATTGAAACAGCTGCTATTGACCCATCAAGAGGTGCGCTACTTGGCCTTCTTGTTCAAACTCCTTCTTTAGGTGAAAGAATTAATCAGGGTGGTTTAGTTGGTTATGTAATCATTAGTTTGTTAATTTTTGGCATAATCATGGCAATTGTAAGAATTGTAAAACTTTCAATAACTGCAGCTCAGGTCAAAAACCAAAAAAATACTTCAACTGCAGATCCAAGCAATCCTCTCGGAAGAATTATGGAAGCATACAATCAAAATAAGGGTTTAGATGTTGAAAACCTTCAACTTAAACTTGATGATGCTATCCTTAAAGAATTACCTAATCTTGAGAGAGGGCTATCAACTATTAAAGTTTTAGCTGCTATTTCGCCAATGCTGGGACTACTTGGAACTGTAACTGGGATGATTGAGACATTCCAAGCAATTACATTATTTGGTACAGGTGATCCAAAAATGATGGCAGGAGGTATTTCGCAAGCATTGATTACCACGGTTCTGGGTCTTACTTCTGCTATTCCATTGATCTTACTTCATTCAATTGCTTCTGTCAGATCAAAAGCTGTCATCGAAGTTCTTGAAGAACAAAGTTCAGGTATTGTAGCAAGTCATGCAGAAAGCCGTTAAGAGATGAGCGAACTAAATGTTTTTGCACAAATTCTCCTTTTTCTAGAAAAAGGTGGGCCGGTACTGAATGCAATTATGGTGATAACATTCCTCATGTGGATGCTAATTGTTGAGAGGTTTATTTATTTTCGTTCATACCATCAAAACATTGTAAATACTGCGCTTGCAAAATGGAAAAATAGAAATGACCGGAAATCCTGGCATGCTAAAAAAATACGACTTCAACTAATTTCTGATGTTAGAGAAAGTGCAACTATTGGTTTAACACTTATTGCTACTTTAGTGGCACTTTGTCCTATGTTTGGGCTATTGGGAACAGTTACAGGAATGGTTGAAGTATTTGACGTTATGGCTATTACAGGCTCATCCAACCCTAGGGCTATGGCAGGGGGCGTTTCAAAAGCTACTATTCCAACTATGTCGGGGATGGTTGCTGCACTATCAGGTCTATATTTTAGCTTCCAGCTAGCCAGAAAGGCTCAAACTGAAGTTCTTTCTCTTGCTGACAAGCTAGAATTGGATAATTAAGGAAAATAGATGGCTAGAAAAATAAGAAAAGGGGCAGAAGAAGCAGAAGTAGATATGACTCCAATGCTGGATATTGTGTTTATAATGCTCATTTTCTTTATTGTAACTGCAACTTTTGTAAACGAGAGAGGTCTGGATGTCACAAGACCAGACTCAGATGAACCTCCTCCAAAATCAAAAGCAGTTACTATTCTTGTCAGCATTTCTTCAAGTGGTATTATTTCTATGGAAGGTCGAGATATTGATATTAGAGCCGTAAGAGCAAATGTAGAGCGGCTTATTGCAGAAAATCCCGACGCATCAGTAGTTGTCCAAGCTGACCCAGAATCTGAAAGTAATCTTTTAGTTGGGGTTATGGATCAAGCTCGTTTAGCTGGTGCATCAGGTGTTTCAATTGCTGAGCTTCAATAAATTTAATCTGAGGGAGTAAAATAAGTGGCATCAAGACTAGCAGCTAAAGAAAATGACGAAGCAGCGGTAGATATGACCCCAATGCTAGACATAGTATTCATTATGCTCATTTTCTTTATTGTAACTGCAACTTTTGTAAAGCAAGCAGGCCTAGAAGTTATACGTCCTGATGCAGAAACTGCAGAGGATCAAAGAAGAGTGAGTATCCTTGTCGCAATTGGTGATGGCGATACAGTATGGATGGATAATAAAGAGGTCGATGTAAGGGCTGTTCGTGCCGGAGTTGAGAAACTTCTTGCTGAAAACCCACTTGGTTCGGTTGTTATTCAAGCCGATGAAAAGTCAAAATCAGGCATATTAATGCAAGTTATGGATCAAATACGCGAAGCAGGAGCCCCTGCAACTGCAATAGCAACAAAAAAGGATTAAGTTTTGTTTAAAATAGTCCTTTTTAGGAGAATTTAATTATGAATGCTGGAAGGCAGCGTTATCTTACATCAGTAGGGTTATCTATGTTGGTCACGATAGCTTTATTCTGGTTAATGAATTATTTGATAACACATGGGATGGAAGCAATTACTGAAGAAGTTGCAGGAGATGCAATTGATTTTACAAGGGTGGATAGAGACGAATCTGTCAATACAAAAGACAGAGATTTACCCGACCGACCAGATAAACCTGATGTTCCNCCNCCACCACCTCCGATGAACTTAAATGCTAATACAGCACCGGATTCTGGTGGTGTTAACATTAATGCACCTGCATTATATAATTTAAACCTTGATCGTTCTGGCCTAAATGCTCCTACAGATGGAGATGCTATTCCACTAGTGAGAGTTCCGCCACAATATCCCCAAAGGGCAAATTCAAGAGGTATTGAAGGTTGGGTTCAGTTAGAGTTTACTATAACTGAAAGTGGAGCAGTCACAGATATTGTAGTGGTAGCTGCAGAACCTTCAGGGTATTTTGAGCGAGCTGCTTCAAGGGCTCTGTCTAGATGGAAATATAAGCCGAAAATAATAGATGGAAGACCCGCAAGACGCTATAATAATCAGGTAGTGATTACCTTTGAACTTGAAAATACATAAATTAATATAACCTATTTTAGGTAAATGTAGAGGGAGACAGTGAGATGAGGATAGTTTGCACCATTGTTGGTCTTATTAGCTTTGCTCTAGTTTTTAGCGCTA
Source organism: Rhodospirillaceae bacterium (assembly GCA_002691085.1). Taxonomy (GTDB): domain Bacteria; phylum Pseudomonadota; class Alphaproteobacteria; order Rhodospirillales; family Rhodospirillaceae. The sequence continues at coordinate 12,540 of NZGX01000030.1, read as the reverse complement.
AATTTGAGAGCTCTAATTCAAATAACTTTTTTAATGTTTCAATTGCACAAGAAAAAGAAAAGAGAAAAAAACCTCGAACTGTCAAAGTTCAAGCAATGAAAAAACCAACCTTTGAAAGGCTAACGGCTGCTCAAGAAGCTATAGAGCTTAAAGACTATATAACTGCTGACCAAAAACTTAGAGAAGGCCTCGCTGACGAGAAAACTAATGAATATGAGAAAGCTTCAATTTGGATGACATTTGCATATCTTTATGCTGAGCAAGAGAATTATAATGGAGCTATTCAATCATTCAGGAATGCAGTTAACCTAAGCGACCCTGACAGAGGTATAGGGCTTCCAAGAGGGCAAGTTCTATCTACTAAATATAACTTAGGTCAACTTTATATGGTTGTAGAGCGTTACAGAGACGCAATTTCAATATTAGAAGAGTGGAGAGCACAAGTTGAGAATGTTAATGGAAATGGTCTAATACTTTTAGGTAACGCATATTTTCAAATTGAAAGATACAGAACAACTATCCCTCTTGTTATAGAAGCTATTGATTTACAAACAAGGCTTATCGCGAATTATATTCCTCCAGAAAATCCAGATGAAACCGAAACCACTGGGTCAAAACCAAAACATCGCGAACCGTGGTACCAACTATTGTTAGCATCTTACTTAGAACTTGAAGACTATAATAATGGTGCAGATCTTCTAGAAGTAATTGTAAATCTTTTCCCTAATAAGAAAAATTATTTCATGCAACTTGCTGCACTTTATGGTGAACTTGGAAAGGATGAACAATCATTTGCTGTACTTGTTATGGCCGATAAGCAAGGCTTCTTAACGGAAGAAAAAGAGCTTGTCAGGCTTGCAAGAATGTACATGTTTCATGAAACTCCCATAAAAGGTGCTGAAATAATGAATCGTGGATTCAATGCAAAATCTGTAAAGAGAACCCCTGAACATTTAGAAGTGCTCGCAAATGCATATTTTAATTCGAGAGAATTTGATAAAGCTATACCTCCACTAAGAGAGGCAGCCAGAAAATCTGATAAAGGTCAATTATCCTATAGACTTGGCCAAGCTTATCTTCAATCAGAAAAATGGTCTGATGCTGAAAAAGCACTTAAAGCAAGCCTTAAGAAAAAAGGACTAAAAGACAAAGATAAAGGTATGATATGGATGCTAACTGGCATATCTCAACTGGAAAGAGAAAGATATAAGGCTGCAAAAAACTCAATGTTCAGAGCAATAAAGTTCAAGAACACCAAAAAAGATGCAGAAAAATGGATACGTTTTCTAGACCAGAAGATTGCTACATCAGGATAGTAATCCAGNATTTATCTACAATGCCTCGCTTGCTACGGCTAACTTTTTTGTAAGCTTATTAAGAATTGTAACGCATACGAAAGCTGTGACACACATTGCTAACATAAGATGAATTGCTGGAATATAAGTACCCAATTCATTCCGAATAAAACCTAGCAACCAAGTACCTAAACCTGATATGAGAGTGTCAACAAAGAGGTAAATAGCTAGAATACGTCCATATGTTGGACCTGCAAATAGTTCAGCAACCATAAGCTGGACCATTGTAAAACACCCTGAAAAACCAATGCCGTATACTATTGCATATAAGTACACAATGTTAAGACTTAGACCCTCAAGAAACCTTAGGATCAATAAACCAATAATTAGATTAGTAATAGCCATTAGCATTACTGCACCTTTATTCACTCTATCACTTAACCAGCCAAAACTAAATTTACCAATTATTGAACAGAAGAAAAAAAGACTTGTAACTTGTGCTAAATCACCTTTACTTAGACCTATATCCTTAACCAAATAGATTGGTTGGTGGTGCACCATCGCAGATATACAGAACCATAAAGTTGCAGTTGCAAAAAGTAATAAATAAAATGATGGTAACTTTGCTGCATCAGAAACTGCTATGCCAGAATAATAACCAACTACTTTCTTTTCTTTAAAATCTCCTTTATCTGAACTGGATTGATTATCTTTTCCATCAGGCACTTCTCCAATATCTTGGGGTCTACTTTTGATAGGCCAAACTATTGGTAATAATAAAAATACTAATGATACAATAACAAGAATATATGCTCCCTGACGCCAGTCTCCACTTTCTAGAGTTCCTTTTATCAGAAGTGGAAATATTGACGCACCAACACTTGAAGCCATTAATAAAATTCCAACAGCAATTCCTCTATGAATTGTGAACCATCTGCTAGTTAAGACCATACAAGGAAGGAGACCACAGAGGGATAAGCCAAAACCCATAAATAAATAAATTGCGACGAAATGAGTTATCTCGGACATAAATGTATACAGAACAAGACCTAGTATCATTAAAGAAGCACCAATAATCATGATTGGTCTTGGTGCATAACGATCGATCAAGTAACCTATAATCAGGGAATAAAATGCTGCCGCAATGAACTTTAATGATGCAGGCCTTACTATCTCTTCATAATCCCATCCAAATTCTTCCATTAGAGATGGATAAAATAGAGGTAAGGTAAAATTAGTCACTCCATTTGAGACTGCATAAACAGTAAATAATCCACCCAAAACATACCAACCATAAAAAACTCTCATTTTACTCTCTCCGTCCACTTGATAAACGCACTGTATTCTCAGAATAATATATAGCATATACATAAAAATTCTGTTCAACCATTAATAAATTCACAATTAATAGATTGCAATTGTAATGGTTCATAAAAATGATACTCTTGAACTGAAGGGATCGTTTGATGAATGAAATTAATGAAGCTGTTTCAGAGGAAAACAACAATGCTGACTATCCAAACCCGGTATACGCATGGTATTGCGTAGGTGTAATAGTATTTGCATATTTCTTTGGATTTATGGATCGCATACTAGTGGGTCTTCTAACACCCGCAATCCAGAAAGATCTTGGATTTTCAGATACCCAAATGGGGGTAATCCAAGGTTTAGCTTTTGCAATTTTCTACACTTTGTTTGTAATTCCAATTGGTTTAGCTGCCGATAGATTTAACAGAAAATGGCTTTTAACAGCAGGAACAACAATTTGGAGCCTTTTTACAGCAGGGTTTGGTCTAGTAAGAGGTTTTTGGGGACTTTTCTCAATGAGGGTCGGTGTTGGAATAGGCGAATCGGCTCTCAACCCCTGTTCTGCTTCAATTATAAGCGATTGTTTTGAACCAAGAAGAAGAGCAAAGGCCTATGGAATCTACGTTCTTGGAACTGCCTTTGGAACTGGCTTAACATATCTATTTGGAGGATGGTTAATCAAATTCACTGGTGCATACTCAGATAAAGTCTCAACTTTTAATATGCCCATTATTGGAGAGGTTGCCTCCTGGCAAGCTGTATTTATAATTATAGGAATTGCAGGCCTTATTCCAGCTATACTATTAGCCCTTACAGTAAGGGAACCGTCAAGAAAAGAAGTTTCAACAAAACAAAATAAAAATGCTACCTGGTCAGAAATTTTCAAATTTATTAGTGAGAACAAAAGAACAATTATCTGTCATAACCTTGGTGTAGCATTTATTCTTATGTCCATTTATGGGTGGGTAAACTGGCTACCAGCATTATTTATTAGAGTTCATGGTTGGGATGTTCCTCAATTTAGTTTCTGGTATGGCATATTTGGAGGACTTGGTGGAATTTTTTCTGCAGTATCTGCAGGATATGTAACAAACTGGTTTAAGGATAAAGGTTATACTGATGGAACGATGAGAGCAGTGTTATGGGGAAGTATTGGTTTAACTATAGGTACCATTATTGCCCCAATTATGCCAACTCCTGAACTAACTATAATATTTTTTGTTCTAGCAGGATGTTTTACCAATTGGCCTACGTCGCAAGCATTATTTGCACTAAATGAAATAACTCCTAACCAAATACGGGGCACCATTATTTCTATTTATATTGTAGTAATAGGAATTGGTGGAGCAGGCCTTGGACCATTAGCCATAGGCTGGGTAACAGATAATATTTTCAACGATCCTTCTCAAATTAATTATTCAATGTCTTTAGTTACGTTAGTAATGGGAACTTTAGGATGCTTCCTAATACATAATGGACTAAAACCATTTAGGGAAAGTATTGATAGGTCTAATTGGAAGTAGAAATATTTCCTAATTAATCCCCCATCCTCTTCCACCAGAATTGACTTGAATATACCCTTTAGGTAATCCCGATTCTGGAACAAAACCATATAGCTCCTCTTTTGGGAGAGACTTTGAGAGATGACTTCTCACTTCAATCAACTTATCTATATCTATACCAGTTTTTACGCCCATACTATCCAAAAGAAAAACTAGATCTTCTGTAACAATATTTCCAGATGCACCAGGTGCAAAAGGACAACCGCCAAGTCCGCCCAAAGAACTATCAAATGTTGTTAGGCCTATTTCTAAGGAAGCAATGACGTTTGCAAGACCTTGCCCTCTTGTATTATGTAAATGTATACCCATCATCTTGTCTGAACCAACTGCAGACCAAATATCATTTATCATACTTTTAATCTGATAAGGATTTGCATAACCCGTTGTATCCGCTAGTCCAACTTCGTCACAGCCCATCTTAATAAGCTTTTCCGCAATTCTAACTACTTTTTTTTGCTCAACCTTACCTTCAATTGTACAACCAAAAGCCGTAGATAAACTCCCCTCAAAATGTGGCCTTTTATCTTTAGGCAAGGATATTATTAGATTAACAATTTTATCTATCTCCTCAAAAACTTGCTGATGAGTTTTACGTAAATTTGCAATCGAATGAGACTCAGAGATTGATAAAGGTAATGTAATCTTATCTACACCAGCATTAATTGCATTCTCAGCACCCTTGAAATTGGGCACAAGAGCAGCAACTTGAAGGTTTGGAATACTATTCGCAAAACTGACTATCTCAGCCGTATCAGCCAATTGAGGTAGAATTTTTGGTGGTACAAATGAACCAACCTCTATCTCTCTAACCCCTGCTGCAGACTCAGCTTTTATCCAATCTCTTTTTGCCTCAGAGGTCATTATTGATTCTATTGACTGCAATCCATCCCTCGGTCCAACTTCGCTTATTAGGACATCAATATCAGACATCAGATCAACCATTACAAACCCTCCTTAAAGATTAGCTTTAATAAAAATCTTATTAGAACTATTTATTAAATTTAAAAAAATATATAATTTGGCGAAATTATAATGAATAGGATTAGCTATGACACTAAAAAAAGATCTACCTCTTAAAAATATTAAGGTAGTAGAATTCACACATATGGTAATGGGCCCTACTGTAGGCTGTATACTTGGTGACCTTGGCGCAGATGTAATAAAAATAGAACCTTTAAAGGGCGATAATACCAGAAGATTAAAAGGCTCAGGGTCAGGATATTTTCCTATGTTTAATAGGAACAAACGTTCTATTAGTATAGATCTAAAAAGCACTCAAGGGAATAAAATAGCAATAGATATAATTAAAAATGCTGATGTAATAATTGAAAACTTCCGTCCTGGGGCCATGGATAGACTAGGTTTTGGATATCAAGACATCAAAAAAATTAATAAAAAGATTATCTATTGTTCAGAAAAAGGTTTCTTATCTGGACCTTACGAAAATCGAACTGCACTAGACGAAGTAGCACAAATGATGGGTGGACTGGCATACATGACAGGCCCCCCCGGTAAACCACTAAGAGCAGGTTCATCAGTAATTGATATTACAGGTGGAATGTTTGGGGTAATAGGCATTTTATCAGCAATTATTGATAGGTATATTTCTGGTGAGGGCAAACATGTTATTGCAAGTCTATATGAAACAACTGTCTATTTAGTAGGTCAACATATGGCTCAATTTGGTGTAACAGGTGAAGCTGCAAACCCAATGCCTGCAAGAATATCAGCGTGGGCAATTTATGATGTTTTTGATACTAAAGATTCTCAGAAAGTATTCGTAGGGGTAGTTTCAGATACACAATGGAAAGAATTCTGTGAGGCCTTTAACCTCAAAGACTTATGGCAAAATGATGAACTCAAAAAAAATAATGGTAGGGTTGATGCTAGAAATTGGTTAAAACCAAAAATTGAAAATGTTTTTCTTAATTATAATAAAAAAGAATTAATGGATAAGCTTGAGAAACATGGAATACCATTTGCGCCTATTGCAAAACCTCATGAGCTTTTTGATGACATTCACCTTAATCAAAGTGACGGTTTATCAGAGGTAACTCTTACAGATGGAACTGGTTCTGGTAAGAAAATTAAATTACCTAACATTCCAATATCTTTTAACCAAGAACGTTTAGGTGTAAATAGAGACCTTCCAAGACAAGGTGAACATACATACGAAATACTTTCTGAGATTGGTATATCACCAGATCAAATTGATAATCTTTTGAAAACGGAAATTGTCTCAGATAAGTAGCTCATATGTATACCCAAGGTCTTTTTTGAACATCTTCTCTTTGAAATTTATCAATCTCATCTTTGTTTTTGAGTGTAAGTCCAATTGGGTCTAATCCTTCAATTAGCATATCAGCATATGAATCAATGATATCAAAATTATATTCCGCATTATCCGGTGAAAATATTGATTTTGTAGTCAAGTCAATTCTAAAAAAATTTAATGAAGTCTCGTCTTCAGCTATAGAAATAAATTCTTTTATAACTTCTTCGCTTAATGTAATCGGTAAAATCCCGTTCCTAACACAGTTACCAAAAAAAATACTCCCAAAACTAATTGCTAATATTGACCTTATACCCCACTCCTTCAATGCCCATACTGCATGTTCCCTTGATGATCCACAACCAAAATTAACTCCTGAAATAAGAATTTCTGCATTAGTGAATCTTTCTTTGTTAAATATAAATGAGGAGTCAATTTCTCTCTTTTCCACATTCTTATATCGCCAATTTGCAAATAATCCATCTGATAACCCTGTCTTACTAACCCCTTTTATCTCTCTACTAGGAATTATTGCATCAGTGTCAACATTAGATCTCATAAAGGGTATAGCAATTGATGATAACTCTTTAAATTTTTTCATATATAATAACTTTTAATTTTATTTTAAATCTTTCTTACATCAGTAATTTTACCCTTTATTGCTGAAGCAGCAACAGTTATAGGACTTGCTAAATGTGTCTTAATTCCAGGACCTTGTCTATTCTCAAAATTCCTATTGGTAGAACTAACTACTCTTGAACCATTTTTAAAACTTTCACCACCAACATAAAAACACATAGAACAACCACTCTCTCGCCATTCAAAACCTGCCTCTTTAAATATAATATCTAATCCTTCACTTTCTGATTGATGCTTAATTTGAGTTGAACCAGGAACAATTATTGCCTTGATACCTGAAGAGACCTTTCTGCCTTTTACTAATTTAGCAACATCTCTTAAATCTGAAATTCTGGAATTGGTACAGGAGCCAATAAAAGCAGCATCAATAGATATACTATCCATCCTTTGTCCTGGCTTTAAATCCATATAATCTATAGCTTTTAAACAAGAAGACCTCAGACTTAAATCACTTATCTCATCTGGGTTAGGAATAAAACCATTAATATCAATAACATGCCCTGGACTTGTTCCCCAACTTACCTGTGGGTTTATATCATTAGATTTTACAAAAATTTCCTTATCATAAACTGCATCATCATCTGAATATAATTTTTTCCAAAAGACCAATGCATTTTCAAAATCTCTTTCCTTTGGGGCAAAAGGACGGTCATAGACAAAATCAAAAGTTTTTTGATCTGGTGCAATTAGGCCTGTAAAACAACCAAACTCGACTGCCATATTACAAAGAGTAAATCTAGATTCTTGCTCAAGGGCATTAATTGTATCTCCACTAAATTCAATAGCATGACCTACTCCTCCGGAAGCAGAATATTTACCAATGAGATAGAGAATCATATCTTTTGAAGTCACACCTTGATTTAACTTACCTTCAAATCTTACTCTCATTAACTTAGGTCTTTTTACAGAAAGTGTTTTTGTAGCCAACGCATGTTCACCCTCTGAAGAACCAATACCCCATGCTAAAGCACCTAAAGCTCCAAGAGTACATGTATGACTATCAGGACAAACCTGTGTTAATCCTGGAAGTGTTATCCCTTGTTCTGCTGAAATAACATGCACAATACCTTGTTTATCATTCCCTATATCAAACAAGTTTATCCCAGCTTTATTTGCAGCATCCCTAGTTGAGACAATAAAGTCTCTTCCAGAAGGCATAATAGTATTATCATCTCTTCCCGGAAGAGTATCAACTATATGGTCCATTGTACAAAATACTTGTTCAGGATTTTTAATCTTACGACCTTTAAGTTCCAGTTCTTTTAATGATACAGAACCGGTCCTTTCATGCAGAAAAATACGGTCAATATAGAGAAGGCTCATTCCAGAACCCTGCTTTAAGACCTCATGTTGGTTCCATAATTTACTAAATAAAGTTTTCTGCATTAATTTTCTTTCATAGAGGAAATAAATATTTTACCCCTTTTACTTTGAGATTTCCTTTCTTATAGCAGGTAATATTTCTTTTACAGATGTCACATCGGGACCACCTGCCTGAGCCATATCTGCTCTTCCGCCACCACCTTTTCCACCAACAACGCTTGAAGCAATTTTTACTAGAGAAACTGCATCGTATATATTAGTTAAATCCTTAGTTAAAGACACAACTATGGAAACCTTCTCTTCGACTACACTTACTAGAACAATTACCCCACTATCAACTGAAGACTTAATTTCATCTGCAAAGCCCTTTAACTCTTTGGATGGAATGTCATTAAGTATTTTTCCTATTAAGTTAGTACCATTAATATCTTCAAATTCATTATTTTCTGAAATGGTATTGGGTGCATTAATTGCTTTCTTCCTTAATTCCACTATTTCCTTTTCTAGCTTCTTTTTTTCTGTTTGTATAAGATTTACTCTAGATGGTATTTCTTTAAAGGGGACCTTTAATATCTCTGCTGTTTCATTCAAGATAGATATATGTTTCGCATACCAGCCCTCAGCAGCCTCCCCAGCGACTGCCTCTATTCTCCTAACACCCGAACTAACTGCAACTTCATTTATTATTTTAAATAAACCTATATCACCAGTATTAGCAACATGCGTTCCCCCACATAACTCTATAGAATAGTTTTCTTTTATGTCACCACCCATCGAGACAACCCTTACTTCATTACCATACTTTTCTCCAAAAAGGGCTGTTGCACCATTTGAAATAGCATCCTCTGGTGTCATTATTTTTGTAGTTACTCGTTTATTTGATTTTACATGACTATTTACTATATCTTCGATTTCTTTAAGCTCTTCTTGCTTGATAGATTTAGGATGACTAATATCAAACCTGAGCCTATCATATGAGACAAGTGATCCCTTCTGAAGGACATGACTCCCAAGGTATTCTCTTAAGGCAGAATGGAGTAGGTGTGTTGCCGAATGATGCTTAGCAATACATCTCCTTCTCCCTACATTGACCTCAAATTTAACTTCCTCATCTTGATTTAAATCCCCAGATTTTACTAAACAATCATGTACGTATATAGAATCAAGTTTTTTTTGTGTGTCTCTAACTTCTAAAAGAGCACCATTGGCACCATAAATAAATCCGGTATCACCAATTTGACCTCCAGATTCTGCATAAAAAGGTGTCTGGTTAGAAATAACATAACACTTGTCGCCTTTTGATACTCTTTTGACTATATTATCATTTAAAACCAGAATAGAAACTTTACCCCTTAGAGCTAAATGAGAATATCCTAAAAATTCAGATGGTGAGACTTCATCTTTAACATCAAACCATACCTTACTAATTTTATCATCCCCAGACCCTGACCAAGATAATCTCGCGTCTCTCTTCTGTTTCTCCATTGATAAATTAAAGCCATCGTGCTCTACAGAGATATTTTTTGGTCTTAATGCATCTTCTGTCAAATCTAGTGGGAATCCAAATGTAACGTATAATTTAAATGCAACTTCACCCGAAAGCTTATCTCCCGTTTTCAATAACTTTGTTTCCTGATCTAAGAGCTTAATACCTCTTTCAAGCATGGTTCTAAATTTTAACTCCTCTTCATAAACTGTATCAACAATTAGTTGTTGAGAACGTAATAATTCAGGATAGTAGTTCTGATAAAACTTAATTACTGAATTAACTAGTTTATATAAAATTGGATCCCTATAACTCATTAAATGTGCATGCCTCATTGCTCTTCTCATTATTCTTCGCAATACATAACCCCTCCCTTCATTAGAGGGGAGTACACTATCACAAACTAAGAATGTAATTGCCCTAATATGATCGGCAATTACTCTATATGAATTTTTAAAATCGCCATTTATATCTAATTTTATAATACCGGCAGTCTCATTAATTAGGTTTTTAAAAATATCAATTGAAAAATTGTCATTTGTCCCGTTTAGTAAGGCTGCAATTCTCTCAAGACCCATCCCGGTGTCAACACTGGGTGATGGTAAATTAATTCTCTTATCTTTTGAGATCTGCTCAAATTGCATAAAAACAAGATTCCATATCTCAACAAATCTATCACCATCCTCATCAGCACTTCCAGGAGCCCCCCCGGGAATATGATCGCCATGGTCATAAAATATTTCACTGCATGGTCCGCATGGTCCCGTATCACCCATTGACCAAAAGTTATCTGAAGATGGTATTCTTATTATTTTATCATCAGAAAAAGAGGAAACTTTTCTCCATATTTTGGCAGCATCTTCATCTGATGAATGAACAGTAATTAATAACTTATCCTTATTAATATTAAATTCTTTAGTAATTAGTAACCAAGCAAATTCAATTGCTTCTTCTTTAAAATAATCTCCAAAAGAAAAATTACCGAGCATTTCAAAAAAAGTATGGTGCCTTAGGGTATAACCTACGTTGTCAAGATCATTATGTTTACCGCCTGCACGGACGCATTTCTGAGATGATACAGCGCGATTTACGTTACTCTTTTCAGCTCCTGTAAAGACATCTTTAAACTGAACCATACCAGCGTTTGTAAACATTAAGGTTGGGTCATTTTGTGGCACTAATTCACTTGAAGACATGACCTGATGGTCATGATTCTTAAAGAAATTTATAAACTGACTTCTGACGTCATTAGTACTTATATGCATTGTATCCTAGCTTCATAAGATGATTTTTGAAAACCAAGAGCCTCACTACCATTACTTTATCAGTTTTTTGGAAAACCTGTGGGTGATTGATTAACCTGCCCAAGCAACTTTCCTAAAGTAGGGTTTGCGTAATAAATTATCATATAGAAAATCTTTCCTTTATTGAATCTAAAAAAATTTGAATTATTCAGAGTCAACGTTCCTATATCTCGATATTCAGAGTCAGGTTTGGGAGAAAGTGTGACAAGAAAATTGGATGCACACCTTTGTTCATCTAGATCAATTGTGTGTATAAAATTACTAAATGAAGCATCATAGTTACCAACTAAGTGTTCATAAAAAACTTCAAGAGAATCTCGGCCATGACTAGGGACTTTATAGAAAAAACGAACAGGATTATCTCCATGATATATTACAACTTCAGAATCACCAGTGAAACAGTCACATGCTGACTTTATGTCTTCTTTAGAAACGTTACCAAAGTAATCATTTTCAATTAAATCTATATAGTAATTCCTATCGAATCCTGACACAAAAAATATTCCATAATCAATATCAATTTAATTCCTGATAGTGACTCTAACATTTATATACCAATTAAATATATATAAAAATTTGAGAATACCTTACACAACTAAATATATTATTAATTAGCTATGGCTTCTTCTTCCTCAATATCACCGATTATATCTTCTGTGACGAGTCCAGCGTTAACTCTGATCTGATTCTCAATTTTTTTTGCCATTTCCTGGTTTTCGGTCAAGAATTTCTTTGCATTTTCTCTTCCTTGACCAATACGTTCTTCATCATATGAGAACCATGAACCTGATTTTTCAACTATACCTCCCTTTACACCAAGGTCAAGCAACTCACCCATCTTTGAGACACCTTCTCCGTACATTATATCGAATTCAACTTGTTTAAATGGCGGCGCCACCTTATTTTTTACAACTTTTACCCTGGTTTGATTTCCGACAACTTCATCTTTATCTTTAATTTGACCGATTCGCCTGATATCTAATCTAACAGATGAATAAAACTTCAGTGCATTTCCACCTGTTGTCGTTTCAGGGCTACCAAACATTACGCCTATCTTCATTCTAATCTGATTAATAAAGATTATCATTGTATTAGAACGAGAAACTGATGCGGTCAATTTTCTCAATGCCTGACTCATCAGCCTCGCTTGAAGACCCATATGAGTATCTCCCATTTCACCTTCCAATTCTGCTCTGGGAGTTAACGCAGCAACCGAATCAATAACTAATACATCCACTGCACCTGACCTAACAAGAGTGTCTGCAATCTCTAATGCTTGTTCACCAGCATCTGGTTGGGATATAAGTAATTCATCTAAATTCACACCCAGTTTTTTTGCATAGGCAGGGTC
>NZGX01000029.1 GCA_002691085.1 Rhodospirillaceae bacterium | reverse complement strand
GATTGAATTTAGATTACCCATTATATCTTATTTTGAGAGAGAGTATGGAGATTATCCAATGCCAAAGAACTGTAATTATTTTTGGAGCTTTGGAGCATTAGCAACTATAATTTTAGTAGTGATGATAGTAAGTGGAATATTTCTTGCAATGAATTACACACCTCATACAGATATGGCTTTTGATAGTGTTGAGAGAATAATGCGTGATGTAAATTCAGGTTGGTTGCTTAGATACATGCACGCTAATGGAGCTAGTTTCTTTTTTATTGTTGTATATATTCATATATGTAGAGGCCTTTATTATGGTTCATACAAGTCACCTCGAGAGGTACTGTGGTGGCTAGGTTTGATAATTTTTATACTAATGATGGCAACTGCATTCATGGGATATGTATTGCCTTGGGGTCAGATGAGTTTTTGGGGTGCAACAGTTATTACAAACCTTTTTTCTGCAATACCTATTATTGGTGATGAAATTGTAACTTTTCTCTGGGGTGGTTTTTCAGTTGGTAATCCTACTTTAAATAAATTTTTTGCACTTCATTATCTGCTCCCGTTTGTGATTGCGGGTATTGTTATTCTGCATATTTGGGCTTTACATGTGACAGGTTCAAATAATCCAACAGGCATTGAAGCTTCATCTAAGGATAAAATTCCTTTTCATCCTTACTATACAGTAAAAGACTTATTTGGTTTGGGAGTTTTCCTTCTTTTTTTCTTTACAGTTGTTTTTTGGTATCCTAATGCATTAGGACATCCAGATAATTATATACCTGCTAATCCTTTATCTACTCCCGCTCATATAGTTCCAGAGTGGTATTTTCTAATGTTTTATGCGATTTTGAGATCTATAGATGATAAATTAATCGGCGTATTGATGATGTTTGGTTCTATCTTTTTATTATTTGCTTTACCCTGGCTGGATACTTCAAAGATAAGATCGGCAAGCTTTCGTCCAATATATAAGATTCTTTTCTGGGTGTTGATAATAGACTGTATTTTGTTAACCTGGTGTGGAGGTCAGCCTGCTGAGGGCCTTCCTTTAATTCTTAGTAGGATTGGTACAACTTGGTATTTTCTTCACTTCCTAATATTTCTACCTGTCGTAGGCTGGATTGAGACGCCGAGACCACTTCCAGTTAGCTTGAGTCAACCGGTAACAACTCAGCCAGCGGAGTAGGCTTATGAAATATTTTTGGTTAGGTTTTTTATTTTTTTCTGTCTCCGTTTTCAACTCTTTATCAAGTAATGAGTCCTATGCTGCAGGTCCTGCTGTAGATTTAGAACATCAAGAATGGTCATTTGATGGCTTCTTTGGGAAATTTGACCGTCAGCAACTACAAAGAGGNTTTCAAGTTTACAGGGAAGTATGTGCCTCATGTCACGGAATCGACTACATAGCTTTTAGAAATCTTGAAGAGCTAGGATATAGTGAAGATCAAGTGAAATTTCTTGCATCTGAGTATATTGTGGAAGAATGTTGCGATGATCAGGGTGACATTTTCGATCGTCCAGCTATACCTGCTGATAGAATACCTAATCCATATCCCAACGATCAATTTGCAAGAGCTTCTAATAATGGTGCATTACCCCCAGATTTATCCCTAATTACTAAGGCTAGGGCAGGAGGCCCAGACTATATTTACAATTTAATGGTAGGCTATCTTGAAACTCCACCTGAGTTTGAAGACCAGTTAATGGATGGTATGTATTATAATAAGTTTTATGAGGGCAATCAAATTGCAATGCCTCAACAGCTTTATGATGAGTTAATCGAGTATGCAGATGGCACTTTTGCTTCAAAATCTCAAATGGCTTTAGATGTTACAGCATTTCTTCATTGGGCCGCAGAGCCGACTTTAGAAATCAGNAAGAGAACAGGGATTAGAGTTATTATATTCACTTTTATATTTACTCTATTAGCATATTTTCTGAAGCGCAGGATTTGGATGGATTTAGATAAATAAAAAAAATATTTTATTTTTCAGAATTTTCTCCAATTCGTTGGATAAGTTCTTCTACAAAAGGTAAAATATTATCTACAATAACTTCTACACCATCTGGGTTCGGGTGGATTAAATCTGGTTGGTTTAAAGATTCCTCTCCAGCAACCCCCTCTAAAAAGAAGGGATAAAAGATCACATCATAAGAAGATGCTAACCTTTTATAGTTGTTATAGAATAATTCGGTATAATCATTACCGAGATTAGGCGGTGCCATCATCCCAGTAAGTAAGGTAGGTATTTTTCTGCCTTCAAGTTCTTTGAGTATTTTTTCCAGGTTTTGATAAGTTAGTTTTGGGCTTATAGCTCTTAATCCATCATTTCCACCTAGTTCTAAAATTACAGCATCAGGATTGTCATTTAAAGACCATGCAAGCCTCGATAAACCTCCAGTTGTTGTATCTCCTGAGATTCCTGCGTTAATAATTTCCACTTTGTAGTTAAGGCTTATAAGTATTTTTTCTAATTTTGATGGGAAGGAATCATTAATATCTTCAAGTCCGTATCCAGCCGTTAAGCTATCACCTAGTATCAATATCTTGCTTTTGTTATAACCACCTGTTGATGTGTCTGGTGCGTTTTTATTTACAGTGATATTTGTTGCTGTAATATTGTTGGGAATTAACAATCCAAATAACAATAGAACAGAATAATAAAAATATGACTTTTTTTTATATAGGCTCTTTTTCATGATTAAAAATACTTTAAAGGATAGTTTGCAAAAATCAATTGAGTTAATAGATGTAAATTTAACATTAAAAGGACCCTCGGGTAATGTGAATATTTTACATAATATTAGTTTATCAATTTGTGAAGGAAGTTCAGTAGCGATTGTGGGCCCATCTGGTTCAGGTAAAACATCCTTGCTTATGGTTATGTCGGGCATTGAAAGAGTTACTTCAGGGAACATATTAGTAAATGGTGAAGATATATCCACTATGGATGAGGATCAGCTGAGTGTTTACAGAAGGGATAATATTGGCATAGTTTTTCAATCTTTCCATTTAATACCTACTATGACAGCCTTAGAAAATATTATGATACCCCTTGATTTTGCTAAAATAGAAAATTCATATACTGTGGCAAATGAAGTAATAAATAATGTAGGTTTAAGTCACAGATCTCATCACTATCCAAGCCAGCTTTCTGGGGGTGAGCAACAGAGGATTGCCTTGGCAAGGTCATTTGCTGTGCGGCCTAAAATCCTATTGGCTGATGAGCCTACAGGTAATCTGGATAATGAAAATAGTAAACATATTATCAAACTATTATTTTCTTTAAATAAACAAAATATGTCCACACTTTTGTTAGTTACACATAATTCAGAAATAGCAAAGCATTGTGACCGTATAATTACTATAGAAGACGGCCATGTTTTAAATGATATCAAAAGTTAAAATTGATTGGTGATTATACGTGTTAAATCTTCCTTTACCTTTAAAATTTGCATTAAAAGAACTCAAGTCTGGCATTAGTGGATTCAAGATTTTTATTGTTTGTATTGCGCTAGGAGTTGCCTCGATTGCGGGCGTTAGTTCTATTAATAATTCTATAAGATACGCAGTCAATCAGGATGCCCAAAAACTTTTGGGTGGAGATATACAGGGAAGAAAAACCTATAACCCAATAACACAAAAGGAGGAAGAAGTTTTTGAGTCTTATGGCCAGGTAAGCCGTCAGATTGTAATGAGGTCAATGGCAAAGAATATGAATGATGATAATGAATTTTTGCAGACAAGCCTCATAGATTTGAAAGCTGTAGATAATCTCTATCCTATTTATGGTGATGTTGATGTATATGATACTCAATATACTTATCAGCTATTAGGACTAAAAAATAATAAATGGGGAGCTATTGTTGATCGGTCATTGAAGAGCCGTCTATCATTAAGTTTAGATGATGAAATAAAAATTGGGGACATAAATTTCCAGGTTAGGGGGTTTATTGAAAAAGAACCTGATAGGACCTTGAACTTATTTACAGCTAGTTCCAGAGTTATTATTTCTCAAGAGGCGATATATCTAACTCAATTAATTCAGCCTGGGAGTTTAATTACATATGTTTATAACATTGGGTTATACAAGAATTATTTGGCACAAAAAGTAGAATTGGAACTAAAGGATTTACTTCCTAATATGAGGTTTAAAATTGCAAGTGAAGCAAATAATACGTTGAAACTATTCTTTGATAATATACTAATTTATCTTACTTTACTGAGTCTATCAATTATTCTTATAAGTGGCGTAGGTGTTGCAAATTCATCAAAGACATATTTACTTGATAGGTTAAAAACTATAGCGATATTAAAATCCTTTGGTTGTGAAAAGAATTTTATTTTTTGGGTATATTTTTTACAATTTTCAATTTTAACAATCTTTGGGATTATGCTGGGTATTCTGATGGGAGCCCTAGTGCCCTTTCTCGTTCAGTTTATGTTAGAAAGTATCCTCCCATTTAAAACAGTTTTTGGTTTAGATTTTATCTTTTTAGCAAAAATAAGTTTATTAGTTTTAATGATATCATTGATGTTTTTTATTCTCCCTTTGCTGCAGGCGAATAATATAACAACCGCACAGCTATTCAGGCCTAAAAATAATTTTGATTTTTTTAAAGGCTTAAAGAAGTATATCTCAGTTTTTATTATTTTATCTATAATTATATTTTTCCTGATTTTATTTGTTACTGAAAAATTATTACTCACTTTATATTTTATTGTTGGAGTTCTGTTTGTATTTATATTCTTTTATTGTATTTCTAGATTTTTTATTTATTTTGTTAAAGTTTCATCTGGAAAATTAAATAATTCCCTTTCTTCTATGCCAATCACTCGCATGGCTATTTCAAATTTATGGAGACCTTACAATATAACCACACAGATTGTATTATCTCTTGGGCTTGCTTTGACAGTTGTGGTTTGTATATTGCAAATAGAGCTAAATATTTCTTCTCAAATTTCAAATAATATCCCTAAAAATGCACCAGATATGTTTTTTATTGATCTTCAGTCTCATCAAAGAGAAATATTTTTAGATATAATTAATGATAATAATAATATATCAAATTTTAAGATTGCTAAAATTATTAGGGGAAGGATTGTTGAAGTTAATGGTACGCCGGCATCAAGCCTTAATCCATCAAAAGATATTGAATGGATATTTAGAGGAGAGAGGGGCATCTCTCAATCAAATGATATTCCTGAAGGCACTCAAATAATTGAGGGTAAATGGTGGGATACAAATCATTCTGGAGAAAACTTAGTCTCTGTTGACCAAAGAGTAATGGATGGCCTAAACCTAGCTGTTGGAGATACTATTGGTGTAAATATATTAGGAAGAAAGATAATTGGTATAATATCTAACTCCAGAAATGTAGAATGGGAGTCAGGTGGTATGAATTTTACATTAATTTTTTCACCTAATTCTTTAGAGGGAATCCCTGGAAGTTTAATGGGTACAATAGGTTTAGCGTCTTCTTCTGGGTTAAATATTGAGAGAGAAATAGTTAGCCGGCTTCCAAATGTAACAATCATACAGGTTGGGAAAGTAGTTGATGTAATAAAAGAAGTTTTAGGTAAACTACTTGTTGCCGTTAGAGTTCCATTAATTATAGCAGTACTTGCTGGAGTACTAGTCTTAATTTCGGCAATAATGGCTGGTAATATGCGAAAACTCTATGAGGCTGTTTTGTTAAAAGTATTAGGTGCTAAGAGATCGCAAATTTTATTACTTTTCTTTCTAGAGTATTCATTGCTTGGTTTAGTAGTAGGATTTATATCTTTTTTTGTAGGCAATATTTGTTCTTTTCTTTTCCTAAAATTTATAATGAGTATTGAGCCAGTATTCTTTGCGTTTAACAACTTCACAATAATTTTATTTACTGTTTGTATTATTATTTTTGTTGGCTTGATTGGTATGTGGAATGCTCTGGGGGTTAGGTCAAATATTTTTCTTAGGAACGAATAAATATTTGTATTTTTTTATATATTAAATAAGAAGTGTAAAATATCTCCGTCTTCTACTTCATAATCCTTTCCTTCTTGTGTCATTTTTCCCGCTTCTTTAGATGGTTTTTCTCCGCCTAATTTATTGAAGTCATTAAAGCTTATTTTTTCTGCCCGAATAAATCCTTTTTTGAAATCTGTATGAATAACTCCTGCTGCATCAGGAGCTTTAGTGCCTCTAGGAATAGTCCATGCTCTGGACTCTTTTGGGCCCGAGGTAAAAAAAGTTATTAAGTCAAGAATCTCATACCCACCTTTTACTAATTTAGAGAGTCCAGTTTCATTAAGACCAATTGATTCTAGAAAAGAATTACGTTCTTCTATGTTTTCTAGTTGAGAAATTTCAGCCTCAATTGATGCGGAAACTATAATATTTTTTGTGTTCTCCTCTTTTGACTTTTTATCAATCTGAGCTGAGTATATATTTCCTTGTTCAGCATTTTCCTCTTCTACATTACTTAAATAAATGATTGGTTTATTAGTAAGGAGCTGTAATGAATTAAAATATATTTTTTCATAATCATCTTCATACTGAATATTTCGTGCCGGGAGACCTTTTTCCAATATCTCTAGAACATTCTCTAATATAGTAATATTTGTTTTTATATTCTTATCACCAGAGCTGGATTTCTTTTTTAGGTTATTGCTCATATTTTCAATCATATTTAGGTCTGAAATAAGCAATTCAGTATCTATTATTTCTGAATCAAATACTGGATCAATGTTATTATTGACATGGGTAATATTTTCGTCATCAAAACATCTTAATACATGTATTATAGCATCAACATTCCTTATGTTTGATAAAAATTGATTTCCTAATCCTTCGCCTTTACTCGCTCCTTTTACTAGGCCAGCTATATCAACAAATTCAAGGTGAGTGGGTATTGTTATTTTAGAGTCTGATATTGAACTAATTTCATTAAGTCTATTATCGGGAACCAGTACGCGACCAAAATTAGGCTCTATAGTACAAAAAGGAAAATTTTCTGCCTGAGCTAGTGAAGTTGCTGTTAGTGCATTGAATAGAGTTGATTTTCCAACGTTGGGTAAGCCAACAATTCCACATTTAAAACCCATTATTTTTTCTCTTGATTATTTTTTATGTTTCGTGGTGAATGAGGTAATTCTACTTTGTTCATTGATAAGGATATTTTATTCATAAAATTAGTTGTGTCATTATTTACTATAAGTCTTAAATTATCTATAATGCTAACTATCATTGTATCAATCCATTTTTGGTCAGAATCCGAGAAATTACTTAAGACATACTTTCCCATATCTTGTTTTGTTCCTGGATGCCCAATTCCTAATCTTATTCTCCAAAAGTTTACACCAATCTTTTCGATAATATCACGAATCCCATTGTGACCAGCATGACCACCTCCTAATTTTACTCTAATTTTTCCCGGTGATAGTTCAACATCATCAAAAAAAACGAAAACATTATTTTTTGGTATTTTATAAAAATTAATTAGCTCAGAGGTTGAATAGCCAGAGTTGTTCATGTAATCGCTTGGTTTAAAGAGTATTACCTTCTGATTTTCAATTATAAAATCACAAATACTTCCTTTGAACTTATCTTTCCAGACACCTAAAGAATAATGTTCAGCAATTTTATCAATTACTGCGAAACCCAAGTTATGTCTATTTCTTTCATATGATTGGCCAGGATTACCTAGCCCAATGAAGAGGTTCATTAATATCTCTCTTGGAAATTAAAAAATATATAATTAATTAATATTATATTAATTTAATCTTTATTCTCTTCTTTACCATCATCGCTAGTTTCTTTTTGTTCAGCTTCTTCTTCCCCAGCTTCTTCTTCAACCTCCTCTTCAGTCTGAACAATAGTTGGTGGTGCGATTGTACAAATTGTAAAGTCTCGATCAGTTATTGTTGGGGATATACCATCTGGTATATCAACTGCACTAATATGTACCGAATCTCCAATTTCTGTTCCTTCAAGGTTTACTTCGAAAAATGGCGGTAAAATGTCTGGTTTACCTTTAACTTCAATTTCATGTCTAACAGTATTTAATACTCCGCCTTTTTTTAGACCTGGGGATTCTTCGTCGTTGATGAATTTAACTTCGATACTGACCGTTACTATTGTAGATTTGGTAATTTTTCTAAAATCAACATGGATTGGGCGGTCATTAACATCGTGCATCTGAATATCTTGGGCCATTGCTCTGTATTTTTTATCTTTAACCTGAATCTCAAATATTTTACTTGAGAAACCAGGTTTACTCATTTCAGCAATTAGTTGCCTGGGGTCCATAGAAATTAGTATTGGCTCTTGATCATCACCATAAATTATACCTGGAATTAGTCCCTCTCTTCGAATTGCCCTTGATGAGCCTTTTCCAGATAAATCTCTAGGGTTGACTGAGATTGAGTTTATTTCTGCCATATATTATCTCCAACAGGTAACAAATTCCTGAAACTGTTAAACGTGAAAGTTTTGTCTCATTAAGAGACGTTAACAAATTGGTAATACAGTGATTCCTTCTTTTGCTCAAGTATTTCGTTCTAAGCCCTAGTCAAAAAGACTGGAAACTGATGTTTCTAAACTAATTCTACTTACTGCTTCTGCAATTAATGGAGCTATTGATATCTCTCTTATTCTTTTTACATTAGAAATAGAGCTGGTAGCCTGAATACTGTCGGTAATGACTAGCTCTTTGAGTGGAGAATTTGTTATTTTTTCAAGAGCTTTACCAGAAAGTACCCCATGGGTAACATAAGCGGTAACAGATTTCGCTCCACTATTAATTAAGGCTGAAGCTGCATTTGCAATTGTTCCAGCTGAGTCAATTATATCATCGATTAAAAGACAATCCTTATTGGTAATCTCTCCAATTACATTCATTACTTCAGAGACACCTGCACGGTCTCTTCTTTTATCAATAATAGCTAGATCACTACCAAGCCTCTTAGCAACAGCTCTTGCACGCACAACTCCTCCAACATCAGGAGAAACAATGGTAGGTAGTGCGGAATCATTAAAACGGCTTCTTATATCCTCGGTAAAAACTGGCTCTGTGAAAAGATTATCAAGAGGGATGTCAAAAAAACCTTGTATTTGTCCAGAATGTAAGTCCACAGTTAGCACTCTATTAGCTCCGGCCTGTGTTATAAGATTAGCTATAAGTTTTGCAGTTATTGGTGTTCTTGGTGCAGTTTTTCTATCTTGCCTTGCATATCCGTAATATGGAACAACCGCAGTAATTCTCTCCGCAGAAGCTCTACGAAGGGCATCAAGAGTTACTAAAAGTTCCATCAGATTATCATTAGCGGGATATGAGGTAGGTTGAATAACAAACATATCTTCACCCCGAACATTTTCCTCAATCTCTACAAAGATTTCATTATCAGAAAACCGCCTAATTGATGCTTTTGTTAGTTTAATTTTCAAATAATTAGCAATCTTTGTTGCTAAGGGAACATTGGCATTTCCTGCCAAAACTTTCATTTTAAACTAGCTCCAGTATTGTTATTTTCTTCATAAATCACATTATTACCTCAGAAGTAAACCATATAATAGTATATTCTATCCCATTAAAACAATAGAAGACATCTGTCTTCCATAATCGTTATTGCCCTCGTGTAATGCTCTTCTATAGCTAAAATAATCATCTTTTAACCTGAAAGTATCTCTATCTAGTGTATTTATTTTTATGATTCCTTTTTGTTTTAATTTTGAGGCTACAAACCCTTTAAGGTCAAAACTGAGTTTTTTATTTTTTTTAGTTTTTTGAAAAAAAACTATATTTTTATTATCTACTTGAATAAATCTTTCAAAGAAATCTTGATCTACCTCATAGGATTTTTTACTTATACATGGTCCAATATATGCTTCAGTGGAAGAATTATTTGCCCCTAATTTATTCATAGCTTCAAGAGTATTTTCTATAACACCTGATAAAGCCCCTTTCCAGCCTGCATGAGAAGCTCCAATTACCTTATTGTTATAGTCTGCAAAAAGTACTGGTGCACAGTCAGCAGTTAAGATTGATAGTGCAATGTTTTTTTCTTTTGTTACCATTCCGTCTGCAGTTGGACAATTATCATAATTCCATAAGTCATTTACTGTAACAACATTGATTCCATGTACTTGATTAGTTGTAACTAATCTTTTTATATCAATATTCATTTCATCAGCACACTTTTTTCGATTTTTAATGATATTTTCATAATTATCGTAGGAATTAAAACTGCAGTTAAGGGATGAATAAATACCAGATGAACAACCCCCATTTTTTGTAAAAAAGTTAATTTTAATTGAATTATTAGTAATTTTTACATAATTATTCATGATAAAATATATACTAAAAGCCTTCTAGGTTTCTTATACTTGGTGAGCTGAAAGATATAACTTTGAATAACTTTCCCATGTACTTTGGATTAATTAGCCTGTTTAAATCATTCATAAAATTATAAGATGGGATATGTGAGTTACTCTTTATTAATTTATGGATTCTAATATGAATACCTAGTCTAGTTAGCCATTCACCTTGTTCTATGGGGCCAAAAAAGCTATTCCCATTTTTCAATGCAAGTTTTTTAATAGATGAAAAATTCACATGAGCTGTTAAATCATTGTTTCCTGGGTTTTCTAAGACATTAGAAAACTTATGTTTACTTATGGCTTGTAATGTATCCCCCTTACTATCTTGTATGTATCCATAATCTATAAATAAAGCTATTCCTGAAATATTGAGAAAATGATTAGCAATAAATTCAGTTAATTTTGTTATATGATGTGAGTACTCAAAAATACTTTTTTCTTCACAGTTGATGAATTTGGTGCGGGTGCAATCAGATGGTTTTCTACTTAAAGTAAACAAAAATTGGTTTTTCTCAAAAGTAACTAATCTCTCATGCCAGCTATCTTTTAGCTTAATAAATTGTCTAACAGGTAAAGTATCTAGAAACTCATTACCAAAAATTATTGTTGGTTTTTTAGGGATCTGAGTGTAATCAACTAACCAATTAACTTTATATTTACTAAGTCTAGTTTTTTGTTTTTTTGAGAGTGATTTACTTGTCTCAATGAGAATAATAGAAACTGATTTTATAAACCTTGGAGAAGAGGACTCTATTGCTCTTAATGCATCTAACATCANAGTACCATTTCCGGGTCCAAACTCAATTAAACAAAAATCCTCTGGTCTCCCTAGCTTTTCCCAAGAAGTGATGCACCATAGTCCAATCAGCTCGCCAAAAACTTGTGAAATTTCTGGAGCTGTAACGAAATCACCCTTTTTGCCAATAACATTTTGTTTTGAATAATAGTCCCTTATACAAATTTCTGTAAATTTCTCTAGAGAAATTGCACCCTCTTTAGATATTAGTTTTTTAAGAGATAATTCTGTCTGATTCATTTTTTTGTTAAAGCTCTATACAATACTAAACAACCGAATAATAACAGTAATGCAGATAATAATTGCCCCATAGTAAGTTGATAAAATAAGAAACCAAGGTGATCATCTGGCTCTCTAAAAGATTCACAAAATACCCTCAAGAGAGCATATGAAATACAAAATATTCCAGTTAATAGACCATAATTATTTCGTATTTTTATATTTTTCCAAAATAGATACATTATAAAAAATAACAAAACTCCTTCTAAAGCTGCTTCGTATAGTTGACTTGGGTGACGAGGCAATGGACCAGCATTTGGGAAAATTATTGCCCAATTTGTATTTAAAGCAACACGCCCATATAGTTCACCATTTATAAAATTTGCTATTCTACCAAGGAAAATACCAATTGGGGCTGCGCAACTTACAAGGTCTGATAAAAACCATTTGTTAATTTCTAACTTATGGGAGTAGAGAATAATAGCTAAGCTTACACCAACTAATCCTCCATGAAATGACATACCTCCTTTCCACGTCATAAATATCTCATTTATGTTATTCATATAAAAAGCAGGATTGTAGAAGATTACATATCCAAATCTACCTCCAATTATAACACCTACTAAGGTCCAAATTAGGAAGTCATCCAACTGTTTTGAGGTTATTATTGGATTAGAAGCTTTGTTTAAATACTTCATGTATAAAATACCACCAAAGATTCCAAAAATATAAGCTAGTGCATACCAACGAATTGCAAACGGGCCAATCTCTATCAAAACTGGATCAATCAGTGGAAAAGGTATTGTCAGAAAAGTCATAACTCTTATTTAATTGTATTAATGAAATTTATTCTTAAATTATATTTTTATTTAATATATATCTATAAATATAGGTAAATGTTTAAATTATTTATGAAAATTGTGAGAAAATATGACTAAGAAAAACCAATTCTTTGATGATGTTGCTAAAGTTGCTGGTGGAGCATTAAGTGCTATTGGGGGGTTAAAGGAGGAAACAGAAAACCTTGTTAAACAAAGGGTTGAGAAGTTTATTAATCGACAAAATTTGGTAACAAGGGAAGAATTTGATGTTATTAAAGAAATGTTATCCAATATTCAAAGAGAACAGATATTAATTAAGAAAAAGATCAAAGAATTAGAGAGCGATAATAAAAATTCCAATGAATCTGTTCCAAAGCAGAAAAAACCAAGATCTAGGCAAAAGAAAACATAGTTCAAAAAAACCGCAGTTTTTCAGCATTATACTTATTA
>NZGX01000028.1 GCA_002691085.1 Rhodospirillaceae bacterium | reverse complement strand
ATTATCTTATAATCATTTAAAATTAAACATATGTTAGTTTTATATCATAATTGGCAATAGTATAAGGTATAAGAGGTTTTGTTAACATTCTTACTAAAATCAGAAGAAGAAACATATAGATTTGGAAGTAGTCTGGCGGACAAAATTAGTGCTGGCGACGTTATTACACTATCCGGGCAACTAGGTTCAGGAAAGACAGTTCTAGCAAGGGGGTTGATACAAACTCACCTTAATTCAAATGAGTATATTCCCAGTCCTACTTTTAATCTCGTTAATATTTATGATAGTAAGAAACCTACAATATGGCATTTTGATCTATACAGATTGAAAAATCCAATAGAGATTGAAGAGCTAGGCTTGGATGAGGCACTTGCAGATGGGGTCACTTTAATTGAATGGCCTGAGAAAGCATTAGAGTACATTCCAAATAATGTTCTCAATATAAAAATTAATACACATAGAGAAACAAACCAAAGACAAATACAATTAATAGAAAGTACTCTGTGGTTTAATCGCATTAAAGAGTTTAAATTTTTATTTGAAAGCCTATGATTGATTTTGAAAGAGAAAAAAAGAAAGAAGATTTTCTAAAAAAATATAACTATGATAAATTTGATAAGAAATTAATCGCTGGGGATGCTTCTTTTCGAAAATATCAAAGAATATTGTTAGATGACAATAAAACATTAGTTTTAATGGATGCCCCACCAAAATTTGAGAAAATAAATCCATTTATCTCAATTGCAGAATACCTTCTCAGCCTTGGCTTCTCCGCTCCTAAAATATTTCATTACGATATAATAAATGGCTTCATGATACTAGAGGACTTAGGAAATGATACTTATACAAAACTCTTAGAAAAAAACTACAATGAGGAAAAGTTATACTCACTCGCAACAAGTGTATTAATTGAAGTTCACAAATCTGTTGCAAAAAGAAACATACCTGAATTTATCCCACCATTTAACTACAAAAGAATAATTAATGAAGTTTCTCTTCTGCATGAATGGTATTTTCCACTTGTTAAAAGAAAACCTATCTATTCTTCTGTTCAGGAATACATAAATGTATGGAATAATCTAATCAAAGCATCAATCAGTTTTAAATCAAGCTTAATATTTTTTGATTATCATATAGATAATTTATTACTTCTGAGTGACAGACCAGGTTATAAGGCTTGTGGTTTATTAGATTTCCAAGATGCAACATTTGGCCCGGTAACATATGATCTAATGTCTTTACTAGAGGACGCTCGAAGAAATGTTAACCCAGAAATAGTTAATAAAATGAAATTCAAATACCTTGATAGTTTTCCTGAAATAAAAAAAGATGATTTTGAAACGTCATGGGCAATTATGTCTGCGCAACGCCACCTAAGAGTTCTCGGCACATTTGCTCGTTTAAAAATAAGAGATAATAAAAATGAATACGTACGACATATACCAAGACTTTGGGGATATTTGGATGTATCTCTTAAACACCCAGTACTAAAAGAGTTAAAAACTTGGCTGGATAAAAACCTTAAACCAGAAATAAGAATTTAAAATGACTGGATTAATTAAGTCAGCAATAATTTTATCAGCTGGTTTTGGAAAGCGAATGCTTCCACTGACCCAAATTAAACCAAAGCCTATGATTAAAGTAGGTAATAAAGCTCTTATAGATTGGGTGCTTGATGACCTAAAAAAGGCAGGGGTTTCTAATGTGACAATAAACGTACATTATAAAGCTTCTATGATAATTAAATATCTGAGAGGGAGAAAAGATCCCAAAGTTATATTCTCTGATGAAACAGAGAAACTTCTTGATACAGGTGGTGGAGTGAAAGCTGCCCTAAAGCTCATAAAAGATAATTTATTCATAGTAACAAATTCTGATGGTATATGGAAAAAAGGTTTAGTTCCTATAATAAATAACCTTAATTTATTTTGGAAAAATAATAAAGTAGATGTGGTTATATGTCTTGTAAAAAAAGAAAACACTTATGGCTATAATGGAAAAGGTGATTTCTTCTTAAATAAAAACGCAGAACTCATTAGACCGAAAAAAAATGAGACAGCTCCATATGTCTACTCCGGAATACAAATAGTCCACAAGAGAATCTTCCAAGATGAAAAAAGTGAATCTTTTTCTTTTAATAAATTATGGGACAAAGCAATAGAAAGTAAAAAAATTAAGGCAATAGTTCATGATGATATTTGGTTTCATGTTGGAGAACCAGATATGATTAATTTTACTTCTGAAAACCTCCCTCAAAGATAAAAATAATGAAGATAAATAATACATCATGGCTATCCAATGAAATTAAATCTGGAAATAATGTTTGGACAATAAATCATACTGAGGACTTTCTTAAGAGCCTGGCCTTAGGTCTCCTAAATGAATTTAAAGGAGACAATCATGCACTAGCAAAAACAACAATCTTATTACCTACAAAACGGTCTGTGAAATCAATTAAAAATATATTTCTCAATTATACAGACAAACATGCTGTTCTTCTTCCAAAAATAATCCCCTTAGATGAATTGGGTGAAAATGAAGCCATTGATACTTTTAATATTAATCCATCTATACCGAAACTTTCCAGACGCTTTCTTCTAACACAATTAATAATTAAAAAACTAGAATCTAATGAAAATATTCCTAGACATGAAGTCGCAAATTCACTTGCAATAGAATTAGAAAATTTCCTTGATGAATCACAGACTCATAATATTGGATTAAATAATTTAGAAAAAATTCTTCCTGAGAATTTAGCATCCCACTGGCAAAGTACACTCGATTTTCTCAATATTATAAAAGATAACTGGCCCAAAATTCTAGAAGATGAAAAATTCTATGATAAAGTGGAGAGAAGAAACAAGCTTTTTGAGTCAATAAGTAAAGATTGGTCAGAGCATAAACCCAATGATTTAATCATTGCGGCAGGAACCACCGCATCAATAACAGCTACACGTAAACTTTTAAAAATAATTACAACTCTTCCCACTGGATTAATAGTAATTCCGGGGCTGGATAAAACCCTTGATCAAGAGTCGTGGGAAAATATAGACGAGACACACCCACAATATTCTCTTAAAGGTCTACTAGAATTCTTAGAAACTGATAGATCTGATATAAAAAATTGGCCATATCAAAAATACCATTCAAAAAAACTCTATCGCGAAAAATTTATAACTGAAGTGATGCGACCAAAAGAAACAACAAATAAGTGGTTAAAATTAAATGATAAAGAAAAAAAAGAGATCAGTAAAAATATAAGTATTATTGAGCCTGAAGACGACCAAGATGAAGCCCTAACTATTGCTTTAGCTATGCGTCATGTTGAGAGTGCAGGTGATAAGTCATGTACTTTAATTACGCGTGACGATGAACTAGCTAACAATGTGTCCTTAATTCTGGAAAGATGGAATATCAAAGCAGAGAACTCATTTGGCTATCCCCTAATAGATACACAGCAAGGGACTTATCTTCAGTTGGTTCTAGATGTAGCTTTTGGTAATTTTTCTATGGTTTCTCTCCTCTCACTCCTAAAACATGATTTATTTTGCTGTGGTTTAGAAAAAGAAAATACTATTAGTTTAGTTCAAGAAATAGAAATTAAGTATGCCAGAGGGAAGGCTTCTTATAAAACATTGGAAGACTTAGGAAATATAATTAAATTAGAGGAAAAGGAATCTAAGTCTTTAATTGATTGGTTTCAGTATTTTTTAGACTCTATATCAGAATTAGTATCGTTCAATCATAAAAATAAAGTATCGTTCTCAAAAATCATTAGAAGTCACATCATTTGCAGTGAAAGACTTGCAAATAGTCAAAATTCGATTGGTCTCGATAGAATTTGGCGAGAAAACACTGGGCAGGCATGCTCCATGTTTCTGTCAGAAATTATTCAAAATTCAGATAAAATGGGCGCAATTAAGCCTGAGTCTTATAAAAATATTTTTAGTCAACTTCTCAGAGAAGAAAAAATACAGAATTCAGACGACTATCATCCACGAATAAGAATTCTTTCACCTATTGAAGCAAGGCTTATTTATCACAACATTGCAATTATAGGAGGACTTCATGAGGGTGTGTGGCCTGAAGAACTAAAAAGTGGTCCATGGTTAAATCATGAAATGCGATCTAAAATTGGTCTTCCTAAGCTAGAAAATAAAATAGGCCTTTCTGCACTCGACCTTTGTCATTCGTTAGGATCAGACGAAGTAGTTATAATGTTAGCCAAGAAAAAAGGGAGAGATCTTCCAGACCCTTCAAGATGGGCTTACAGAATTAAACAAATTTATAAACCTGAGAAGAAAAATACCGAAGTAAAAACCATCAAATCTGAAAATTTAGAAAAGTGGTCTAAACTTTTTTATGCGCAAAATAAAAAAATACAAATCCTGCCACCCCAACCCATAGTTGACCATAAACATAAACCCAGATCTATAAGGCTAACAGATGTAGGTTTACTATTAAGAAATCCGTATGAATTTTATGTTAAAAATATTTTAAACCTTCGCCCCCTTGAAAAAGTTGGAATTGAGAGTGAAAACAGATTATATGGCACTATCGTTCATAAGATATTCGATTATTTTATGAAAAAGCATTTTTCTTTCAAAAAAACTGAAGATAAAAATACTTCAGAATTTTTAAAGTTAACTGAAAAAATTTTATCCGAAGAAAATTTATCTGACTCACAGAGACTCTTATGGAGTCCGCGAATACAAAGGATTGGGAAAAAATATATTAATTATAATTTGAAGAATAAAGAAAACATTAAACAGATTTTTACAGAAATAAAAGGTCAGCTAAAATTGAGACTACATTCTAATGATTTAGCAATTAATGGAAAAGCAGATAGAGTGGATGTATTAGGTAATGGCATACTGAAAATAGTTGATTACAAAACGGGTAGTATACCATCGAATAATAAAATAAAAGATGGTTATGAGCCTCAACTCCCTCTTTTAGCTATCATGGCGGGAAATAAAGGTTTTAAAGGAATTAGCCTTACTGAAAATAGTCACTCCTCAATAGAATTAGAATACTGGAAGATGGATGGTAAAAAGGATGGGTTTGATTGCATACCTAAGAAAATAGATAATTTAGAAGAATATTTCCAGAGTTTTAAATTCTTTATTAATGACTTTATTTTTGAAGATAAACCTTACTTCTATCAAATAGAAAAAAAGCTGAACGGTAAGTACGATACGAGTAAACATCTTTCACGAATAGATGAGTGGATTCATAACCTAAAAATGGAAACGGAGACATGATTGAAGACTGTAAATTAAAGTCAGAAAATTCAATATGGGTCAATGCATCCGCCGGAACCGGAAAAACAACTTGTTTAACCGAGAGAATAAAGGCACTTCTTCTCAACGGTACAGATCCAGAAAAAATATTATGTGTTACATTTTCTAACATAGCCGCAAAGGAAATCAATGACAGGTTACTAGGTGATCTGAGCAGATGGAATCAACTTGAAGATAAGCAGTTAGGGTCTGAACTAAAGAAGTATTTTGATAGAAAAGTAACCTTGGACGATCTTTCAGAAGCCCGCATGCTTCTCTTTAAAGTTCATGAAAAATCTGAGAAGATCTCCATACAAACTATTCACTCATTCTGCAATAACCTTTTAAAGCGTTTCCTTTTTGAAGCTAAAATTCCACTTTTTTATGAAATAATCAATGAAGTAGAACAAGATAGAATAAAGCTAGATGCTTTTAATTTAGCTATGCAAGATTTAGATAAAAAACAAAGAGAAGATCTTCAGGAAATTTTTGCAGATATGAAAATAGTATCATCGCTTAAAAAATCTAATTCTTCTAAAGTTTATGAGGTACTAAAGCG
The DNA here is from genome assembly GCA_002691085.1 of Rhodospirillaceae bacterium. Lineage (GTDB taxonomy): Bacteria > Pseudomonadota > Alphaproteobacteria > Rhodospirillales > Rhodospirillaceae. The sequence continues at coordinate 15,139 of NZGX01000028.1, read as the reverse complement.
CTTAGGAAGTGTAGGAGTAAATACTAAAATTATAGCGGATGAGTACAATATCAAATACTCAGAAACACCAGAAATAATTAAAATAAACGAATGTAAGGATTCATCATTTAATAAAGAAGGGCTGTATCGATTAAGTAATGTCCTAGCAGAAGGAAATACAACTCAGAGAAGGTCTAGCGAAAAAATCGTCCACTGGCTAGATAGCTCTGAAAAAAAAAGATGCGAGATATTTGAACGTTATATAGAAATTTTTTTAACAAAAACACTGGGATTTAGAGAGCATCTAAAAAAGAATTTAAATAAATCTAACTTTGATATTTTATCTTTTGAGTCAAAAAGGCTAATAGAAGTTATTCACAAAAAACGTAAAATTGAGTCATATAAATTTAACTCAAATATAATAACCGCTCTAGATATTTTTTCAAAATATTATCAAAAATTAAAATTCGATATTGGTTATGTTGACTTTGACGACCTTGTTGGAAAAGCTAAGGATTTGTTATCGTCAAAAGAAGAATCACATTGGGTAAGATATAAGCTTGACGGTGGATTTAATCATATTCTTATAGATGAAGCTCAAGATACCTCTCCGCCACAATGGGAAATCATTAAAGCACTTACAGATGAAATGCTAGAAAGAGAAAATACTAGCTTATTTGTTGTCGGAGATAGGAAACAGTCGATTTACAGCTTTCAGGGTGTTGAAATAGATTATTTTGATAAAATGAAAATATATTTTAAAAATAAACTTGAGTCATTAAATAAGAAATATAAAGAAGAAACTCTAGATATAAACTACAGATCTTCTCCCGCCATTTTGGAGTATGTAGACTACTTATCCAATTCACTTTCAGGTATAAATGAGAATGGTAGGTATAAAATAATACATAAATCAGCACATATTGGAAGATATGGAATTGTAAAAATTCATCGATGTAATGAGAAAGAAGCATCTAATAAGTTAAAAAATAATGATTGGGAATCATGGAAACATCAGAAAGAGCCATATATTAGAAAAAAAAGTCCCTTGAGCAATATGGCAAATAAAATAACTAAGGCTATAAAAGAGCTAATTGAGCAAGGTAGCTTAAGCAATGGACAGAAAATCAAAGCAAGTGATATAACGATACTTCTTAAAAAAAGATCAGAACTATGGGATGAAATAAAAAATCAAATTACTGCGAGTGGGATTAAAGTATCAGCTAATGATAAAATCCAACTAAATCATGATATAGTTATTAAAGACTTAATGTCTATAGGGCGATTCTATCTACTTCCTAATGACAATTTTAATCTCTCAATTTTACTCAAGGGTCCCTTTATTGAAAATATCGATGATAATAAACTTCTAAGCCTTATAAAATATGATACAAAAAAGTCTCTTTGGGATAATTTAAATAAATGCAAAGATAATAACCCAGAGATAAAAAAAGCATGCGATTTTCTGGAAAATATCCTCAAAATAAAAGCTGGAAGTAGCCCTTCATATTTTTATAAATCACTAATTCATAAACATGATGGAAAAAGTAAACTTTCGGCTAGATTAGATCCTAATCAGGTAGATGAAACAATTAAAGATTTCCTTATAGAGATAAAAGATTATGAAAAACTTAATACCGCATCTCTTGAAGGTTTTATATATCAATTCGAAAACAATGAAACACAAATAAATAGAACAGGAAATATACTCAATGATAATACCATTAATATGAGAACAATACATTCTGTAAAGGGGGACCAATTTCCAGTAGTCTTTCTTATTGTGGAAAGTGATGCAGCTAGAGTAGAGCAAGAGCAGTTTTACTTTCCCGAAAGTGTTAGAAAAAAAGTAAAATTTATTATTTCTCCATCGAATGCAAACAATTCATTTGATTATATGGATGAGTTAAAAGAAAAAGAGAAAATAAAGAGGAATGAAGAATACCATCGTTTACTTTATGTTGCATCTACTCGAGCAGAAGAAAGGCTATATATTTTTGATCATGGGAGTAAGTCTTTAAAAGACTTACCATTAATAGAAAATAATGAAATTATCTCTGGAAAGATTACTGCCTCGCAAACAATAGAAGCTGAAAAGAATCAAAATTTAGGGAATAAAGATTACCTTCCGGCTTATTTTAATGAGAATACTCGTTACAATTCAATAACTGAATCAATCTCACCCTCGAAAATTGGGACCGATTACAATGAGATAAAATCGCCCTTACAAGCAGAAGATAGAAATAGGAAGTTTTTCTCGGGAAGGCACATACACAAACTTTTACAAATCATACCTGATCTAGTAAACCAAGATCATAGAAATATATCTCGAAAATATTTATCACAGAAAAGTATCGGACTAAATGATAAAGAAATTAGAAAAATAACAGATGAAATTATGAGCATATATGATAGGAGTGAGTTTTCACATTTATTTTCTCACTCCTCCATGCCAGAAGTACCTTTCTCTTTCAAAGTAGGAGATAGATTAATTAATGGACAAATTGATAGGTTAGTAATAATGAATGATGAATTATTAATTGTTGATTATAAAACTGATATCATTATTCCAGAAGCAATTAATGATGTTGACTCTTCATATCTGATGCAAATGTCTATTTACTATTTTGCCATGAAAGAAATATATCCTTTAAAAAAATTGAGATGTTCTTTTTTATGGACTAAAAAACCATCTATTATGAATATACCAGATAAAATTTTATTCTCTCACTGGAAGACTTTTTTAGAAGAAAAAGTATATGCATAAAATGAAACAAGATAACTTTTTAAGAAATCAATGGTATATAGCTGCATCTTCAAAGGATATAAAGAAAGGCGGGATAAAGGGTTTAATCATACTTGGAGAACCAATCATATTAGGAAGGTGTAAAAATGGTAAACTTTTCTCTATTAGTGATAATTGTCCACACAGAGGAACTCTTTTATCCTTAGGTAAATTTGACGGAAAAAATATTGAGTGCCCATATCACGGATGGCGATTTAATACTTTAGGAGAATGCACATTAATCCCATCCCAGATGAGAAATCATCGTCATCAAGCAGATGATATTAAAACAAAATCATACCTTGTAAAGGAACATATGGGAGTCATCTGGGTTTATATTAAATATAATGATAAGGTGGAACCGTTCCCTCATATTGAAAATAATGACTTTTCTTTAAAACTTTATGTAAAAAAAACCTTTGATTGTAATGTTGACCTTGCTGTAACCGGATTAATGGATCCTGCACATGGATCATTTATTCATGCATCTACCTTCTGGAGAAATAAAAGAGATACTAGAGAAAAAGAAAAGAGACTCAAACCTATAAAGAATGGTTGGAAAATTGAAACACATAAGGTTTCGTCGAATTCTAAAGCCTATAGAATTTTTCTTGGTAGTGAACCAGAATCAAAAATAAGCTACTTTCTTCCAGGAATACGACATGAAATTACAACAACCAATAAATATTTTTACTCTGGATTAACTGCATGTACACCAGTTGATAATTCTAGAACAACTGTTCATCATTTTATGTACTGGAATGTACCAGGAGGTATTTTTCTAAAATACATTATAAAGAAACTTACTATTAATTTTCTCAATCAAGATGCTAAGGCTGTTTTATGGATGAAAGAAGGAAAAAAATACTCAAAGAGAGAATTTTTAATTGATGATGCTGACCTCCAAATAAAGTGGTATTATGAGCTTAAGAGAAACTGGCATAAATATTGTTATGACGATGATGTGTTTATAAATCCTGTCAGGGAGACGGTTGCACGATGGAAAAGTTAAAAATTATTATTATATTACAATAGCTTGTAAAATCTCTGCAACTATTCATCTTGACCTAACCACTTCTCATTCTTAAACTAATAAAAAATAAATTGAATACTATTTCACATTCAGAGGAATTTTCTAAATGAAAAATGTTACAGATGAGTCTTTTGAAAAAGACGTCCTTTCGGCTGACTTGCCAGTACTTGTTGATTTCTGGGCAGAGTGGTGTGGCCCATGTAAAAGCATAGCCCCAACTCTTGAAGAACTTGATAAAGAGCTGGATGGAAAAGTCAACGTAGCTAAAGTTAATATCGATGATAACCCTGATACACCAATCAAATATGGGGTTAGAGGGATACCAACTCTTATTCTCTTTAAGGAAGGAGAAATATCTGGAACTAAAGTAGGGTCCGGTGTAACAAAAAGTCAAATAATTTCATGGATAGAAAATTGTCTATCTGATAAGAAAGATGACTAAATATTCTAAAAATGGTTCTCCAATACCTCTCCAGCTAAATAAAGAGAACCACAAATTACTATTCTCCCTTTATTATTTTCCATCAGAGGAAGTAAAGACTCAGCGGCTTCGTAAACACTCTCTTTAGCTGCAGAGTCTTCAAACCCCTTTTCGAAAGCCAATTCTGCTAGTTCTTTAGGTTTAAAACTATGTGAACCATCTTTAAGACCAACTGTCCTAATAATATTTGAGTGTTTTGAGAGTGATGATAAGAAACCGGAGGCATCCTTAGAAATACCAATTCCAAAAATGAAAATATACACATAGGGATAATCATTCATCCATCTACTTAGAGCTTTTGCAGCATCTAAATTATGACCTCCATCTACCCAAAGCTCCCAGTTATCATTTAGAAGATCACAAATTGGACCACCGCTAATCTTTTGACATCTGCCAGGCCATTCGACTGACAAAAGAGCTCTTCTAAGAGTTTCCTGATCTTTACACAAATTAAGATATGAAACAGCAGCTACACTCAAACCCATATTGTTAATCTGATGTGACCCAGAAAGAGATGGCTCAGGAAGAGTAAAGCTTCTATTTTGATCATTATAAACATATCCCTTACTACCCTTTACTAACGTCCAATCTCTATCTGGATAAAATAATGATAGGTCTAGTTTTTTGGAAACCGACTCAATAACCATTAGCGCCTCTATATCCTGATTCGCTGTTACGCATGTAACATTCTTTTTTAATATTCCAGCCTTCTCATAAGCAATCTGAGTTATCTTCTCCCCAAGAAATTTCTGATGGTCTATACCTATTTGCGTAATAATAGTCATCAAAGGTTTATCAATGACATTTGTTGCATCTAATCTTCCACCTAACCCTGTCTCTAGAAGAACAAAGTCAGCAGTATTTTGACTAAATGCTACAAATGCAAGAACAGTAATAAATTCAAAAAACGTTACCTTTTTAAAGCTATTTGTTTGAAATATAAGGTCAATTAAATGGGAAAAATAATCAGGTTCTATTATTTTTCCAGAGACTCTAATTCTTTCACAATAAGAAACTAAGTGTGGAGAAGTGTAAACGTGAACAGTGTAACCTGATTCTTCTAAAATTGCTCTTATCATTGCTATGACAGAGCCCTTTCCATTTGTCCCGGCTACATGAATTACAGGGGGAATTTTTTTATGAGGACTATCTAGTTCTTTTAAGAGCTCTTCAACCCTAGATAAACCTAAGTCTATTTTGTCGGATTTTAGTCCTCTTATCTTATTTAGTTTTTTTAATAGAAAGTCAGGATCCTTATCCATATTTAATTTTTATTATCATTTCCATCTACTTCAAACAAACTTGTATCGGGTATTGATGGGTCAATGATATTTGAATTAGAGTTATGTTCTGAACTTTTAATTGATTCAAAAAGCTTGCTCTTCCTATTCTTATTTAATGGAAGAATAGGCGCTGCTGGGTCAGGCCGCATTATTAAACTCAATAACTGAACAACCTTATTCTTTAAATCACTACGATGAACTACAATATCAACCATACCATGTTCTAAAAGATATTCTGACCTTTGAAAGCCTTCTGGTAGTGTTTCTCGAATTGTTTGCTCAATAACTCTTGCTCCAGCAAAGCCTACTACAGCTCCTGGCTCTGCAATATGAATATCCCCTAGCATAGCAAAAGAAGCAGTAACTCCTCCTGTTGTAGGGTCTGTTAGTATTACTATATATGGATAACCTTTCTCTCGTAATTTATTTATAGCAACAGTTGTCCTTGGCATTTGCATTAAAGAAAGTACGCCCTCCTGCATCCTAGCACCTCCCGAGGAAGGAATAACGATAAGAGGAGACTCTTGAACTATTGCTAGCTCTGCAGCAGATACTATTGCTTCACCGACGGCAGCTCCCATTGATCCGCCTAAAAAACTAAAATCAATTACAGCAACCACGACATTTATTTTTCCCATATTTCCATGAGCAACAATCGCTGCATCATGCATACCAGTTTTTTCTTGTGCAAGTTTTAATCTATCTGAATACTTTTTTAGATCTTTAAATTTGATTGGATCAACTGGTACATTTGGAAGTTGTATCTCGGTCCATTCTTTATTGTCAAATAAAAGCTCCAATCTTTGATTTGCAGTTAACCTAATATGATGTTGACAGCTTGGGCATACATGAAGAGCCTTCTCTAACTCTCTATGAAATATCATCTCTTTACAGTTAGGACATTGCAACCAAAGATTATCGGGTGCCTCTCTTGGTTGGAGTAATTTTTTAATCCTTGGTCTAACAAAATTAGTAAGCCAGTTCATCTAACACCTCCTAAAAAACCTAAATATCAAAAACTAGACCCTGTAACTCCTTTAGATAGAGTATTAACAAAATCAAAAACTTTTGAAGGTAAAGAATTAAAACTTTTTTCACTGCCGTTTATATTCTCTGTAATTATATCCACTATAGCTGATCCTACAACAACAGCATCTGAACACTTTGCAAAGTCATAGGCCTGTTTTTCACTCTTGATTCCAAAACCAACTGCAATTGGCAAACTAGTTTTTGACCTAACTAAATTAACTCTTTCCTCGACCTGAGACATATCTGGTGAAGAGGTACCTGTTATACCTTTTATTGACACATAATATAGAAAACCTGATGCTTTCTCAAGAATCACTGAAAATCTCTGCTCATTTGTTGTAGGCGCAATAAGAAATATTAAATGCAAATTCTTGGCATTTGCTTCTTGATACAATTCATCTGCTTCCTCAGGAGGAAGATCTACAACAATTAAGGCATCTACTCCGACACTAACAGCTGAATCAACAAATTTCTTAATACCAAAGCTAAAAATTGGATTATAATAGCCCATCAAAATTACTGGGGTAACATCATCCGTCTTTCTTAATTTTGAAAGTGAATAAAACAGTTGTTTTAATTGAAATTTATTTTCAAGAACTCTTCTAGAGGATAACTGAATTGATGGACCGTCTGCCATTGGGTCAGAAAATGGGATTCCTATTTCTATAAAATCTGCCCCCGCATTGGGTAATCCGTTAAGAATTTTCTCAAAAACATCGATATTTGGATCCAATGCTGTAATAAATGTGATAAGACCCTTTCTCTTTTCTTTTTTTAAAAGTGAAAATCTATTATTTATTCTATCATATTCATCTTTATTCCTCATAAACTTACCTAAATCTCGTAGTCCAAAGCATTAGCTACAGTAAAAATATCTTTATCACCTCTTCCACACATATTCATAACAATTATATTATCTTTAGAAAGAGAGGGGGCAAACTTACCTATATAAGATAGGGCATGAGATGGCTCTAAAGCTGGGATTATACCCTCTAAACTTGAACATAATTGAAAAGATTCAAGAGCCTCATCGTCACGTGCCGAAACATACTTTACTCTTTTGATATCATGAAGCCATGCATGTTCAGGTCCAATTCCTGGATAATCAAGACCAGCAGAAATTGAATGTGCGTCCCTAATTTGCCCTTCATTATCTTGGAGTAAATAAGTACAATTACCATGCAAAATCCCTGGTATACCTCCCGAAATAGATGCTGCATGCTCAAATGTATCTAAGCCTTTCCCTGCTGCTTCAACTCCTATTAAATTAACTTCTTGATCATTTAAAAAAGGGTGAAAAAGTCCTATAGCATTGGATCCACCGCCAACACACGCAACAAGATAATCCGGCAAACGATTCTCTACTCTAAGTATTTGTTTTTTTAATTCTTTGCCTATAACTGACTGAAAATCTCTAACCATGGTTGGGTATGGATGAGGGCCTGCAGCTGTACCGATAAGGTAATAAGTATCATCTACATTGGCTACCCAGTCCCTTAAGGCTTCATTCATGGCTTCCTTAAGAGTTGCAGAACCCGTTTCTACTGCATGTACTTTAGCGCCAAGAAGCTTCATCCTAAAAACATTAGGTTGTTGCCTAGAAATATCTTTAGCTCCCATATAAATTTCACAATCTAGACCAAATCTGGCACAAACTGTAGCTGTTGCAACTCCATGTTGCCCTGCTCCTGTCTCAGCAATTATTCTTTTTTTACCCATCCTCCTTGCAAGTAGTATCTGACCCAGACAATTATTTATTTTATGCGAACCAGTGTGGTTAAGCTCATCTCTTTTAAAATAAATTTTAGCTCCTCCAAAGAAATCAGTTAATCTCTCAGCAAAATATAGAGGACTTGGTCTACCTGCATAATTAGATAAAAAGTCTTCTAGTTCTTTCAAAAAGGAATGATCTTTTTTGGCACTCGAATATGCCCTTTCAACCTCTAATATCAATGGCATTAATGTTTCTGCAACATACCTGCCTCCAAACTGCCCAAAATGACTGGTTCTTTCAACATCTTCATGAGAAAATTGAGTATTTTTCAACATTTGGAAATTTCCTAAAATTTTTAATGCGCATTAACTAACATACAATAATAAACAAAAAAACCATTCTTCTTATTTCAAAGATTAGAGTCAGGGTAAAGTCTTTGCTAAAGTTATAAATGTTTTAATTAATCTAGGGTCCTTAATACCAAGACTTTTCTCAACACCTGATGAAACATCTACTTGCTTACATCCCGATTGCTTAACAGCATCACTTAAGTTTTCTGAATTTAACCCCCCTGCTAAAAGCCATGGTTTTTTGAAGGTATATTGTGTCATTAATTTCCAGTTAAAGGTAACCGAATTTCCACCGGGTCTAGATGAATCTTTTGGAGGTTTTGAATCGAATAAAAATTTATCAACAAAATCACAATATGGCTCTATGTGTTTAAAGTCTTGGGGATTAGATATTGCAAATGATTTAATAATTGGCAGAAGAAAGTTTTTTCTAATTGACGATACCCTATGGGGTGTTTCAGCACCATGAAGCTGAATATAATCTAGCTGAGAAATAGATAACACTTCGTCTATCAGTTGGTCATTTGGATTAACAAATAATCCAACTTTTGCAACTTTTTTAGGTATTTCGCTTGCTAAAGTTGAGTAAAGTGAAGCACTAATATTTCTCGGAGACTTAGAAAAAAAGACAAAGCCCAAATAATCAACCCCGCAGTCAACTGAGACCTTTAATGCTTTTAAATCTGTAACACCACAAATTTTAACTAACAAAGACATACTAGCTTCACTTTATTACCGGATCTCGTTAAGAATTTCTTTTGATGCTTTTTCTGGATCTTCTGATTGAGTAATTGGTCGACCTATAACTATAAAATCTGCACCATTTTCAAGAGCAACTTTTGGTGTAAGGACTCTTTTTTGATCATTACTTGATGACTGTGATGGCCTCACTCCAGGTGTTAATATTATGAAATTATCACCACACTCTGACCTAATACGCTCTACTTCATACGGAGAACATACAACTCCATCTAAACCAGCCTTCTTAGCCAAACACGCAAGATTTAGAACATAGTCTTGACTCTTTATATCTACCCCAAAACCTTTTAAATCCTTATCATCTAAACTGGTTAAGAGTGTTACACCCAAAACAAAGGGTCTTTCCATATTTTTCTTATTAGCAAAATTACTTACGGTCTCAACTGAAGCTTCCATCATTGAAATTCCTCCACTAGCATGAACATTAAGCATAAGTGGACGCAAGGGTAAAACGGCTTCTATTGCTTTTGAGACTGTATTTGGAATATCATGAAATTTTAGATCAAGAAATATGGGTAATTTGAGTAAATTCGATAATTTAGCAACTCCTTGAGGTCCATTTGAGGAAAAAAACTCAAGCCCAACTTTTATGCCTCCAACACTAAATTTTATATTGTTGCCCAAAGATATAGCTTTTTGCAAACTTGGCGTATCAATGGCACAAAATATTGGATTTTCTAGCTGTGGTTTTTTTATTTTCAAGAATTTTCCTCACATAGACTCATAATATAATTTATCTTTGTAAGAAACTGAGAAATAAGTATCTAATTATAATAAACAAAGGCTTAGATTTAACTCTTAATTTCTGGAAAAATCTCGTTATCATTTCCACCAGAGGTTGCATTTAAAAGCTGACGTAATCTTTTACCTGTTTTGAAAAATGGTATCTTTTTTTCTTCAACTTGTACTGACTCCCCTGTCCTTGGATTCCTCCCGATTCTTGAACGTCTATGTTTAATAGAAAAAGCACCAAATCCCCTTAATTCTATTCTGTCACCCCTAGATAGCGCTTGAGAGATCTCAACAAATATAGCATTCACTACTTCCTCTATATCTCTATTGAAAAGATGAGGATTTTTCTGTGAAATTTTCAAAATAAGTTCTGATCTAGTCATATATAACTCCAAAACTCTATTAATTTATAATTATCTTAAATATTATTATTCATCATGTATATCTCTAAAATAAATTATATAACTAATTTAAGGATCTATTTTGTTTTTTTATCATCTTTTAACTTTAAAGCTTCACCTAAAATGTCGCCAAGCGAAGCACCTGAGTCTGCTGATCCAAACTCAGCCATTGCTTGCTTTTCTTCTGCAACCTCGAGGGCTTTAATTGATAAATTGAGCTTTCGGTTTTTTGAGTCAATTGAGACAATTCTCGCATCAACTTTTTCGCCCAAAGCAAACCTATCCATACGCTGATCTGTTCGTTCTTTTGCTAAGTCACTCTTCTTAATAAAACCAAAAGCTTTTTCTCCAACAAGAACCTCCAAGCCATTTTCAGCTACCTCTTTGATAACACAAGTGACAACTTGATTCTTTTTCAGACTGCTAGAAACTTCTGCGAACGGATCCTCAGCCAACTGTTTTATTCCTAGGCTGACCCTTTCTTTATCAGAATCAACATCAAGGATTTTTGCCTTTACGATATCGCCTTTTTTATACTTCTCTACCTCTTCCTCTCCATCATTTTCCCAACTAAGATCAGAGAGGTGAACCATTCCATCTATATCACCATCCAAACCTACAAACAGTCCAAATTCGGTAATATTCCTAATTTCACCTTCAACAACAGAGTTTATTTCAAATTTTTCCTTAAATGCATCCCATGGGTTTTCAATACATTGTTTAAGACCTAGGGAAATTCTTCTTTTCTCCCTATCAACATCCAAAACCATTACCTCTACTTCTTGACTTGTAGAAACTATTTTTCCTGGATGAACATTCTTTTTTGTCCAGCTCATTTCTGAAACATGAACCAGACCTTCAATGCCTTCCTCTAATTCAACAAATGCGCCATAATCTGTTATATTAGTAACTCTACCTGTTAACTTTGTTTCTGGAGGATATTTATTTATAACCGTTTCCCAAGGGTCAGCCTCTAGCTGTTTCATTCCTAAGGAGATCCTTTGCGTTTCTGTATTAAATTTAATAACTTGCACTTTTACTGGCTGACCAACAGAAAGTGCTTCAGATGGATGGTTTATCCTTCTCCAAGAAATATCTGTAACATGAAGAAGCCCATCTACGCCGCCAAGGTCAACAAAAGCTCCATAATCAGTTATATTTTTTACAACCCCCTCTAAAACCTGCCCCTCTGCTAAATCATCCATTAATTTAGCTCTTTCCTCGGCTCTAGTAACCTCTAATACTGCTCTTCTTGAAACGACAATATTTCCTCTTGCCCTATCCATCTTTAGTATTTTTAATTCATGCTCCTCACCAACAAGAAAACTTCCATCCCTAACTGGTCGAATATCAACCTGACTCCCAGGTAAAAAAGCAACAGCTCCATTTAAGTCTACAGTAAAACCACCCTTTACCTTTCCAAAAATAATTCCTTTGACTTTAACTTCATCAGCAAACTGTTTTTCTAGATTATCCCAAGCTTCTTCTCTTCTTGCTTTATCTCTTGATAAAAGAATAACTCCGTCTTTATCTTCGTATTTCTCAATAAATACGTCAACTTCCTGACCCAGCATGGGAGAATCTTCGTTACCTCTACCAAACTCCCTTAATGGGACTCTTCCTTCAGACTTAAGCCCCACATCAACTAGGGCAAAATCTCCATCCATTTTAACTACCGTTCCTCTAAAAACGGACCCCTCAATTGCTTGATTAGATGTAAAACTCTCTTCTAATAAAGAAGCAAAATCTTCTTGTTTGGTCGAAATTGAAGCATCAGACATATATTAAAAACCTTTCTTAATTTTTATAAATGCCAACTGGTTGTATCCAGTGGTCTTGCAAGACAAAAAACCGTATTTTTCTTGCCAATAATTTATTAAATTTTCCAATAAGTTAAATGAAAGTAGTATTACCTATATATAAATTAATTGTTACGTAGTGCCATGCCTAATATAATTTAATGCGACTTTCAAAGCCTGATTTGCATTTAAAACACTAGTATCAAGTACCCAGGAATCAACTGCAGGTTTTAAAGGAGAAACTGACCTTTCAAAATCCCTTTTATCTCTATTTAACATATCCGTGTAAATTTGNGACTCTATAGCCTTTTCTCCCCTAGCCTTCAACTCTTTTAGCCTTCTATTCACCCTGACCTCAAAATTAGCAGTTACATATATCTTTTTATCAGCGNCTGGGCATACGACTGTTCCTATATCTCTTCCGTCCAAAATTGCACCCAAATAGCCTTTTCCGGGGTTTTTAGAGAAAAAACGCTGATAGTCCAATAACTCTTTTCTTACAATTGGAATGCTGGCAAGTTTTGAAGCAGCTAAACCGGTTTCTTCAAGATAAAGCTTTTGCCCTGGGTCATTTACCAAATCAATACTCTTAATTGCCTCCAAACAGTCCGATTCGTTGCCAACATCCCCTCCATTTGAAATGACTATAAGAGCCACCCTTCTGTAAAGCTTACCTGTGTCCAGATAAGCAAAAGATAACTGAGAAGCAAGACTTCTTGCTAACGTTCCTTTCCCTGATGCTGCGGGGCCATCAATCGCTACAATCACTTTTAGTACTTCTTGGAAATGAAGCTATCAACTTCTGAAAGTTCTTTAGTAACAAAATTAGCTCCCGCTTTTTTTGAATCAAAGAAAAAANTTGGATAGCTAGTTTTAATTGAGTCTATATTATCCACGCCAATTGGTGAGACTGAATTAAAACCAAGAACCAAAAAAGCCATTGCAATCCTATGATCAAAATGAGTTGCTACCACCCCACCACCTTTTACCTTTCCTGATGAACCAAAAACAATCAAGTCGTCTCCCTCAATTTCTGATTTGACACCACATACATTTAAGCCCTCGCAAATAGATTGCAAGCGATTGCTCTCTTTATATCTTAACTCAGACAGTCCTCGCATTATTGTCTTACCAGCAGCAGATGCAGCAGCTATAGATAAGGCTGGGTATTCATCAATCATTGATGAGGCATCTTCTGCTGATATTTCAATAGCAGTTAATTTACTATAACGCGCAATAATTTTTCCTACAGGCTCAGCATGATTTTTTTTGGACTCTTCAATGGTTATATCAGCGCCCATTCTCTTAAGAGTTTTAAAAACATTGATCCTCTTTGGGTTGAGCCCAACATTTTCAAGTGTTATTTCTGAACCTCCAGTAATCAAAGCTGCAACAATTAAAAATGCTGCGGAGGATGGATCTCCCGGAACAGTAATATTCTTACCTTTTAATTCCTGAAAACCTCTAACAGATATTGAATAAGACCCAGAAATCTTTTTGTATGGCTCAGAAACTACCTCTGCACCAAAATAACTTAATAGGCTTTCTGTATGGTCTCTAGTTTCAATTGGTTCTATTACTCTTGTCTGGCCCCTTGTATGAAGTCCTGCAAGTAGAATCGCAGACTTAACCTGAGCGGAAGGAACCGGAAGAGTGTATGTTATAGGAGTGAGATTAGAAGAACCTTTAACCAATACTGGTAGAAAACCGCCAGATCTTGATTCAAACCTAGACCCCATTTTGTATAAAGGCTCCATCACCCTGCTCATTGGGCGTCTTTTTAACGACTCATCTCCAGTTATTATAGTTTTAAAGTCATAACCTGAAATTAATCCAAGTAATAACCTACAACTAGTCCCAGCATTACCTACATCTATTATTTCAGAAGGCTCTAAAAGTCCTCCTACACCCCTTCCATGGATAGTCCAATAATTTTCACTTTTAGTTTTTTTATGATGAATGGATACCCCTAAAGCCTTCATAGCTTCCATTGTTCTCAATGTATCTTCGGATTCAAGCATGCCTTTGATTCGCGTAGAACCAACTGATATTGAACCCAACATGAGGGCTCTATGGGATAAGGACTTATCCCCGGGTACTACTATTCTTCCACCTAAATTTGATATTGGAGTTGAAAAAAGTATTTTTGATTTATCTTTAGTCATTAAAAAAACTCAAAATTTATACCTTTTTTACAAATATTTTTGCGTGCAAAACTATACTTTTTATATTTTAATATCAAATAATAACAATTAAGATCGTAAATTGCATTTTATCTTTTGACATCTGCTAAACATTTTGGCAAATGCTAAGTATATTTTAATTTACAAAATGATTATATGATATTTTTTATGTAAATATAAAGGAGCTAAGAATTGAGTAGAGGAGACCTTGGTCATAAAATTACCTGTGAAGAATGCGGAACAAGGTTTTATGACCTAAATAAAACACCTGCTATTTGTCCAAAATGTGGAGCTACAAATGAGCGACCTCAAACTTTATCGCAAAAAAAGATAGACTCATCAAGTGAGGCTAGATCGGGTTCTAAAAATAATGATAATTTAGATAATAAGGATAAAGAAATATCTGAGATTACAGATACTGACTTGGACGTTGACGTAGATATTAAAAATGACGAAGATGCTGATATATTGGGAGAACCTGATGAAACAAATAGCGATGAAGAGACCCTTGAAGGAGTAATAACAAACATAAAAAACAGTGACGATTCCTGATGGTAATTTGAGTGTATTTTAACTATTCTTGATATTGATGATTCATTTAAATTTAAGTA
>NZGX01000027.1 GCA_002691085.1 Rhodospirillaceae bacterium | reverse complement strand
TTGATAATAAGCATAAAGAAAGTCTAAGTTTTATAGTTTAATATATTCAATATAAAACCAATCAACGCACCAAAAAGTGTTAAAAAAAGAAGTAATATAGATAATATGAATGCCTCTGATGATGATATACCAACGAAACCTAATAGAGTAATTAGTGTCAACTCCCTTATACCGATACCTGCTAATGACATAGGGAGAATAAGAACAATCGACAAAAGTCCAGTAATAGAGAACCAACAAAATATACTTATCTCAATTCCAAGAGTATGACCAAGGCTTCTAATAATAAATACTGAAATAATCTGAAAACAGAACCCTAGAATTATGGAGATAAAAATATTTTTAAGAGATAAATTTTTTGAATATAAAAAACTTTTGTTAATCTTAATATTTAAAGATAGCCTTTGTAGAAGAAAAAATAATATATTGGAAGAAAAAACTATCAATATAAGTATTACCAAGAGCACTAATGATAAGACTATAAATATTGGAGAAATCTCTTCCGGCATCAGAATTAGCCCTAAAACAGTTAAGAAAGTTAGGGAAAGAAGTCCGGTTATTTTATCAAAAAAAACAATTGATATAATTTCTGCAGAATTATCATTAGGCCTTATCAAGTTATAAGCCTTAACGAAATCACCCAAGATCTGCCCAGGAAGTGCTGTACCATAAAATAAAGCTATAAATGTAAAACGAGTAATTTCACTTACAGAGCGGTCTTTAATAATAAGATTTAATTTAATAGCATTTAGAAAGTGGGCAATAATATATAATACAGCTGGCAGTATGAGATCTGTTAAAGAAATTTTTTTTAAATTTTCAACAAGCTCTTCAGTCGCAATCTGATTAAGAAGATAAGCTAAAACCAGAACACTTAAGGAAACTTTAAAAATATATATGCTAAAATTATTAAATTTATGCATATAAAATATACCTCTTTATTAAAATCTCTTTATACTCTGGGACGGAGTATCTAACAATAATTACATTGATGCATATACCTTAATAAATATAAGAACGATGACAAAGAAAAAATTTCTATTAGTAAACTATGAATACCCACCGCTTGGAGGTGGAGGGGGTAATGCTACATATTCAATTGCTAAAGAGTTAGCAAAAGAGGGGGTAAATGTTACAGTTTTAACATGTAGCTTTAGAGATATACCTAGGTATCAGAAAAGAGAAAATATACAGGTAATTAGAATATGGGGTGGACGAAGAAAATTAGAAAAATGTAGTATATTTGAGATGATATTATTTTTATTTAATGGACTATTAAAGTCCAAAAGTATTTCACGAAAAATTAAACCAGATGCATGTTTAATTTTCTTTTCCCTTCCAACTGGGCCAATTGGTTGGTGGATAAAAAGAAGTCTTGGTATACCGTATGTTATATCCCTTCAAGGCGGAGATGTTCCCGGTTTTATGAAGAAGGAACTGCATATTTATCACCTTTTAACTAATTTTATTACCCAGAATGTTTGGAAAAATGCAGAATTTGTTGTTTCTAATTCAGAAGGTCTTTCAAGACTTGCTAAAAAGTTTATGGATAATGCCGGTCATAAAACGATTCCTGCAGGCGTCGATTTACAAACCTTTAACCCAATCGGGAAATCTAGAATGGGATCAAAAACTAGATTACTATTTGTTGGAAGGCTAGTTTATCAAAAAGGACTAGATATTTTACTTGAGGCATTAAAAGAAATTAAAGATAGCGATTTATGGAGCTTAGATATTATAGGTGATGGACCGCTGAGAAAAGAAATCCTTGAAAAAGCAAAAAGTCTTCAAATTGATAAAAATATAAATTTTTATGGCTGGCAAAGTCGGGAGCAGTTAATAAAAATATACAAGGATAACGATATCTTTTTAATTCCTTCTAGAGACGAAGGAATGCCTAATGTAATGTTAGAAGCTATGGCTTCGGGACTCGCAGTGATTGGGACTAAAGTTTCAGGACTAGAAGAAGTTATTATTAATAACCAAAACGGATTTTTAGTTGAGAAAGAAAACCCCCATGAACTTTATGAAGCAATAAAAAATCTTATTTACAACAAGAGCCTTATAAAGGAAATAGGTAAAAATGCCTCTTTGTTTGTTCAAAAGAATTACAGCTGGGCGAATGCGGCAAGATCTTATAAGTATTTGCTAGAAAAGGAGATAGGGCAGGTGAATGAGTAAAGAAATATACGAGACGTTATGGGAAACTGGATGGGAAGATGCACGTTATTATGGTCCTATTGCAAGACATAGTCGTAGAATCATTAATAAAATGACTCTAGATTTAAATATTACCTCAGTACTTGATGTTGGGTGTGGTGAATGTTCTTTATTAAGCTCAATAACAGAAAATCATTACCCATCATTGGTCTCAGGGGTTGATATTTCTAAGAAAGCATTAAAGCTATGTGAAAAGATAATCCCTACTGGCTCTTTTTATAAACTAGATATAACTAACGAAAAATTAGAAGAAAAATTTGACTTAATTGTTTCAGCAGATGTAATAGAGCATCTTAATAATGATCAGGCTGCAATAAAAAATATGTCAGCCATGCTTAACCCTGGTGGGAGATTAATTATTTCCACTTTATTAGGTGAAATGCGTTCAGTTGAAAGACAAGTAGGACATTTAAGAAATTATAATAAAAAAGATTTATTAGATAAAATAAGTAATGCCGGGTTAGAAATCGAACAAGTAACAACCTGGGGTTGGCCAATCTTCTCACCTATATACAGAAATTTATTAAATTTGATAAATAATAAAGGGACAATGGGTAAATTTGGGACATTCAGAAAAATAATTTGTAATATACTTTATTATCTATTTTACCTTAATTCATCAAAAAAGGGGGATTACATATTCGTAAGGGCAAAGCAAAAATAATATTTATACCTATAACTTTTTTAGCAAAGCTATATAAAAACCATCAATCCCACCAAAGGATTTCCAGAAGGAAGGTAAGACTCTGATAGCTCCTTTCCCGTTAACCCATGGGGCATTGAAATCATTATCACGTTCTCTAATATGAGATGATGACAAGCTATAATCCTTAATTAAACTATCTATAAGATCTTCTCCTTCTTTTTTCAAAATAGAGCAATTGGAATAAAGAAGATAACCTCCAGGTTTAATTAAATCGTAGCCTCTAAGAATCAGTTTTTTTTGCAACTCTACTAAACCGGGTATGTCTTTATTAGATTTTATGTACGCGATATCTGGATGCCTTCTTATGGTCCCTGTAGAGGAGCACGGAGCATCTATGAGAACGGCATCAAATTTTTTTTGTGTTTTCCATTTTAGAAAATCATAAATTATTATCTCTGAAGATAGATTTAATCTTTGTAGATTATGTCTTAATATGTCAGTTCTTTCTGGAGAAATATCAATTGAAGTAACATCAAAACCTGAAGAAAGTAATTGAGCCGTTTTGCCCCCCGGAGCTGCACAAACATCAAGGACGCTAGCGGACCTCTCCAAAAGCCTTGATAGAATTTTTACAGGAAGTGCTGCTGCAGTATCTTGAACCCACCAAATGCCTTTATCATAACCAGGCAGTTTTGATATTAGACCCTGATTCTTTACCCTAACCGTTCCACTTGGGAGTACAATACCATTAATTTGAGATAAGAATGAATTGATCATTGAATCATGTTTGAATGTTAAATCTAATTGTGGCTCAACCGAGTGAGCTTCTGAAATTTTTCGCGCCTCAATAATTCCATAATCCCTTATCATATGATCCCTAAGCCATTTAGGAGTATTTAATAAAAAATCTTCCTTTGCCGAAAAAACATCTTTCTCATCTCTAATTAATGACCTTAAAACAGAGTTTATAAAGCCACTCATTTTTGAATAACCAAGTCTTTTAGATAAGTCCACTGAAGTGCTTACAGCAGCGTAATGTGGAGTTTTTATATATAATATTTGCGCTACACCAATTCTTAAAATATCTTCAACTATATTTGGAGGTTTACGCTTTACATATTTACCAATAATATTATCAATCCGGCCCAAATGCCTGATTGTCGTCAATATCACTAATTTAACAAAAGCTTTATCTGAACTTATAAGACTCTTAGTGCGAGCATCAAAAATATTCTTTAAATAGACTTTTTGTCTTATTGTCCTTGAAAATAATGTATGAATTAATATTCTTGTGTCTAAATTTTGAATGGAATTCATCTCAACTCTTATGATAGAAATTAACCTCAGTATATTAACTTATATATATAAATTATATTCAAGATGTGGGGAATAAATTAAGTAATTAATTTAAAAGAACTGAATATGGAAAATAATTTTAATCTAATAGTGATAGGAGCTGGGACCGCAGGTATCCCTGCAGCAGTTTTTGCCTCACGCAGAACAAATAAAATATTAGTTATTGATTCAGCGCCAGAAATAGGCGGAACACTGCATTTAAGCTCTGGACAAATGAGTGCTGCAGGCACAAAACTACAAAAAAGAAAGGGCATAAAAGACTCACCTAAGCTTCATCTTGAGGATATTATCAGAATATCCAAAGGTACGGCTAATTACGAACTTGCTAAACTTGCAGTTTACAATGCGTCTGAAACACTAGACTGGTTGGAGGATCTTGGCTTTAAAGCACTTAATGACCATCCCGTTAAAGGCAAGGCCCATGAACCCTATAGTGTAAATAGATACGTTTGGGGTGAAGAGCTTGGTTTATCTATTCTAAAAACAATTAATCAACCATTTAAAAAAGCAATAAGTGATGGAAAAGTAAGTTTAGAACTTAATACAAGGGTTACAGGGATTTTAACAACTGACTCCGGAGATATAGAAGGTGTTAGTGTTAAAACCAAATCTGGAGATACAAAAAAATTCTTCTCAAATAAAATAATTATTGCATCGGGGGGTTACGTAGCAAATACAAGTATGTACAAACGCTTCTCTGGTCACCCTGCATATGGAAATCATAGTTACCCTTATTGTTTAGGCGATAGCATATCTCTCGCAGAAAATTTAAATGCGCAAACGTGGGGTAAGGATAATTATGTCACAAGCTTTGGTGTAATAATGCACTCATATGATGTTCCAAGTACAGTAAGATTGAGACAGATTCACTGGCCTGAAAGGCGTAAGCCCTGGGAAATATATGTAAATAAACAAGGTAAGCGCTTTATAAGAGAAGATGAACCAAGCGTTGATAACAGAGAGCATGCTATACTCAATCAACCTGATTTACGCCATTGGATAATATTTGACTCAGAAATATTACAAAATTCCTCATCTCTCTTTAATGATTTCTCAAAGGAAGAAATTGATGAGGCAGCAAAAAATAATGAACCAATGTTTTACAAATCTGATGATGTAGCTTCATTAGCAAATAAGGCTGGAATAAATGCGGCAAACCTTGAATCAACAATAAAAAATTACAATGCAGCTCAGTCCAGTGGGGTAGATTTCTTAAAAAGAAAATATATGCCAAAACAAATTAACAAACCTCCATATTATGCAATACGGTCTCAAGCCATGTCTGTATCTAGTACAGTTGGTTTAAAAGTTAATGGTAATTTGGAAATAATTAATGACAACAATAGACCCATTAAAGGATTGTACGCAGCAGGTGAAGCTTTAGGGCAGGGTGCTCTTATGGGCAGTTCTTTCTGTGGCGGTATGCTTGTAACACCTGCGCTTACCTTTGGAAGACTTTTAGGTGAAAAAATAATACCGCTAGGTTTTAAAAGTAAAGGAAACGAAGTTAATGGACCAGAGGGCCTAGAGCCCACACGCTTTGGGGATTGGGAAAAAAATGGGAGATGTAGTGATTTTTAAGTATTAATATTTTTTGCTCTATTATGAATCAATTCATCAACTACATCTGGGTCAGCTAAAGTTGAAATATCACCAATAGCATTAATATCATTTTCAGCTATCTTTCTTAATATCCTTCGCATTATCTTTCCTGATCTTGTTTTTGGGAGAGATGGCGCCCACTGCAAACAATCTGGTTTTGCTATAGACCCTATATCTTTTTTTACCCACTGTATAAGCTCTTGACTAAGCGCCTCTGAGGACTTTCCTCCTTCCATTAATGTAACAAAGGCATATATTCCTTGTCCCTTTATTTCATGAGGGAACCCAACAACCGCTGCCTCCGCAACTGACTCATGAGACACAAGTGAACTCTCAATTTCTGCTGTTCCCATTCTATGTCCAGAAACATTGAGGACATCATCCACCCTACCTGTAATCCAGTAGTATCCATCTTTATCTCTTCTACACCCATCTCCTGTAAAATATAATCCAGGATATTGGGAAAAATATGTGTCACTAAACCTTTGATGATCGCCAAAAACAGTTCTCATTTGTCCAGGCCAAGAATCTTTAATGCATAAATATCCTTCTGCTTCTCCTTTTAACTCTTGTCCTGAAGAGTCTACAATAATTGGCTGTATCCCGAAAAAAGGTAAGCTCGCAGACCCCGGCTTCAACTCAGTACAACCAGGGATTGGAGAAATCATAACCCCCCCGGTTTCAGTTTGCCACCAAGTATCAACAATCGGACATTGCTCTCTTCCAATAACTTCATAATACCACTTCCAAGCCTCTGGATTAATTGGTTCTCCAACTGAACCAAGTAATTTCAATGACTTTCTACTTGTCTTCTCAACGGGGCCTCTTCCATCACGCATCAATGCCCTTATAGCCGTTGGTGCTGTATAAAAGATTTCAACATTATGTTTATCAACTATTTCCCAGAAACGACTTGAAGTGGGGTAATTAGGAACTCCCTCGAACATTAATGTTTGAGCCCCGTTAGCTAGAGGACCGTAAATAATATATGTATGACCTGTAATCCATCCAACATCCGCTGTACACCAATAGACAGATCTATTAAAATAATTAAATACATACTTATGAGTCATCGCAGCATAAACCATATACCCACCGGTAGTATGAAGTACGCCCTTTGGCTTTCCAGTTGAACCTGAAGTATATAAAATAAAAAGTGGATCTTCTGATTTCATTTCTGCAGGGGGACACCAATCTGACTTATCTTTAATAATATCATGATAAAAAATATCTCTATTTTCTATCATATTTATTTTCGATGAAGTGTGGCTAACTACAATAACATTTTTAACACATGGACAATCCTCAAGAGCAAGGTCTACGTTATGTTTGAGAGGAATTTTTTTTCCTCCCCTTACACCTTCGTTAGCAGTAATAACGATTTGGGCATCACAGTCATTAATTCTATTTGCTAGTGATTGGGGTGAGAAGCCTCCAAATACAACTGAATGAACTAAACCAATTCGCGCACATGCAAGCATAGCAAAGGCAGCCTCTAATATCATAGGTAAGTATATACAAACCCTATCTCCCTTCTTAACGCCCAGTGTTTTTAATGCATTTGAGAATTTACAAACTTCAGAATGAAGCTGTCTAAAAGAAATTTTTTTTGACTCCTTTGGATTATCTGACTCCCATATTATTGCCGTCTGATCGCCCAGTTTTTCAAGATGCCTATCAAGACAATTATAAGATACATTAAGTGTTCCGTCTTCAAACCAACGTATAGATAAATCATCTTGTTCAAATGAAGTATTTTTTACCGTGGTATAATCTTTTATCCAGTCGATAATTTTTCCATTTTTACCCCAGAAAACTTCAGGGTTAGAAATAGATTCCTCATACATCTTCTCATACTCATGAAAGTCGATTTTAGAATCTTTCTCCCAAGAAGGTTTATTAATTATTTTTCTATCTTTCATCGCTTAGGTCTTTTTATCTATTCCAGGGGTAATATATTTCTTGTTAACCTTATAATAACATCTTCAAAAAGGTCATTTTTATAGTATGGCTCATCACTAATCCATTCTCTAGCTTTTTCACAATTACTAAAATTTAGAATATATAAACTTCCCTTAAACTTTTCTGCGTCATCATCAAGTAAGGGGCCGACAAATGTGCCCTCAGGCAAATTTAGCTTTAGCCATTCTAGATGTTTGGGCCTAATACTTAGTCGAAGGTCTAAACTATTAGGTTTATCAATACAAATTATAGCAACTGACATTATCTTTCCTTATATTTTAATCTATTAACTAGTCTAATTCCCTTCTAATTGGACGCTCCATGATATCTTTTATGGCTAAATCTATCGGCTTAAGGTGGTTAATAACTTTATCTACCTCAGAGCATATTGGCATTTCAATATTTAAAGATGATGCAAGAGAAGCTAAAGCAGAAGAAGTAAAAACACCCTCTGCTACTGAGACTCTCTCGGATAATATATCTTTAAGAGAGGCGCCCTTCCCTATAGCCACTCCAAGAGAATAGTTTCTGGATTGAGATGATGTCGCTGTTAATAGTAAATCACCTAATCCAGACAATCCATTTAATGTTTTATATTCTCCACCGAGTGAAACAGCTAAACGAATTACTTCCGCAAGGCCTCTTGTTATTAATGAAGCTCTTGCATTATTACCCATTTGACGTCCTTCCAACATTCCACAAGCAATGGCAAGAACATTTTTAACAGCCCCCCCAACAGCAACACCAATTAAATCTGTTGATAAGTATGGTCGAAAATAGTTAGTAGCGATTTTACTTGAAACAACGGACCCTAGTTTCAAATCTTCGCATGCCAATGTTACAGCTGTGGGTAAACCTGAGGCAACCTCAGTCGCAAAAGTTGGTCCAGATAATATCATTGCAGAAGACTGAGGTATGCATTCGGTTAGTATCTTATTTAATAATGCATTAGTTCCTTGCTCTATACCTTTTGAGCAAATTATCACAGGAATATTTCGTATAAGGAACTGACTCAACTTTATGCAGCTTGTCCTGAAATATTGTGCAGGTACAGCTACAAATACCATATCAACTGATGACAATTTTGACATTTCAGTTGTTGCAGTTATTTTTGGGTCTAGTCTTATATCTGGTAAGAAAATACTATTTACAGAGTCATTGTTAATACTATCTGCAACTTCCCGCTCTCTAGCCCACAATACTACACTATTCCCCCCTCTTATAGCTTGAGTAGCCAAGGATGTACCCCAAGCACCTGCACCAACTATCCCA
Source organism: Rhodospirillaceae bacterium (assembly GCA_002691085.1). Lineage (GTDB taxonomy): Bacteria > Pseudomonadota > Alphaproteobacteria > Rhodospirillales > Rhodospirillaceae. The sequence continues at coordinate 32,828 of NZGX01000027.1, read as the reverse complement.
ACTTTACCCATAAAACCTCTGTTTCTAGTAAATANTATTAATATCTAATAATATTAAATTTAATATAAACAATATAATTTCATTAGTTATAATGTTCGTAAACATAAAAATTATTTTATTAGTTTTGTACTCAAAAAAGTTTGAAATAAAATGTCAATTTTAGTCACAGGATCAGCAGGTTTTATTGGATATCATACTGCTAAAAGACTCATAAAGTCTAATAAAGAAGTAATTGGTTTAGATAATTTTAGTAGTTACTATGATAAATCACTAAAGGAGTCCAGGTGGAAGATACTTGAAAAAAGTCCTAACTTTAATGGTATCAAATCTGATATTTCTAACTTAAAGAATATTAAAGATATTTTTTTGAAGTTTAAACCAAAAAAAGTGATTCATATGGCTGCACAAGCAGGGGTAAGAGATGGCTATAAGTATCCACAAATGTATACCCAAAGTAATTTAGTCGGAATGATAAACATATTAGATTGCTGCAAAGCTGCAGATGTGAACCAACTTATTTATGCTTCATCGAGTGCAGTATATGGAAATAGTGAGAAACTCCCATATTCAGAGAATGATCATATAGGTTTGCCATTATCACTTTATGCTGCAACAAAACAGTCTAATGAAGCAATGGCTTATTCATTTTCGAGTCTATACTCAATTCCTATAACAGCCCTCAGACTATTCACAGTTTATGGACCATGGGGAAGACCAGATATGGCAATATACAATTTCACTTCATCAATACTTAATGAAAAAGAGATTCTTTTGTATGATAAAGGGAGAATGAAAAGAGATTTCACATTTATTAATGATACTGTTGAGGGAATAATTAAATCTATAAACCCTAACCCAAAGACACAAGAACTTTCTCCACCTTATAATGTATTTAATATTGGTGCAGGAAAACCAATTGAAATTATAAATTTAATAAAAATACTAGAACAAGAACTTAATAAAAAAGCAATATTAAAATTTAAAGATTCCCATTTTGGAGAAATGAAATCTACTTGGAGTGATATAACTAAAATAAAAAATGAAACTTCATACACCCCAAAAACTTCATTAGAGGAAGGTATTAAGATATTTGTAAGTTGGTTTAAGGACTATTACCAAATATAAAAGGTTATGGTTATTTATTATTGATGATTTTATCTAATGGCCACCTTGGCTTAGGTTTGAATGATAACGGATCACTAAACCCAAGCTTATATCTTTCTAAACCAGCCCAAGCAACCATAATGCCATTATCCGTACATAACTCAACTGGAGGAACATAAAAATCTATTCCCCTTGATAGTAGAATTTGATTAAAGTTGGACCTCAATAGTTCATTAGAAGCAACCCCGCCTGATAAAACTAGAGATTTAAGATTTTTTGATTTAATAAACTCTAAACCATTCTTAGTTCTATCTATTAAGTGATTAATTATGGCCTCTTGAGCAGAAGCTGCTAAATCTCTTAAATCTTGTTTAGATGCCCCTCTATAACTAATATAATCAACTTTATTTCTTACTGCAGTCTTTAAACCAGAAAATGAAAAATCGCATCCGTCCTTTTTCTTTAATGGCTTTGGAAGGGAAAACCTTTTAGGATCGCCAAATTTTGCAAATTCCTGAATAGCAGGACCGCCTGGCATTTCCAGACCCAACATCTTTGCAACCTTATCAAAACACTCCCCTGCAGCATCATCAAGTGAGTTTCCTATACATTTATAACGCCCAACACCTTCAACAATAAGTAATTGACAATGTCCGCCAGAGACTAAAAGTAATAAGAAAGGGAACTCTATTTCATTTGTAAACCTAACTGTTAGAGCATGGGCTTCAAGATGATTAACGGCAATAAACGGCTTTCTAAACATAGAAGCAAGAGCCTTAGCAGTCATTACTCCCACTATCAGCCCTCCAATAAGGCCAGGCCCAGCGCTAGCTGCAAATATATCAATTTGCTTCAAATCAATTTTGGCATCATCTAATGCTTCTAATATTAGTCTATCGATATGCTCTAAATGTGCCCTAGCTGCAATTTCAGGAACAATACCTCCATAGGGCTGATGCTCTCTAAACTGAGAAATAAGCTTATGAGACAAAACATTCTTATTGCCATCCACAATAGCAACAGCTGATTCGTCACAACTAGTTTCTATCCCTAATGCTAACATAACTTATCCTCAAAGTACTAAGAGTGAGATTGGCTTTTATTATTCTATATAAATAAATTAATTATGGAATACTTGAATATATGAGTTAAAATAATACTTATGTTGAAGAAAAAAAAATTTCTGATAATTATTATAATACTAGTTATCTCAGTATTTATTTGGTTTATTAACCCCCTCTCTATTAAAGATCATTCCTATAAATTAATACAAAAGTTAAATGTTATATCAACCCTGAGTAATATTATTAAAGGGGATGAATCTAATAAATCTAACGAAAGCTCATCAGAAAATCACTCTCAAGTTCCTCTACTTCATGAAAATTCCCGGGAAATTCAGAAAAATATTTACCAAAATCAGAAGAATGAAATTGAAGAATCAGAACCAGAGATTAGAAAATACCCAATAGAAGCTAAAAAACAAGATAGCGAAAAAATAATAACTCAAGAAAATACTCTTATTACAGAAGCATCCAAAAAGGAACGTAATATTAATTTACCACCTGGAAAGGTAGGGCGCCTTCTGCCTAAGGATAATTTAAAAGAGGATAGCTTAAGAAAAGTAATAAAGGAAAACAGCTTATCGATTTCAATTCTTCTATGCATAGTTGAAATTGAGAAATCAATAGCACTAGGACAGCCATACCATAATCAAATAGATATATTAGAGGATCTATTAAATAAANCCAATAAATACAATACTAAATTAGATCTTCTAATAAACAATGCCAATGATGGCATGCAATCTAGAATTAAACTTTATGACGAATTTAAATTAATAAGATATGAGATTTTATCTCTACCTCCAAAAGAAACAAAAAATATGCATCTGATTGAGAAAGCCTACAATAAAATATTGTCTCTAGTAATAATTACAAATAACCCTGACAATGCGAGTAATAAACTAAGAGTAATACTAGATGAGATAGAAAAAGAACTTATCAATTTTAATATTGATAATATTCTAATACAATATAGAAAACTCAGCGAGCCTAATAAACAAGTCATAAATGCTTGGATAAGAAAATTAGAGCTAATTAGGGACACTCAGTTAGTATTGTTAAATATTAAAAAAAGTGCCATTAAAAATTTAACTGATGACTAAGGATACTATTTTTAATGATCAAAAAAATTCTTTTTTCTATATTGTTTGTAATTATTGCCATTCTAGTGTTCATTATATTTACAGAACAGAATAATAATTTAATAATACATTGGGAAGATTGGGAGGTTTTAACATCCTTAAATGCTTTAGTTTTGTTATTTCTTACTTATACGCTTCTACTGGTATTAATAATATATTTGTATTCATATCTAATCAGACTTAAAGAAAAACGTATATTAGCGAAAAAAATAAAAAAATTAAGCAATTCCATTGATATTATAAATGATCTATCGCGTGACATATCTAAGAACCAGTTAATAAAATCAGATGAAAAAATAAGAAAATTAAAATCAATACTTGGAGAGGCGGAAATTGTTAACCTAATTGAAGAGGTTGTGGATTACCGCAAATCTGAAGAAGAGTAATTTTCCTTTAGTTTTTCTGCATGTAATATATCTTTTTCCAGCATCATCGATTTTTTTAAATCTTCATTACTTAACAAGCCATAAGTATTTCTTGCATCGAATAGTTGGTAGTGCCACCACTCATTTTTGTAAAAATCCCAGCCTGCCAATGTCATAATCCCAAGAAGTAATAATCTATTCTGCTGGGCACGCTTACTTATTTCATAATTCCCATGGTGAGACTTCTTAGTAAAGGAGTCAAAGTCTGTACCCATATCAATATCTTTCCCGTCTTTGCCGATCAACGTTAGGTCAATTGCTACTCCGCGAGAATGTGGAGAACCCCTTCTCGGATCAGTCAAAAAGTCTGGATTAGAGTTTTCTTCCCATAACAACCATTGCGCCTCTTGGGGTCTGAATGCATCAAATATTTTTATTTTATAACCAAGCTCATTAGCAATTTTTTTGGCTTTATTGAATTTTTCTTTTGCATCACAATGGAGAAAACATAGACCTTTTGAATATATTTTCTTCCCTGTGAAGTTCCTTTCAGAAGCATACACAATATCTAACTCGACACCGCACTCCTCAGGTGTTATTTCTACAAGCATGTTATTTAAATCTTTCTTTCTGTTTCCTATGTTTATAACAACTAATATACTTTGAACGCCAGATTAACTAATTTAAGAAAAGTTATATGATTACTCTAAGCTTTGATACATCAATGTCAGCTTGTTCCGTAGCAATCCATAGCGATAGTAAAAGAATTTCTAATTTTTATAAAGAAATTAAACATGGTCAATCTGAGTTAATAATTCCTGCCATCCAAGAAATGCTAAATACCTCAAATATATGTTACTCTGATATAGACAAATTGGGAGTTACGGTAGGGCCGGGATCTTTTACTGGTATAAGGGTTGCAGTTGCAACTGCTAGGGCCATAAAACTAGCAACAAATATTGAATGTATAGCTTTCACAACAACAAGCGTTATTGCAAGAGAGGCATTACTTGAAAATAATAAAAGCCCAAAACCAATTGCAGTTGTGGTTGACGCAAGAAGGGAAGAAATATTTTTTCAACGTTTTGATAAACTTGGCATGCCCATAGAGAAGCCTTCATGTATACTGCCAAAAGATGCCTGCAAAAAAATTAAAAATGTTGAACACTTTTTAATAGGAGATCGAATAGAGACACTAATACCATATTTAAAATATACCCCCGAATATAAAAAAATTATATCACCAAGTATGGATGTTTTGAATAGCATGATAGTTAAATATAAGCTCCTAGGGGTTGACCTTAAACCAACCTACATAAGAGCTCCCGATGTAAAAATAAAATAATGAAATTGATCTATGAGAAAATCGATAACAAGTCTAAAGGGTTACCATATTGAAATATCTAATCTTAAACTTAACCCTCTATTAATGGAAATTATTCACCAAAAGTGTTTTGTGAAGTATTGGGATGAAGCTTACTTCAGTTCCCTCTTAAATAATCAGAACTACAAAATTTTTATAGCATCAGACAAAAATTTATTTGGTTTTTTAATAATTCAATTAGCAAAAGATTTTGCTGAAGTCCTTACGCTAGCAATAGATCCTAAAAAAAGAAGGTTAGGAATTGCATATAATTTATTGAAAGAGGCCATTAATTGGCTTGCTCTAAATAATTTTTCTCAATTAACGCTTGAAGTATCAGTTAATAATATTCCTGCGCAAAAATTGTATCAATCTCTTAAATTTATCGAAGTTGGAAAGAGAAAAAATTACTATAATCTAAATGGAAAGTTGATTGATGGTTTAGTATATTATAAGAAAATATAGCTAAATTCTATAAAAACTATTAAAAATACTTAAGGTAACTTCTAAATAAGGCAAGAAAATGTTAAGTTTGATTAATAATAGTTTATTTGTTTCTCAATACTAAGATTAATGTTAATGAAAAACTAGTGGTAGAAATGAAGGAAAAAATGTCTAAAATTGAAGAACGATGCCTAACAATGGGGATAAAAATGACTGGGCAGCGTAAAATAATAGCAAAAGTCTTGTCAGATTCGAAAGACCACCCCGACGTTGAACTTCTGCTACAAAGAGCTACAAAGATTGATCCAAAAATAAGTATAGCCACAATTTATCGGACTATGCGGTTATTTGAAGAAAATAATATTGTAGAGAGACATGAATTTGGTGACGGAAGGTCTCGCTATGAAGAAACCCCAAGATTTCACCATGATCATATTATAGATGTAAATTCTGGCAAGGTAATTGAGTTCCAAAATGATGAAATAGAAAAACTTCAAAAGCAAATCGTGGAAGATAGGGGCTATAACCTAGTCGACCACAAACTTGAACTATATGTAAAACCAAAAGAAAATAAAAAATCCACTTAAATCTTTAAATTTTCTATAATTATAAAGACAATGCAGTCATTTCTAGTTTGTAATCTAATAGCCATTTATCGAATAATTTTAACCGCAATTGTAACAGCATCTTTGTTACCTATTATATTTTTCTTAAGACTTCTTAATTTCAAAACTGGAAAAATAAAGTGTTTTTATATGCGGGTTGTATGTAGAGTTATTGGTATTAAATTAATCGTGCATGGGGAATTATCAAAATTGAGGCCACTTCTTATTGCAAGTAACCATCTCTCATATATTGATGTCCTTGCCTACGGCTCTCTCGCGCCAATAGAGTTTGTATCTAAAAAAGAGGTATCAGGATGGCCATTTATTGGTATTTTAGCCAAACTAGCAGATACGGTTTTTATTGATCGAAGTAGATCAAAGTCATTAGAATCGAGAAAAAAAATGGATCATAAACTCAATGAAGGAAATATACTTTTATTCTTCCCTGAAGCCACATCAAATGATGGAACAAATATTTTACCTTTTAAAAGCTCTCTTTTTGATGTTGTTAAGACAAATACAACTGCCACAATTACTTTGCAACCATCAGTAATAGCATTTACACGAATAAATAATTTACCAATTGGTAATGGATGGAAATCTCTATTTTCATGGTATGGTGAGATAGGGTTCACTCAACACTTATGGAGATTTCTAAAATTAGGATGCACGACCGTCGAAATTAGTCTCCTGGAGCCTATAAAAGATGGACAAAGTATGAATAGGAAATTATTAAAAGAATTGACAGAAAAATCAGTAAAAAATGGAATGTCTGATGTTTTGTCTGGAAGAAAAAAACTAAATTAAAATGCCTAAGTGTGTCTTAGAAAACTCTTGGATAAAATATCTTGGTGGTCTAAATTATATAAAAAATGCTTAATAGAAAAAAAATTCATATAAAAACCTATGGCTGTCAAATGAATGTTTATGACTCTGGAACAATGGAGTCTTTGATGGAACCGTTAGGTTATGATACTACAAACAACTGTGAAAACGCAGACCTTGTTATTCTAAACACCTGCCACATTAGAGAAAAAGCATCAGAAAAAGTTTTTTCTGAGCTTGGTAGGCTTAAAAAAATTAAGTTTGAAAGAGCAAAAAAAGGTGAAAAAACTCTAATTGCAGTTAGCGGATGTGTTGCTCAAGCTGAAGGAGATTCAATTTTAAAACGCGCGCCGTACGTCGACATTATTTTTGGCCCTCAGACAACTCACCTATTACCAGAATTAGTTACCAAAGCAAATAGACTTTCTACAACACAAATTGAGTCAAGCTTTCCTGTTAATTCAAAATTTGACTATTTGCCAATACCCAAAACCGATGGACCATCTGCATTCTTATCTATCCAAGAAGGTTGCGATAAATTTTGTACATTTTGCGTTGTTCCGTATACACGTGGTGAGGAATATTCCCGTCCAGCAATGGACATTTTAGATGAAGCCAAGGTGCTCGCACAAAGAGGGGTGAAAGAAATTACTCTCCTCGGTCAAAATGTAAATGCTTATCATGGTGAGTCAATAATCGGTCAAAAGATATGGGGACTTGGAAGATTGATAAGAGAAATAGCAGAAATTGATGGAATAAATAGAATTAGATACACAACTTCTCACCCCAGGGACCTTTCAGACGAAATTATAGATGCCCATAAATCTGTTGATAAATTAATGCCTCACCTTCATTTACCAGTTCAGTCTGGCTCAGACAGAATTCTAAAGGCGATGAACCGTAAACATACTTGCTCAGATTATCTTTACTTGATAGATAAATTGCGGAAAGCTAAGCCAGATATCGCCGTGTCTTCTGATTTTATAGTTGGCTTCCCTGGCGAAACTGATGAAGACTTTGAAAACACTCTTCAGCTTGTAAGAGATGTGAATTTCACCCATTCATTTTCTTTTAAATTTAGTATTAGGCCAGGTACTCCTGCTTCATATTATAAAAAACAAGTTTCAAATGAGATAAAATCAAAAAGACTTTTAAAACTTCAAAAACTTCTTGATAAGCAAAATTCCGACTTTAATGAAACGTTCGTAGGTAAGAAAATGGCTATACTTATTAAAGGAAAGGGAAAAGGCAAGGGACAGATGCTAGGTAGCAGTCCCTATCTTCAGCCAGTTAGGGTAGAAAATTCTTCATTTAAATTAGGTGAAACTCATATAGTTGACATAGCTAAAGCTGAAGCAAACAGCTTATTGGGTAAGTTCTAGAAAATAAAGATGCAAAAATTGAATAATGGAATAACACAACTTTCTCAAGAATTCCCCAACAATGGCTTCTTACAGAAGCTTTATGGCCCTAACAATCTTCACCTTGAAAAAATTGAGAACCACCTCAATGTCAGTTTTCATACTCTTGGAAATCAAATAATTATTAGAGGTACAGAAAAAGCAGTTATAAATGCCAAAAATACTTTAACAAGCCTGTATGATTTTATCGAAACAGGTCAATCAATCGATGTTAATGATATTGAAGATATTGCCAGACTAACCGAAAACAATAAAGGTCGAAACTTCCTTAACAATGACCTAGTTATTAAAACAAAAAAAAAATATATACGACCAAAGACTATTAGGCAGGCAGCCTTTTTTGATGCTCTAAATCACAAACAAATTATAGTTGCATTAGGCCCTGCAGGAACAGGAAAAACATATTTAGCAGTTGCTAAAGCTGTCGAGGCAAAACTTTCAGGTGAAGTAGAAAAAATAATTTTATCTAGACCTGCGGTGGAAGCTGGTGAGAGTCTTGGATATTTACCAGGAGACATGCGAGATAAGATCGATCCTTATTTAAGACCTCTATATGATTCACTCTATGATATGATGCCAAGCAGTCAAGTTGCAAGCTTGCTTGCCTCTGGTGAAATTGAAATTGCTCCATTAGCATTTATGAGGGGGAGGACCCTCTCGAATGCATTCATAATTTTAGATGAAGCACAAAATACGACACCAATACAGATGAAAATGTTTCTTACTCGAATGGGTAAAAATTCAAAAACTGTTCTTACGGCTGACCTAAGTCAGGTTGATCTTCCAAGAGGAATTAGCTCAGGAATAAAAGACGCATTAGAAGTGCTTAGACCTATTGAGGAAGTTGGAGAGATTACAATGTCGCATAAAGATGTTATAAGACATAGTATTGTGGCAAAAATTATTTCAAATTATAGTAAAAGAGATAAACAAATTAATAGAAATGAGTGAATTTATTCTTCAGCCAATGGTTAAGGTTAATAGCTTTCAGTGGATAAGTAATTTCCCTACATCCTCTCAAGTCTGCAAAGAATCATTAGAGCTAGTTTTCCCAACGATAATAAATAGCTTAGGAAAAGAGCATTTAATAAATAGCAATAAGAGCGGCATGCTTGAGGTCAGCATTCTTCTTACAGACAACAAAAGAATTCAGGAATTAAATAAGTATTTCTTGGGTAAAAATAAACCGACAAACGTTCTAGCCTTCCCGGCAGATTTATCCAATATACCCAATGAGACTGATCTTCTGGTTGGTGATATAATTCTTGCCTGGGAAACAATCCTTAATGAAGCAAACCGTGACAATAAAAGTATAAGTAGCCATGTTTCTCATCTTCTAATTCATGGATTCTTACACCTTTTAGGATATGATCACCAATCAGATATAACGTCAAAGAAAATGGAAAATTTAGAGATTATGTGCTTAAAGATACTCAATATTAAGAATCCCTACTCTGGGGAACAGAAATAAATGAATCATAGCAAGAAACCAAGAGGAGACTATAAGTCCAGCATCCTATCCAAATTATTTAAATTTGTTTTATTGAGAAATAATAATGAGCCTGACTCAGTTCGTGAGGCGATAGAAGAGCTAATAGAGGAGCAGCCAGAGTCACAAAGTATTATTGATGAGCAAGAGCGGATACTCCTCTCAAATGTTTTAAAGCAGAGGAATGCATCAATTGAACATATAATGGTTCCTAGGGCTGATATTGTTGCAACAAAAATAGAAACACCAATTGATGAAACTATAAAACTCTTGGTAGAGCAAGGCCATTCAAGAATTCCCGTTTATAGGGGTTCACTCGATGATGTAATCGGTATGGTGCATATCAAAGACCTTACAGGTCTAATTCTTAACAGAGATATCTCCGAAAAAGATACAATTTATCTTTCAAAGGTAATGAGAAGAGTAATTTTTTCAGCACCCAGCACTAGAGTTTTAGACCTTTTGTTAGAAATGAGAATTAAACGAACTCATATGGCAGTTGTTGTTGATGAACATGGTGGTATTGATGGCTTAGTTACAATTGAAGATCTTGTAGAGCAGATAATTGGTGATATTTCCGATGAACACGATGAAGAAAGTGAACCTGAAATTATTAAAAAAAGTGATGGTACAATCTTAGTAGATGCTAGGGTAACCCTTGATGAGTTTTCAAGTCGTTTTGGTGATAATTTTACACCTGAAGAAATAAGTGAGCTTGACACTCTTGGAGGTGTTTTGTTTAGACTTTGTGGAAGAATACCTAATATTGGTGAATTGATAACGAGTAAAAATGGCGCTGAGTTTGAAGTAATTGAGGCAGACCCGAGAAGAATTAGAAGATTAAGAATAAGAAATCTTAAAGAAAATGAAGAAACAAAAGATTAAATGGCTCTAAAGATAATTAAAAAAATTAAAAGACCTAATTTTGTTGCACAGCTCATTCTTTCTTTACTATTTGGAAGCTTAACAGTTCTATCTATGCAACCTTGGGGAATCTTTCCAATAATATGGCTTACAATTCCATCATTTCTTATTCTTCTTGATTGCTCTAAAAATTATAAGAATTCTTTCCTTACGGCATGGTTCTTCGGGTTGGGTTATTTTGGGTTAAGCTTTTTTTGGATAACAAATGCATTTTATGTAGATGAAAAAATGTATGGTATTATTGCGATTCCTGCTGTTTTAATCCTTTCGGCTGGGTTCGCAATCTATATTGGGATTATAGGTCTTTTATTACATTCCTATCAAACAGAAATATCTAAAAAAACAAATACTAAAAGTAATCCAGAAAATAAATTAATTGCTTTATGGTATAAATTGATTTTGTTTGCTTCATTATGGGCAATAATAGAGTGGTTTAGAGGATGGCTCTTTACTGGCTTCCCCTGGAATCCCATAGGTAATATTTGGGCAAACATATCATATCCATCACAGTCAGTTAGTATATTTGGAATATATGGTCTATCACTTGTTACAGTACTCTCTGCTTCCAGTCCTTCGTTTTTTATAAATGGGGATAAAGCTAAGTCTAGATATAAATTTATATTTATTATTATCTGTAATCTGCCTCTGATTTTACTGAGTTCATGGGGTATTTTTAGAGTACATAATGCTGATCTAACATATGTTGATAATATCAACCTACGTTTGGTTCAACCAAACATTACCCAAAAGGAAAAGTGGGTACCAAAATTAAGAAGAAAGCATATTGAAAAACTAGTAATGATGAGTAATCATGAGGCTGATGGGATTACGCACGTGATATGGCCAGAAGCAGCAGTTACATATGCATTAAATAGAAATAAGCCATTATTAGAATATATTTTATTGTCGTTCCCAAATGATACAAAACTTATTACCGGTTCGCCTAGGACAGAAATAAATCGTAACCTTAATACAAGCTATAATAGCCTTTATGTAATTAGCAATTTTGGCGTTGAGGCTGTTTACGACAAAGTACACCTAGTCCCATTTGGTGAATATACGCCATCCTTTGTTAATTTTTTTGGATTCAATAAACTTATATATACTGCAGGACAGGGGTTTAAACATGGCAAAGACAGACTGCCAATTTCATTAGGTAATTTACCTTCATTCATGCCCATAATATGTTACGAAATAATATTTTCTGGGAACTTATATGAAACAAAGCATAACCCTGAATGGTTACTTAATATTACAAATGATGCATGGTTTGGAAAATCAAGCGGTCCATATCAACATTTTGCAAACGTAAGAATGAGGTCTATTGAACACGGCCTTCCTGCAATTAGAGTAGCAAACTCTGGAATTACAGCAGTTATAGATGGCTACGGAAGAGTTATAAATAAAATTGATATTAATAAAACTGGTACAATAGATACTGGCCTACCTCAAAAACTAGCTCCTACATTATTTAATTATTTTAGGCATTCATTATTTTTCGCTTTATCAATTATTTTAATTTTAGCCACTTTGAGGTTTGTGAAATATAAAAATTAAGGTGAATTAACTTAAGAACTTTATTTTATAGTTATTTTGTATTGTATATAATCTTGATCTATGAATACTGCAAATAACTATTAAATTTTAATATGGGATTAGGAGATACCTGTGGCACTGTCTAATTTTATTTTTACAAGCGAATCAGTATCTGAAGGCCATCCGGATAAGGTAAGTGACCGAATATCTGATGAAATAGTTGATCTATTTTTAAAAAATGACCCTCAATCAAGAGTAGCTGTGGAAACTCTTTGTACAACAAATAGAATCGTACTCGCTGGTGAGGTTCGCGGACCTAAAGAAGTAACAGATGAAATTATTAAAGAAACCGCAAGGAACGCTGTAAAAGATATAGGCTATGAGCAAGAGGGTTTTCATTGGAAAAACCTTGAGGTAATCTGTCATATACATGCTCAGTCATCAGATATTGCCATGGGTGTTGATGCATCAGCAAATAAGGATGAGGGAGCTGGTGACCAGGGTATCATGTTTGGTTATGCAGTTAATGAAACACCAGAACTCATGCCAGCACCAATTGTTTACGCCCATAAAATACTTGAGTCACTTGCAAAGGCTAGACACTTGGGGGAAGCACCCTTTCTTGGACCTGACTCAAAAAGCCAGGTCAGCTTAGAATATATAAATGGTAAACCCTCAACTGCAAAATCAATTGTAGTTTCTACCCAGCATAAAGACGGGATTGAACAAAATGAAATTAGGGAGTTTGTTAGAAAGCATGTTCAAGAAATTCTTCCTGATAATTGGATGTGTGAAGATAATAATTTTTTTGTAAACCCAACTGGAAGATTTGTGATAGGCGGACCAGATGGTGACTGTGGATTAACAGGAAGAAAAATAATAGTAGATACCTATGGTGGGGCAGCTCCTCATGGTGGAGGAGCATTTTCAGGGAAGGACCCTACTAAGGTTGACCGTTCGGCTGCATATGCTGCCAGATATATAGCAAAAAATATAGTTGCATCGAAATTAGCCAACAAATGTTTAATTCAACTCTCATACGCCATAGGTGTTTCTCGTCCATTATCAGTCTACATTGATACCTTTGGAACTGGACAGGTAGATGAAAGTAAATTATCGAGTACAGTCCAAGAACTAATTGACCTTAGTCCAAGAGGAATTAGAAACCATCTAGATCTAAATCGACCAATATATTCCTCTACAGCAGCATATGGACATTTTGGAAGGGATGTTAGGGACGGATTTTCATGGGAAAAAATAGATCTTGTGGATCAACTGCTATCAAATTTTTGATTTAAATTGGAGATAGTTGTTTGATTTATGGAAGAAGAAGGGGAAAGGGAAACAAAAATAAAAATGATGAGATAATAAGATCTCAGCTACCCAGGCTTTCAATAAACTACAAAGATATATCAAAGAGTTCAGACTTAAAGTCGTATTTTCCAAATAATATCAAAGAGATCTGGCTGGAAATTGGTTTTGGTTCAGGAGAACATTTAATCTCACTGTCTAGAATCTATCCAAACATTGGGTTTATAGGAGTTGAGGTTTATGAAGATGGTATTGTGAAAACTTTAAAGCAGATATCCAAATTAAATCTTACAAACATTAGATTAATAAATGAAGACGCAAATAATATAATTCTTCTCTTGCCACCTAAGAGCATCGATAAAATTTTTTTATTATTTCCTGATCCATGGCCCAAAAAAAGACATGCAAAAAGAAGATTTACTAATTCTGGAAACCTTCAACAGCTAGCTAGAATTATCCTCGATGGGGGTGAACTCTTATTTGCAACTGATCATATGGAATATCTTAATTGGTCCTTGGAGCAATTCATGAGAACGCCTCTATTTAAAAACGAAAATTTAGACCAAAACTCATGGGAAAATCCTCCAAAAGGCTGGTTTTCTACGCGTTACGAGCAAAAAGCCATTCAAGCGGGAAGAAAACCAAAATATTTAAAATTTCTCAAGAATGATATTTAAATGTTGCTAACTCCTTAAAATCACACTATACGAAAGATTAGTTTCACATTTTTGGTAAATTTTGGGAGTGGGCCTTGAGCCCACTTTTTTTGTCAGAAATTATAGTCTGATTTAACCTATATGGATAATTATTTATGGAAAGACTCCATGTTCTAGAAAATGAGATAAGGCCAATTCTTCAGGAGTTAAATTATGACATTATTAGGGCAGCTATAATAATTGAGAATGAAGATAGAATATTACAAATAATGATAGATAAATTAGATTTTAAAGAAATAAGTGTAAAAGACTGTGTGATTGTGAGTAAGAGTCTCTCTGCTTTTTTTGATGATAAGCCACCTGTAGATGGCACATATCAACTAGAGGTAAGTTCCCCAGGCACAGAAAGGCCCTTGACTCGCCTCAATGACTTCGAAAATTTTTCAGGTAATATAGTGAATATAAAAATAAAAGATCCAATAGATAATAAAAAACATTTTAGTGGTGTACTAAAGGGTATTTCAAATAATAAGGAAGTTAAAATTCTTTGTGGCAAAAGAGAAATTAAGTTGCCACTTGTTAATATTGTTAAAGCTAATTTAACTTATGATGAAGTATAGTTTCAGTTTTATTTTTTAATAACTAAAGGTAAAGAAATTATGTCACAAGACATAGCAATGAACAGGCCAGAACTTATCCAGGTTGTTGATAATGTAGCAAGAGACAAGGCCATTGAGAGAGAAGAAGTATTTATCATTATGGAACAAGCTATCCAAAAAGCTGGAAGATCAAAGTATGGTCAAGAAAAAGATATAAGAGCCAGCATTGATAGGAAGACTGGCGAAATACGCTTAGCCAGATACCTTGAAGTAGTTGATGACTCAGGAATAATTGAAGATGAAAATACTCAAGTCTATTTAAAGAATGCTATTAAAAAACAAAAAGACCTAGCTGTTGGGCAATTTTTAATTGATATATTGCCTCCAATTGACTTTGGAAGAATATCCTCGCAAATGGCTAAACAGGTAATAGTCCAGAGAGTTAGAGAAGCTGAAAGAGCAAGGCAATATGAAGAATATAAAAATAGAGCAGGTGAAATTGTAAATGGTCAAGTTAAGAGAGTTGAATTTGGCAATGTTATTGTTGACCTTGGAAGGGCAGAAGCCATTCTAAGGCGAGATGAGCTAATTCCACGAGAGCATTTTAAAACTGGCGATAGAGTAAGAGCTTATATACTTGATGTCAGGGAAGAAGTGAGAGGGCCTCAAATTTTTCTTTCAAGAACATGTCCAGAATTCATGGGTATGCTATTTTCACAAGAAGTACCTGAAATTTATGACGGCATTATTGAGATTAAGGGGGTAGCCAGGGATCCAGGAAGTAGGGCAAAAATTGCTGTTATTTCCAAAGATAACTCCATTGACCCTGTTGGTGCCTGTGTAGGTATGCGAGGTAGTAGAGTACAGGCTGTTGTTAACGAGCTTCAAGGAGAGAAAATTGATATCATACAATGGAACGATGATCCTGCTACTTTTGTAGTAAATGCTCTTGCCCCAGCAGAAGTATCTAAAGTAGTTTTAGACGAGGATTCTGGAAGAATAGAAGTTGTTGTTCCAGATGATCAACTTTCTCTTGCAATTGGCAGGAGAGGGCAGAATGTTAGATTAGCATCGCAGTTAACAGGATGGGTAATAGATATTCTAACTGAAGACCAAGAGAGCGCTAGAAGACAAGAAGAATTTCATACCAGAAGTCATAACTTTATCAGTGCACTTGATGTTGATGAGGTTATAGCTCATCTTCTAGTTACCGAAGGATTTACTTCTATTGAAGAAGTAGCATTTGTCCCCAATGAAGAATTAATTTCTATAGAAGGTTTTGATGAGGAAATCACAGCGGAGCTAAAAGCAAGATCTCAAGCATATCTCGATGAACAGAGATCTAAATTAAACGAGAAACTTAGTAAGCTTAATATTTCTGAGGACCTTAAAGATGCACAAATTAATCACTTAGACATTAATCTGATAATTAAATTAGGGGAAAATGAAGTTAAAACATTAGATCAACTTGCTGATTTGTCCTCAGATGAACTTCTAGAAATTCTTGATTCTGATAAAATTTCTGTTGACCACGCAAATGAAATTATAATGAAGGCAAGAGAACATTGGTTTGAAGATGATAACCAAAGCAACCCGGAAATAGCTGAAAAGGATTGAAAATTTATATATTAAATTGAAATGTTAGCATTAAAGTTAGTATATACATGATTTTCAGTAATATTCCCTTGAAAATACTTGGTAGAATATAGAAGATATAAATTAAAAAATGTTATAAGCTATTATCGAAATAGGACTGAACAGGCTGTTATGTCGAATGAAGCAAAAAAACCCTTGTCCTTATCCAAGGGTAAACTAGAACTAAAGAAAACCGTCGAGACAGGTCAAGTGAGGCAGACTTTCTCGCATGGTAGGACTAAAGTAGTCCAAGTTGAGCGTAAAAGAAAACGACAATTTGAGATGGGTGCTGACGGTAAGGTTCAAGCAGTGAGTTCAAAGGCCTCCGGCCAAATCAGCAAATCTTTACAAAATATTCAGGCAGATATAAATCAAGAGAAAGTTCAGAATGAAGAAACTGCTCAAAGAATTAGAGTTCTTCAGCAAGCAGAACAAGAGCAAGAAGATGCTAAAAAGGTTACTGAAGTAATCTCTGAAAAATCTGTTCCTACTTCAGAGGATATTAAAAACGAAATTACAAAAGAGGCTAAAGATAATTTAAATACTAAAGTAGAAACGGTTTCTCAAGATGAGAAGTCAATTGATCAAATTATCCCATCACCAGAAAACCTTAAGGATAAAAAAGATTCTCCCAAAATAGATACCAAGGAGAAAACAAAGGATTATATTGAAGATGAGGATGATGAATTAAAAGGAAGAAAACAGAACAAGCTATCCCCTAAACCTTCTCTGGTTCCAAGAACTGAAAAGAGAAGAAGAACTGGAAAGTTGACAATCTCAGCAGCCCTAGAAGGGGAGGATGATCAGGAAAGGGGAAGATCAATAGCAGCGCTCAGAAGGGCTAGAGAAAAAGAGCGCAGACAAATGGTCCAACAAAATTCCTCTGTAACTGCAGAAAAAATCATTCGAGAGGTTACGCTTCCAGAATCAATTACTGTGCAAGAACTGTCCAATCGAATGGCAGAAAGGTCTGGTAATGTAATTAAAGCATTGATGAATATGGGTGTTATTGCAAAAACCCACGAAATACTAGATGCCGATACTGCTGAACTCGTTGCTCAAGAATTTGGCCACAAAGTAAAACGTATTAAAGATGACGACATATTAGAAGGCTTGTCACTCGATAGTAATTTAGGATCTGCAACTAAAGAACCTAGACCTCCAATCGTAACGATAATGGGGCATGTTGATCATGGTAAAACTTCACTGTTAGATGCATTAAGAGAAACGAATATCGTATCTGGAGAAGCTGGTGGCATAACACAACACATTGGTGCATATCAGATTAGACAACAGAATGATTCAAAAATTACATTTATTGACACCCCAGGCCATGAAGCGTTTACATCGATGCGTGCCAGAGGGGCAAGAATAACAGATATAGTAATTCTAGTTGTCGCTGCAGATGATGGGATCATGCCCCAAACAATTGAAGCAATTAAGCATACTCAGGCTGCACAAGTTCCATTCATTATCGCCGTTAACAAAATAGACAAACCCGAATCAAATAGTATAAAAATTAAACAAGACCTGCTTAATCACGAAATAGTTGTTGAGGAAATGGGTGGAGAAACCCTGTGCGTTGAGGTATCTGCATCTAAGAAAATTAATTTAAATGGTTTGCTTGAGGCAATCCAATTACAAGCAGAACTCCTAGACCTTAAAGCACCCAAGGAATGTAATGCTGAGGGGGTTGTAATTGAGTCTAAAGTAGAAAAGGGAAAAGGGTCAGTCTCAACTATCTTAGTAAAAAGAGGTACGCTTAAAACTGGAGACATATTTGTTGCTGGTGCAGAATGGGGAAGGGTTAGGGCTTTGGTAAACGACCAAGGTGTCAAAGTAAAATCAGCACAACCATCTTCCCCTGTAGAAGTTCTTGGTTTTAGCGGAACACCTCAAGCAGGAGATGAGTTTGTTGTTACTCAAGATGAAACTAAGGCAAGAGAGGTAGCAGAGTTCAGAGCTAGAAAAATTAAGAATCAATCTTCAATTCCTGCCTCTAATAATATGGAGCAGATGTTTGCAAAAATTAGTGAAGGGGAGACAGAAAAAGTCCCACTATTAATCAAAGCAGATGCACATGGGTCTTCAGAAGCAATCAGGGCAGCTTTAGAAAAGATTAAATCAGAAAAAATAGGTATAAATATTATACACTGTGCTGTTGGCCCTATTAATGAATCAGACATAACACTTGCAATNGCCTCTAATGCAATGATCATTGGCTTTAATGTTCGTGCAAACAGGCAAGCAAAGGAAAATGCTGATAAAGAAAACATAGAAGTTAGATACTATTCAATAATCTACAACGTAGCAGATGATGTTAAGAATCTACTTCTTGGGAGGCTAAAGCCTCAATATAAGGAAAATTTTCTTGGCTATGCTGAAATACTTGAGGTCTTCTATATTTCCAAGACTGGAAGAGTTGCAGGATGTAAGGTGACTGAAGGAATTATTAAGAAAGGCTGCAAAGTAAGGTTACTTAGAGATGATGTAGTAATTCATGAAGGTGACTTATCACAACTAAAAAGATTCAAAGATGATGTTAAAGAGGTTAGGGATGGAAATGAGTGTGGTGCAGCATTCACTAATTATCAAGACTTACAAGTTAAAGACAGAATTGAATGTTTTGAACTGGAACAAATTGACTCAAAATTATAATTATACACTTATGAATTAATTGATTTGTATTTAATCTTTAGGTGGATTGTTAAATGAAAAATCGCTCACCTCGTACACCATCAAATAGGCAAATACGTGTTGGTGAAATGCTTAGACATACAATTGCCAATATTTTAGAAAGACATACCTTAATAAACGATGACTTAAGGGATATATCAATAATCGTTACAGAGGTGGATGCAAGTCCAGACCTTAAAAACGCAAAAGTTTATGTAACTCGTCTTGGTGGAGGAGATATGGGGTCAGTTATTAGCGGTCTAAATAAAATAAAGTCATTCTTAAGAAGAGAAATCGCTAAAACCATTCACCTTAAGTTTACCCCAGACCTTAAATTCTTCGAAGATAAGACATTTGATGAGGCAAACCACATCAATGAACTCTTAAGCAAGCCAGAAGTCTTAAGAGACCTTGTAAAAGAATAGATTGGAAGAATAAAATTTGATTAGTTTGGTCAAAGATGGTTGGCTTGTTGCGGACAAACCAAAGGATGTCTCTTCAGCGAAAGTAGTATCAAAAATAAGAAAATTATTAAAATTATCCAAAGCAGGGCACGCGGGAACCCTTGACCCATTTGCCACAGGTATTTTACCAATAGCTTTTGGAAACGGTACTAAAACTATTCAATTTCTTCAAAATCAAGAAAAGACTTATTTATTTAAAATAACCTGGGGAATCTCAACAGATACTGATGATAATGAAGGAAAAATAATTGCACAGTCATCAAAAATCCCATCATCAATGGAAATTGATATTGCCTTAAAGAAGTTTGTTGGTGAAATATACCAAGTGCCTCCAAAGTTTTCCGCAATAAAAATTAACGGAAAAAGAGCGTATGAACTAGCAAGAAGAGGAGATTGTCCGAGTCTTTCAGCAAGGAAAGTAAATATTTCTCGATTCGAGCGAGTTAATGAGAATAAAGAAAAAAACTCTGATTCTTTTTTAGCTGTTTGTGGGAAAGGGACGTATATAAGGTCTTTAGCAAGGGATTTAGCAACTCAACTAGGTACCTTTGGTTATGTTTCCTCACTAAGAAGAACAGCTTATGGTCCATTTAATGAAAAAATGGCGATTTCACTGGATAAAATTATTTCCTTGGTGCATAAAACGGAATACTTTGAATACATTTACCCTATTTCAATTGTGCTGGACGACATCCCGGCAGTTGAAATGAATAGTGGACAGGCTGATTGCATAGCTCATGGGCAATCTGTCAATTTATATGACCTTAGTGAAAGTTCAGAAAAGATTGTTTTATCTAAAGAACAAATGGTTAAGGTTATGTATGAAGACAGAGTAATTGCTTTAGCAACAATAGATCAGAGCAAGCTCAGGCCTTTCCGAGTATTAAAACACTAAAATAAATATAAGGAGATACTGATGTCGATTACCCCAGAAAAGAAACAGGAATTAATTAAAAGCTATTCCAAGAATGAAAATGATACCGGCTCACCAGAAGTGCAAGTTGCAATACTTAGTGAAAGGATCAAAAACTTAACAGAGCATCTTAAGACTCATATACATGATAATCATTCAAGAAGAGGACTGCTTATGATGGTTGGTCAAAGAAGAAGAATGCTTGATTATCTGAGTAATAAATCA
The DNA here is from genome assembly GCA_002691085.1 of Rhodospirillaceae bacterium. Classification (GTDB taxonomy): domain Bacteria; phylum Pseudomonadota; class Alphaproteobacteria; order Rhodospirillales; family Rhodospirillaceae. Next base: position 12,070 of record NZGX01000027.1, on the reverse strand, counting down.
AGAGAGCGTTATGAAAGTCTAATTAAAAGCCTTGGGCTAAGAAAGTAGCAACATAATTATTTTTTTATTTTAAAATAAAGAACCATACAAGGCAAACTAGCTAGCTAAGCATAAATACATCTTATGCTTATTAATTGAAGATACTAAATTTAATATAAAGATTTATAAGTTTATTATTATCGTCCAACGGCAGAGGGCCAAGGAGAGGAAAAGTCTATAATGTCAATGTTTGAAATTCATAAAAAAGAAATAGAGTGGGGCGGTAGAACCCTAACTATTGAAACAGGAAAAGTTGCAAGACAAGCAAATGGTGCAGTCGTAGTTACCTATGGGGAGACTTCCGTACTATGTACCGCAGTTGGTGAAAAGAAAGCAAAGCCAGGTATTGATTTTTTCCCTTTAACTGTAAATTATCAAGAAAAAACTTTTGCAGCAGGAAAAATACCTGGNGGNTTTTTNAAAAGGGAAGGAAGGCCCTCAGAAAAGGAGACGCTTGTTTCCAGACTTATCGATAGACCAATAAGGCCGCTCTTTCATGAAAGGTACAGAAACGAAACACAAGTAATATGTACCGTCTTATCACATGATCTGGAGAATGATCCAGATATAGTTTCTATAATAGGGGCATCTGCTGCACTAACAATATCAGGAATCCCATTTCTTGGTCCACTTGGAGCTGCACGCGTAGGATATATAAAAAATGATTTTGTCCTAAACCCTTCAATGGAACAGTTGGAAGAATCTGGCCTTGATTTAGTTGTAGCTGGAACTCAAGAGGGTGTCTTGATGGTTGAAAGTCAAGCCAACCAACTGTCTGAAGAAGTAATGCTTGAGTCTGTAAATTATGGGCATCAACAAATGAGACCCGTTATTAATGCAATTATTGAACTTGCAGAATTATGCGCTAAAGAACCATTTGAGCTAGATGAACCACCTGAAGAATATAATATTGTTGAAGGAAAATTATCTAAGTTTGCTGATGAATTCAAAGATGCATATAAAATAAATATAAAACAGGATCGTCAACAGGCTATTAGTGATATAAAATTAAAGGCTATTGATTCTCTTAATGGTAATGAAGATGAAATATCAATTGCATCATCCGTTCTTAAGGATATTGAGAAAAATATAGTACGCAAATCAATTCTTGAAACAGGTAAAAGAATTGATGAAAGGTCTACTGAAGATGTGCGTCCTATCGAGGTAGAGGTAAGTCTATTAGCTCGAGCACATGGCTCCGCATTATTTACAAGAGGCGAAACACAAGCTTTGGTTACTACTACTCTTGGGACGGGTCAAGATGAACAAATCATTGATGCACTTGAAGGTGAATATAGAGAAAACTTTATGCTTCATTACAACTTTCCTCCTTATTCTGTAGGAGAAGCAGGAAGAATGGGTGGGACAGGAAGAAGAGAAATTGGCCACGGAAAACTTGCCTGGAGAGCTCTAAAGCCATTATTGCCGTCAAAAGAAAACTTCCCTTATACTGTAAGAGTTGTATCAGAGATCACTGAATCCAATGGATCGTCTTCAATGGCTTCAGTTTGTGGTGCTTCCTTGGCCCTTATGGACGCTGGTGTCCCTATTCAAAGCCCCGTTGCAGGAATAGCGATGGGCCTGATCAAGGATGGAGATAAGTACGCAGTTCTCTCTGATATATTAGGTGATGAGGATCATCTTGGAGATATGGATTTCAAAGTTGCAGGAACTGAGTCTGGAATTACTTCCTTGCAAATGGATATAAAGATCACTTCTATAACAAGTGAAATAATGAAGATAGCTCTCAGTCAAGCAAAAGATGGAAGACAACACATACTAAATGAAATGAAGTCTGGAATTTCTACTCCAAGAGAAAATGTATCTGGCAATGCTCCACGAATTACTACAATAAATATACCTAAAGATAAAATAAGAGATGTTATAGGAAGTGGTGGAAAGTCAATAAGGGAGATTCAAGAGGAAACTGGATGTAAGGTTGATATTGAAGATGATGGAACAGTTAATGTCGCTTCCTCAAGTCAGGAAGCGACAGACGATGCAGTTAAACGTATACAGGATATAGTTGCAGAACCAGAAGTAGGTAAAATATATACTGGAAAAGTGGTCAAGCTAATGGACTTCGGTGCTTTTGTTAATTTCTTAGGTAAACGAGATGGGTTAGTTCATATTTCAGAAATAGCAGAAAATAGAATTGATAAGGTCTCTGATGTTCTTGCTGAAGGAAACTTGGTTAAAGTTAAATGCCTAGCTATTGATGACCGCGGAAAAGTTAAGCTATCTATGAAGAGGGTCAATCAAGAAACAGGAGAGGAAATTAAGAAGGATTGATATATAGATATTAAATTCTTTTTATTTTTTATACTTGGATACTACTAAATGTTTTCTGCTCTAGGCATACCCATAATGTGGTATCCACCATCAACAACGATAATCTCACCGGATGTTAACTTTCCTGCATCTGAGATTAAATATACTGCTGTCCCACCCACTGCTTCAAGGGTTGCATTAGAGCCGAGAGGTGCATTGAGCTCTGTAAATTTATATGTTTTCCGAGCGCCACCGACAGATGCGCCTGCTAAAGTTCTCATCGGCCCAGGAGATATAGCATTGACGCGTATTTTATCAGGCCCAAGGTCTGAGGCAAGATATCTAGTTGTTGATTCCAACCCTGCCTTAGCAATGCCCATTACGTTATAAAAAGGTGATACTCGATTTGAACCTAGATATGAGAGGGAAATTAGAGAGCCTCCTTTATCTTTCATAAGAGGGTGAGCCCTGCGTGCAACCTCGATGAATGAATAAGTAGAGATATTAAGAGTATTTAAAAAATTTTTTCTGGTAGTGTTTAAGAATCTGCCTGTTAGTTCAGATTTATCCGAATAAGCAATTGCATGAACCAAAAAATCAATACTATCCCATTCTTGTGATAGATCGTTAAAACATCTATCTAATGAGACATCATTCGTAACGTCTACTTCATAAGTAAGTTTTGAGCCAATCGATTTAGCAAGTGGCTTTAGTCTTCTACCAAATTGCTCTCCTTGATAAGTAAATGCTAATTCTGCACCCTGTTCACTTATCGCCTTCGCAATTCCCCAAGCTATTGATCGCTCATTAGCAACTCCCATAATCAAGCCTCTTTTATTTTTCAAGCTGCCCATTATTTAACCTCGCTAACGTTTTTCAGCTTAGATATAATCAGTGAACCATTTGTACCCCCAAAACCAAAGCTATTTGTCATTACTGTATCCAATTTGGCGTTTTCAATTGTAGAGGTTACAATTTCATTTTGTTTTAAGTTAGGGTCAAGATTTTCAACATTAATAGATGGTGCAATAAAATTATTCTCTAACATAAGAATACAGTAAATAAACTCTTGAGCTCCCGCTGCTCCCTGACTATGACCCGTCATAGATTTAGTTGAACTTATAAGAGGTAAATGATGTTTACCAAAAACACGTCTTACGGCCTCTACCTCTCCAACATCGCCAATAGGTGTTGAGGTTCCATGAGCATTTATATAGTCAATTTTTCTATTACTTCTCATACCTTCTATTGCGAGACGCATAGCCCTCTCTCCACCTTCTCCTGATGGAGCGACCATATCGTGTCCATCTGAAGATGCGCCATAGCCAGATATTTCTGCATATATTTTGGCACCACGATTTAATGCATGCTCTAAATCTTCAAGAACCAACATGCCACTACCTCCGCTAATAACAAATCCATCTCTATCTTCATCGAAGGCTCGCGACGATTTAGTTGGTATATGATTATATTTACTTGACATTGCACCCATAGCATCGAAAAGGCATGAAAGTGTCCAGTCAAGCTCCTCTCCACCTCCAGCGAACATTACATCTTGTTTTCCCATCATAATCTGCTCAGCTGCATTACCAATACAATGAAGTGAAGTTGTACAGGCAGAGGTAATTGAATAATTAACACCTTTAATTTTGTAAGCTGTTGAGAGGTTTGCTGAGATAGTTGAGGACATACACTTCGGAACAGAAAAAGGACCTATACGCTTTGGAGCACCATGCTTAAGAACTAACTGATGGGCATTTAGCATTGCTCTTGTTGATGGACCACCTGAGCCCGCAATAATCCCCGTTCTTGGATTTGAAACAACATCAGGTTCTAAGTCTGCGTCAGCAATAGCCTGCTTGAGAGCTATATATGAATAGGCTGCACCTTCTCCCATAAAACGCAAGGTTCTCTTTTCAATATGTTCATTTACATTAATTTTTATTGAGCCAGAGACTTGACTCCTAAAACCGTGCTCAATCATTTGCTGATCAGATGAAATNCCAGACTTACCTAGCTTAAGACTTTGAACAACTTCATTGGCGTCATTGCCAATTGAAGATACAATACCAAGGCCAGTAACTACTACTCTACGCATAAACCTATTCCTTATTATCTTCAATATACCGTTATAAACAAGGTTAGTTACATACCTCGTATAAGTCAGTTATTTTTTCCAATACAACAACTTTGTTTTTTGCAGCGAAAATATGATATGATATGAATATTAAATATTATATTAAGTCAAAAATCTAGCATATAATCAACATATGCAGAAANCTAATATAAAATCAGAGACCTAATACNTAGGAGAATTTAGTTATGACAGCCTTTCCTAAAAGTTTTAGTTTTGAAGATCTTATCAAGTGCGCCAAAGGCGAGCTCTTTGGTCCAGGCAATGCACAATTACCGGAACCTCCTATGCTAATGATTAATCGTATACTTGATATAAGTTCTGAAGGAGGACAACATGGTAAGGGGCATATTATTGGGGAATTTGATATCACGCCTGATGCGTGGTTTTTTAAATGTCACTTTCCCAACAATCCTATTATGCCGGGATGTTTGGGACTGGATGGACTATGGCAACTAACAGGTTTCAATCTTGGTTGGCGCGGCTGGATAGGAAGGGGATATGCATTGGGTGTTGGAGCTGTAAAATTGACTGGAATGGTAAGACCAGATAGAAAGCTATTAAGATACTTTGTTGATTTCACAAAAGCTATACAAACGAGAAGACTTACAATGGGTGTTGCCGACGGCCGAGTGGAGGCTGATGGAGAAATTATATATGAAGTAAAAGATATGAAAGTTGCTCTATCAGAGAATTAGGTTTTTTTATTTGACTCTATTCATCTATAAACATCTTCAGATTACTTTACCTAGTCATATGCTTGGATATGAATTGATTAATTGCATCCATTTCCCAACCCTTGTCTTCTAGGTCTCTTCTTATGTTTTCCAAATTAACGTTAACGTAGTTTTTCACAGTTACTGACTCATAGTCATTTCTTTTGGGAGAGTCAGAATTATTTAATGCCTCAGAAAACTGTATTCTAAAGTCATAATCAAAGTCGTCACTTTTAAAAATATTATAGTAAAGAACCTGGTCAATTTCATTTGTGGGTGTAAATGTAAGTATCCTAGGTTTGTGGTTATACAGATCATTCTCGTTTATATCACAACCAGCAGCTATTATTAATTCATCCCCTTCCTGACAGGTTCTTGCCGCAGCTCCGTTTAAAACACAACACTTAGAGCCTTTTTCTCCAAACACAACGTAAGTGGTAAGTCTTGCCCCAGAATTCTTGTTCCAAACATCTACAAATTCTGTAGGGAAAAGACCTGCTTCTTTACAATGTTCTGGGTCAAGAGTAATTGATCCATGGTAATGGAGGTCTGCCCCAGTAACCCTTAGTCCGTGAAATTTAGCCCGCAAAACCCTGACCACAAAGACTCTCCGAAAGTCATTTTAATTCTTTAGTCGAAAAATAATGAATACTAATAACTAGAAATCATTATATATAAACATACAAATTATCTATATATTTTTTTTAAAAATGATGCAATTGCGCTTGTCTATATCTTATTTCTACCAACCTTATATCACAATATTGCCTTAAAGTATTTTATTGTCTTTTCAATACCTTCTTCTAAATCGACCTTTGGAGACCAACCTAGTTTAGTTTTTGCAAGAGAAATATCTGGCTTACGTCTTGTTGGATCATCAACAGGTATTTTTTCATGAGTAATTTTTGAACTAGACTTAGTTTTCCTTATTATTAGTTCTGCAAGCTCAAGTATAGACAGCTCAGAAGGATTACCGATATTCACNGGGCCGGTAAAATTATTTTTAGACATCATTAAAAGAAATAATGCCTCTACAGTGTCTGAAACATAACAAAATGACCTAGTATGAGAACCATCCCCATAAATTGAAATTGGCTTTCCTGTNAACGCCTGTACGATGAAGTTAGAAACANCCCTTCCATCATTAGGTAACATCCTTGGACCAAAAGTATTAAAAATTCTTCCAATTTTAATTATTAGATTATGCTGCCTGTAATAATCAAAAAAGAGTGTTTCCGCACAGCGCTTTCCCTCATCATAACAAGCCCTTGGTCCTATTGGATTAACATTTCCCTGATAAGTCTCTATCTGAGGGTGCACCTGGGGGTCTCCATATACCTCACTAGTAGATGCCTGCAAAATTCTGGCGTTTGTCCTTTTTGCTAGTCCTAACATATTGATCGATCCATGCACGCTAGTCTTTGTTGTTTGTACAGGATCAGACTGATAATGAATAGGAGATGCGGGACAGGCCAAATTGTAAATTTGATCAGTTTCAACATACAGAGGAAAAGTAATGTCATGTCTCATGGCCTCAAAGGCAGGCTTATCAATCAATTCTGATAGATTTTTTCTGCTACCGGTAAAGTAATTATCTATACATAATACCTCATAATTTTCTTTTATTAATTTTTCACAAAGATGCGAACCTATAAAACCTGCCCCGCCTGTAACCATCACTCGTTTCAAAATTTTTCCCCTCCTATATAAATAAGATTTATTTTAAACAGTCTAACAAACTAAGACGATGATTTTAATATGTCTACAAGTATAAACTTAACAAATTAATATGTATGTTTTATTCTAAACCTCTAAATTTTATTTCAATAAATAAAATTTGATATTTACTAGGATTTTTATGCAATAATAGTATGAATTAACAAACTCTATAGGTATATCTGTCAATTAAAGCTGTTTGGAGGTTATACATGTCAGGAAAAATTAAGCTTCCTAGTATTTTCTTACTATTTCTAATTTTGCTACCTAAAACAAGCCTATCTGAGGACCCAACAAGAAAAGCTAGAATTATAATAGATGAAGCAGTTGTTTCTATAGAGCGCATAAGAGAAGAAAATATGCCTTCGCCTAAATTAGAAAATGCCCTCAAAAAAGCAAGAGGCGTTTTAATTATTCCCTCTTATTATAAGGTAGGTATATTTTTGGGAGGCAGCTATGGTGATGGTGTATTGCTTAAAAGAGATAAGACTGGGGGATTTAGTGATCCTGCTTTCTATAGAATGACCTCTGGCTCCTTAGGTCTTCAGTTGGGCATGCAATCTTCAGAGGTAATGTTTCTAATTCTAACCTCTAGAGGTATGCAGGCAGTTATTGATGATAAGTTTAAGATTGGTGCAAATGTTGGCATTAGCGTAGGACCAGCGGGGGTTGGTGTTGAAGGGGCGACCACAACAAATATTGGTAGAGACATTGTGGCTTACTCAAGAAATGCAGGTTTGTTTGCAGGAGGGGGTTTTGAAGGTAGCATAATTAGCCCCCGTAAGGATTTGAATGCAGCTGTATACGGGGTCGGGGATTCAAACCCAAGCTCTATTATTTCCAGAAGTAGTTTAGTTTACGCTGAAAGATTAAGGAATGCACTCACTTCTGAAATTTACTATTCGTCCCCTCAAGTCAAATAGTTTATTTTTCCTCAAAAGTTAATGGAGCAGTGTCTATTATTGCTGCAGAATCTCTAGTTACCTCAAGAATTGCAAAACCTCTTTCTGAGAGACCTGTCTTTGTAAATCTAAATACACCGTCCACACCTGAAAAGCCATTTGAAGAGGAAAAGTTTTTCTGATTAAATGGATCAGCACTTTGATTCCTTGATAAAATCGAAGCCAAGGCAACAGCATCATATCCATGAGTTGATATAGCCGGGGGTTTATAACCATATATTTCCTTAAACCTATTGTAAAAATCTAAATTTTGTTTTGGTGATGGCGCCGGATACCATCCACCAACCAAAGACGGCTCTTTCCCTAATCCAGAAATATGCCATAAGAGAGTTCCCATTAGTTGCACCCTACCAGGATCAACATCGTAAAAAGGTAAGAGCGCGGCAACTTCCGTTAAACGACCCCCGCTCTCAGGTATTAAAATAGCATCGTACGGAACATCGCCAATTGTGTCTAGTTGCTCAAGCCTCTTTAATGCTGCTAAGGAAACAGGGTCGTCTTTGTCTTCCAAAAGCTCTCTTTGCTTCTTAAGCAAATTATGCCTACGGTCATAATCTGCAAAGCTCCTCACTACTTCATTTAAGTTTGAGCCATTTGGGTCATAATATGCAATTTTTGCCAGCTGAGCGCCTGCTTGTTGGATAACTTGCTGGGCTGTATCTACTACCGTTTCGCCATATGGCGTTCCTGGGGCTAAAACAGCATAACGATAGATATCCTGCGAAATACCAAAGTTAATAATTCTTCTTACTTGTTCATGAACCAAAAAGCCCAGGATAAATATTCCAGGCCTTGCAACAGTCGGGTCAGTTGTAAAGGGTATCATTACTAAATCAGACTGCCTTACATAAGGAGTAATTGCCTTGGCAGAACTTGAGAAAACAGGTCCAAGAATCAGCATGGCCCCATCTTCAATAGCTTGCTCAGAGGCCCTTCTTGCACCCTCAGGTGTTCCTTGGGTATCATAAGGAAGTAATCTAAAATAATTATCAGCAATATCAAACATTGCCATAGTGGCAGAAGACAATATACTTTGGCCAATGTCTGCTGATGGTCCACTTAGCGGAAGTAATATTGCTACATTAACTATTTTTCTAAGCTTATTAACATCCTTCTTTACATCATAAAGACTGAAACTAGATAAAGAATCTAGGCTCTGCTTATCAGGTACTTCAATAAATTTATTATTAAAATCTGATACGCTTATTTCATTACTGTTTTGGATTTTTACATCTTTTAAATCATCAGTTAGACGTGTTACAGTGTCACCAGAACAAGAACCCAAAATAATATTAAAAAATAAAACCAATGGCAAAAAAAGCCAAAATCTCATCAATCCCCCCTTTTAGCCTCGGCTTAGAAAAGAAGCAGAATAGCAAAGTTATAGAGCATGCTAATAGTGAATCTAATATAAGGCAACTGCCTGATCTATCTAATCTAAATTTTAATCAAAAATTAATCCCAGGGCTTTATATTCTTTCCACACCAATCGGAAATTTAATGGATGTATCATTAAGGTCCCTTATAATACTTAATTCGGCTGACCTTATTGCAGCTGAGGACACAAGGGTAACCAGAAAGTTATTAAATTATTTTCAGATCAAAAACTCGATAATATCCTACAATGAAAACAGCAACTTAAAGGTTCGGCATAAAATTATTAAGCTTATTTCAGAAAATAAGCTTATTGCACTTGTGAGTGACGCAGGCACGCCCCTTATTTCTGATCCTGGCTTCAAATTAGTTAAAGAATGCATAAAAAGAGAATTAGAAGTCTTCTCCATCCCAGGGCCCACTGCATTTGTTTCAGCACTAGTTGCGTCTGGCATTGAGCCTTCGCCAGTCACATTTATAGGGTTTTTACCAATAAAGAAATCTTCACGTAATAAGAAATTATTTGAATTATCACAATCAAATGCAACTATTGTGATATTCGTCTCAGGCCGTAATTTAATTTCTACTTTAAAAGAAATACTATCTTCATTCGGGGAGAGGAAAATTGCTGTTGCACGAGAGTTAACAAAAATACATGAGGAAATATTCCGTGGTTCTTTATCTTATTACATAAGTAAGTGCAAAAATAATTTAACTCCGAAAGGGGAGATAACTATTGTAGTATCGAGAGAAAGTAACTTTGAAGATAATTATAATATTGATAAACTTGATAATACAATTATAGAAGGCCTAAATAATTACTCTCTCAAAAAAGCGGTAGATATAATAAAGAATAAGACGGGGCTCCCAAAGAGAATGATCTATAACCGAGCAGTAGAATTAAAGAAAGACAAACTTAAATGATAAAAAAGTTAAGATCTTATTTTTTAATTCTTTCAATATTTACCCTTTGTGCCTGCACGCCAACCCCAGGAGATTTTCTAATGGGTACAGGTGTAGCTATAGCAGTAAATACAGAAGAACAAAAAGTTATACAAAATAATTCTATAGATAAAATAACTGAACTAAAAATTATTAGAGCACTGATCAATGAAAATAATGTTTCTTTCTCTAAGCTTAATATTACTTCTATAGATAACAATATCCTCATTAATGGTAGCTTAAAAAATGTTAATGATTACCTTGAGCTTATAAACATTATCTGGCTCCAGCCCGGAATAAAGAGTGTGAAAAGTAAAGTATTTATTCATAATGATAACAGGGAACATTCTTTATCAGATCAGATATTACAAAGACTTTTAGAAGACCCCGATGTAAATGAAATGAATTATTCAATAGAAGCTGTAAATTACGATATTTATTTATTTGGGAGGCCTTATTCTTCGATAGAGGAATCAAAAACTGTAAAACATGCGATCTCAATGGGAATTAATTATAACATAATAACAAAATTTCATTATAATTGAGATCAAATAAAATAATGAAAGAATGATGATGAGTTTATCAGTAGCAATCCAAATGGATCCCGTTGAGAGTATTGATTTACAATGTGACTCCACTTACTTAATTGCTTTAGAAGCAAAAAAAAGAAATTATAGGCTTTTCCATTATACCCCTTCGTCCCTATCACTGCGAAACAATAAGCTAATTGCTCGAGCAAATGTTCTTAGAATTAACTATAATAATCATAAAAATATTTTATTAGGAGAACAAACCTATATTGACCTTGAGGATATGGATATAGTTTTGATGAGACAAGACCCGCCATTTAATATGTCCTATATTACAGCAACATATTTATTAGAAAAAATTACAAATAAAACACTTGTAATAAATGACCCAACTGGCGTAAGAAATTCACCGGAAAAATTACTCGTAACTAATTTTAAAGATTTCATCCCGTCAACGTTAATCTCTTCTGACTTCAATGAAATTAAGAATTTTAGAAGCTTGTACAAAGATATAATTGTTAAACCACTATACGGCAATGGTGGTTCTGGAGTTTTTCATCTAACTGCTGATGATGAGAATTTATCGTCGTTAATAGAATTCTTTACGTCCTTTTCTCAAGAGCCACTAATAGTCCAAGAGTATATACCCGAAGTTCGCTTAGGAGATAAAAGAATAATTTTAATTGATGGACATCCTATAGGTGCAATAAATAGAATACCCCCAAAGGGTGAAGCAAGGTCAAATATGCATGTAGGTGGTCAGGCAGAAAAAATAGAATTAAATGATGTAGACAAATCAATATGTGAGGCCATTGGAGATGAATTAAGAAATAGAGGACTCTTTTTTGCGGGTATTGATGTAATAGGAAACTTTTTAACTGAAATTAATGTTACCTCCCCAACAGGAATACAAGAAATCAATCGCTTCGACGGCATACAAGTTGAAAAGCTATTTTGGAATAATTTAGAGAAAAAAATTTAACAATTTATATTTTCTCATGGAAGAATAGAACCCAACTTACGTCCACCAACTATGTGAAAATGAAGATGCGGCACTTCTTGCAGAGAATCGGGCCCTGAATTGGCAATAATTCTAAAACCGGTTTCATTTATATCCTTAATTTTAGTTATTTTTGATATTGCCCTAATGAAAAATAATATTTCTTTATCAGAGGCATTTTCTGAGAAGTCACTCATCGAAGTATATTCTCCTTTTGGAATAAGAAGTGCATGGACTGGACTCTGAGGGTTAATGTCCTCAAAAGCGAGTACATATTCATTTTCATAAATAGTATTATTTGGTATTTCACCATCTAATATTTTTGAAAAAATATTTTCCTTATTGTACTTAAACAAACCTTTATTTCCTTTCCCCTAGCGTATTAA
>NZGX01000026.1 GCA_002691085.1 Rhodospirillaceae bacterium | reverse complement strand
TGTTCTAATTTTTGCTGGTTTGACAGTTTATGACACTCAAAGAATCAAGAGTCAGTATTTTATGGTTCAGGGATCTGCCCTTGAGGAAAGTACAGCTGTAATGGGTGCCATTGCTCTTTACTTAAACTTTGTGAATCTATTTCAGTTTCTACTTATGTTTTTGGGTAATAGAGAATAATATCGAAATTAAATCAGCATGAGGGATTCTCTTGGCTATAGAGCTAAGATTGGTGTTCTTGTGCCAGCTACTAATACTATTGTTGAGCCTGAAATGGCTTTGCTTCAGCCGAAGGGCGTAACAAACCATATTTCAAGAATGAGCAGGGTGAAACGCCCTGCTGATGACCTAGAGAAGTACAAAAAGTTTCTGGGTTCTTCTGTTGATATGGAAGCAGCAATAGATGTTTTAGTTGCTTGTGAGCCAAGTATAATCGTTCACGGTCATTCAGTTGATAGCTTAGCAAAAGGTTTGCTGGGTGCTGACCAAATGAAAAGCTCCATGGAAAAAATGTCAGGAGATATACCTGTAATGCTTCCCTCACATGCAATACTAAGAGCATTGGAGCTTCTGGGGCGCCCTAAAAAAATTTCAATACTTACCCCATGGATGCCTCCGGCAGACCAAGCATGTGAAGCTTTTTTTCGTGAAGCTGGTTATAATGTTTCAGCTATAAAAGGGCTTCAGCATTTGACGCCTCTTGACATTGCCACTGCATCTCCTGGTTTATTGAATGATGCAGTAGATGAGTTAAATACTAAAGATACAGAATGTATTATTAAAGTTGGCACCAATTCGGCTATGGCTCATTTAGTTGAAGAAATGGAATCACGTATTGGAAAGCCAGTTTTGACTGTAAATGTAATTACTTACTGGGCTGGTCTTAGGTCAATAGGTATTAATGACAAGATTAATGGGTATGGACAACTAGTTTCTACGCACTAGAATTTTACTCTCAACCGATTTTAATATATTCTTTGGTTGGGGCTTATTTTTACTAATCTAGGAAATAGAATTGATTAAATTTGTTTCATACGAATTTGACAAAGGTATTAGTTTTGGCGCTTTAAAAGATGATATAATTATTGATCTATCTGACGTAGCTCAAAACCTCAGAGATTTACTTGTAAGAGGGCCCTTAGATAGATTAATTGATATTGTTGAAAATCGGTCAGAAGGAATTGATTTCAACAAGGTAATCTTCCACCAGGTTATTCCTAATGCATCAAGGATTATTTGTGTTGGAAAGAATTATAAAGACCATGCTGTTGAAATGGGTGGAAGTGTGCCCAAGAATATTAATTTATTTATTAGAACTTCCCAGTCACTTGTAGGTCATAAGCAATCATTAATTAAGTCTAAAGTATCTTCCCATTATGATTATGAAGGAGAACTTGCTGTTATTATAGGTAAGGGAGGAAGGCATATTCGGGAGAAAGATGCGATTAAGCATATTGCCGGCTATAGCTGCCTATTAGATGGTTCTATGCGTGACTTCCAAAGTCATTCTATAACAGCAGGAAAAAACTTTGACTCATCTGGTTCCTTTGGTCCTTGGCTTATGCCGTCAGTTTATATTACAGACCCACAAAATTTAAATATCATTACAAGGATAAATGGTGGTGTTGTTCAAAGTTGTTCAACTAAAAATATGATTTTTCCAATAAAGAGAATAATAGCATACGTCTCTAGTTTCACATTTTTGAATCCAGGTGATATTATTTCTACCGGAACACCAGATGGAGTTGGATATGGCCGCAACCCTCCTTTGTGGCTTAAGGATGGCGATTTGGTGGAAGTAGAAATTGATAAAGTTGGAACACTATTAAATTATATCAAGACAGAAATATAGAAATTTTGTATGTGGTTTTATTTTATTAAACGTATTTTAATTGCCTTGCCAACATTACTTGCTGTTGTGACCTTATCATTTTTTTTAATGAGGTTAGCTCCGGGTGGTCCTTTTGATCAAGAGGCACCTTTGCCACCTGAAATATTGGAAAATCTCAGAGCTGCTTATGGTTTTGATAAGCCGCTTATTAAACAATATCTAGATTACTTGACAAATTTGCTAAATGGAGACTTTGGACCCTCATTTAAATATAAGGATTTCACAGTAACAGAACTAATCTCCCAGGGCCTGCCTATCAGCGCATCAAATGGTTTTTTGGCGCTGATACTAGCAGTTTGTTTTGGTATTCCTATTGGAATAATTGCTGCCTTAAATCAAAATAAAAAAGTTGATCACTTAATTATGAGTTTCGCAATGATAGGTATAGTGATTCCGACTTTTGTTATTGGCCCCCTTTTAGCATTGTTTTTTGGTATCATTTTAAAAGACACAATCTTTTCGCTTCCGGTAGGTGGATGGGAAGGAGGCAGGCTGGAAAATAGGATTCTTCCAGTAATTTGTTTATCATTACCATTTATAGCCTATATTGCTCGCATTACTAGAGCTAGTATGATTGAAACAATGAGATCAAATTACATTAGAACCGCAACTGCAAAAGGATTGCCATATCATAAAGTGGTTATCAATCATGCTTTAAAGAGCTCGATGATTCCTGTTGTGACCTTCCTTGGGCCTGCAACAGTAGCACTGCTTACAGGTTCAATGGTTGTTGAGACGATATTTGGATTGCCAGGAATTGGGAGGTATTTTGTTCAAGGAGCGTTAAATAGAGATTATACGCTTGTAATGGGTGTAACAATATTAGCCGCCTTTCTAGTAATCATAATCACTCTAATTGTAGATATGGCCTATGCATGGTTAGACCCGAAAACGAGGTATGATTAACAATGGAATTCTTCAAGATATTTTCTCAATCCAGCGAAAGAAACTCAAAGTCGCTTAACTCTTTTAAGGATGTTGAGGAGAGAAGTCTTTGGTCCACTGCAATACAAAGACTTATATTAAATAGAGCAGCTTTCGTAAGTGCTTTGTTGATAATATTTCTTGCTTTTATTTGTTTTGTAGGACCATATTTTTTATCTTGGTCATATGATGAAATTGATTGGGATTTAATAGAAGCAACACCTCCTAATATTAATAATGGTCATTATTTAGGAACTGACTCCCTAGGGAGAGATCTCTTAGCAAGGATTCTGCAGGGAGGTCAGGTTAGTTTTCAAGTAGGTTTACTTGCTACAATGGTTGCAGTTATTATTGGAGTTACAGTTGGTTCATTAGCTGGTTTTCTTGGTGGATGGATTGATCAGGTACTAATGCGTATCGTAGATATTTTATATGTAATTCCTCTTATGTTTTTTATTATTATTCTAATGGTAATTTTCGGTAGGAATTTTTATTTAATGTTTATTGCTATTGGCTTTGTAGAATGGTTAACAATGTCGAGAATAGTAAGAGGTCAAACAATGGCTTTAAGACACAGGGAGTTTATAGACTCTGCAAGAGTGTCTGGTAGCTCAAACACAAGAATTATTTTAAAGCATATAATACCTAATATTCTTGGTGTAGTGATTGTGTATGTAACTTTAACAATACCGCAGGTTATTCTGCTAGAAAGTTTTCTAAGTTTTCTTGGTTTAGGTGTTCAGCCGCCTATGACGAGTTGGGGCGCACTAATTTCTGAAGGAGCTCGAGAGATGGAAATTACACCTAGAACACTAATAGTTCCTGCACTATTTCTTTCAACTGCATTATTCAGCTTTAACTTTTTAGGAGATGGTTTAAGAGATGCATTAGATCCAAGGGACCGTTAGATATATGAGTAGATTATTTGAGATAAAAAATCTTTCAGTTATTTTTGATACGGCTGATGGGACCATAAGGGCAGTAAACAATATTTCTTTAAATGTAAACCAAGGGGAGTGCCTTGCAATTGTTGGAGAGTCAGGCTCAGGGAAAAGTCAAACTTTTCTTACCGCAATGGGCCTTCTTGCAGATAATGGTAGGTCATCTGGTATAATTAATCTTAATGGCTCTAATCTTTTGGAGATGAAAAGAAAAGAGCTTAATAAATTACGTGGTAATCGAATTGCAATGATTTTCCAGGACCCAATGACAGCCTTAACTCCTCATATGAAGGTAGGAGAGCAAATTAGAGAAGTGTTGGTTCATCACCAGGGAGCAGGCAAAAAGGATTCATATAAGATAATAAAAAAGATGTTTGAAAGGGTTAATATTCCCGAACCAGATAAACGGATGCAAATGTATCCACATGAACTCTCTGGAGGTCTTAGACAGAGGGTTATGATTGCAATGGCACTCATATGTAAGCCAGATGTAATAATTGCTGATGAGCCTACAACGGCATTAGATGTAACAGTTCAGGCACAAATTATGGACCTTCTTAAAGAAGTCAAAACTGAGATTGGGGCAGCTATTATTTTAATTACTCATGATCTGGGCGTTGTAGCAGGTATAGCAGATAGAGTAGCAGTAATGTATGCGGGGTCAGTTGTCGAGAGCGGCGATGTTTTTGAAATCTTTTATAATACCAAGCACCCCTATACCTTGGGTCTTCTTAGCTGTTCTTTAAGTCTTGATAAGAAAATAGATTTTCTTGAGGCAATTAAAGGCCAGCCCCCAAACCCTAACAAATTACCTAATGGCTGTGCTTTTAATCCAAGGTGTAACAAGGTAAAAGCTATTTGTAAGGAAAAAGAACCTAAGCTAAAATTCAGACAACAAAGTCATTTATCTGCATGTCATTTTGAATTTGGTGTTAAATAGAATGAAAGATAATCTTCTCGATATAGAAAACGTAACCGTCAAATATAAAGTTAAAAACGGTAATCTTTTTTTTAATAGATACAATGACTTTAAGGCAATCGATAGAGTTAGTTTTACTCTTGCTCCTTCCGAAACCTTGGGACTGGTTGGTGAGTCTGGATGTGGTAAATCATCTTTAGCAAGGGCTATTGTAAAATTAGTACGTTTAGAAAGCGGTAAGGTTACATGGCTAGGAAAGGATTGGACTTTAAGTCAAAAAAACGAAGATAGTCAATTTAAAGAAAATATACAGTTAGTTTTTCAAGACCCTTTGGCTAGTCTAAATCCAAGAATGACCGTTTCTGAAATAATTTCTGAACCTCTAGAGAATTATAGAAGGGAATTAACTTCTTTACAAAAAAAAGAATTAGTTAAACAAGCTATGGAGACAGTTGGCTTATCTTCCTCAATGATAAATAGATACCCCCATGAGTTCTCAGGAGGCCAATGTCAAAGAATTGGTATTGCAAGAGCAATAATCCTTAAGCCAAAATTAATAATTTGTGATGAACCAGTCTCGGCTTTAGATGTTTCAATTCAAGCACAGGTTATTAACCTTCTAAAGGATTTACAAAGAAGATTTAATATAGCCTTGTTATTTATTAGTCATGATTTATCAGTTGTAAAACATATCAGCGATCGTGTGATGGTTTTATACTTAGGTAGAGTGATGGAAATTGCTAGTGTAAATGATTTATTTTCAAACCCCACCCATCCCTATTCTAAGGCATTGTTATCAGCAATACCAATCCCTGACCCAATAAGTGAAAGGCAGAGGAAGAGAGATAATCTAGTTGGGGATGCGCCTTCTCCAATATTTCCCCCTTCGGGATGTGTATTTAGGACCCGCTGCAGAAATTCTACAAATATTTGTTCAATAAAAGAACCAGAGGAAAAGAAAATTAAACTAGGCCATCGTGTTGCATGTCATCATGTTTCTTATTAAGAAATAATATAAAAATTTGGGTAAATATTTATAAAGATAATTTTTCTAGATAGCAGTAATATGCTATAAGGATCTATGAAAAAATTATAATTCACTAGTATTAGAGGGCTTGAAATGGACAGAAATTCTGGGAAAGAGGTGTACTTACATCCAACACATGATGAATTGTCAAGGCAGGCTTTTATTATCAAGTTTAAGCAAAAAGTAAATTTTCATCTCCAAGATAAAATTAAGAATCATTTTAATAATGAGCTTAAGCATGATCTTGAATTAAAGATAAAAGAATCACTTGACGATCTAAACAGGGAGCATAGAAAGCTTGTTAAAGAGAAACTTTCAAATGAATATTTGTTTAAGGCTTGGTCTTCTCTTACATGGCTTAGTCAGGGGATGATGTGGAATTGTGTTGAGGATACTATTGATCATGATTTACCTCGCCTCAATAAATTGGCTTCAGAAGTTCTGGGGCGTAAAAAGACACAAGGCTCGATTTTGTTGAAGGATAATTTTACTCCCCCATCAAATATAGCAAAGGTTGAAATACATCGACAGCCGGGTGGTTTCTGTTATGAGCGTGATAATGAAGATTTTGATATAATGGCAGGAGCCCGTTATACAGGCGGAAGTATGGTTTATGCTGCTGGAAAAGGTAGAACAGCCAAAGCTGGCTATCCTCCTACTCCTTATCTAATAGAAATTTTGGAAAAAGAATTTGGAAAACAAAAACCAAAGAGGATTCTTGATGTTGGTTGTGGTACGGGGTTGGCTACTATTTCTTATGCTAAACACTTTCCAAATTCGGAGGTCTATGGGATTGATGTAGCTAAGGGCTTACTTCGTTGGGCGCATATAAAGGCTGAAAGTGAAGATGTTCCGGTTAACTTTATACAAATGAACTCTTCTGAAATGGATTTTGAAAATGAGAGTTTTGATTTGGTAGTTTCAACAATTTGGGGTCATGAAACTACTCCCACTATACTTAAGGATTCAATTTCTGAGATTTGGAGAATATTGAAACCTGGAGGGGTATCTTTCCATTTAGATGTTCCTAACCAAGCAGGATATCAAGGATTAGTTGACCAGGTCCTTAATGATTGGCAAATCCGAANTAACGGGGAACCTTTTTGGATGGGGTGGGCTGACTCTGACCTAGCTAGTTTGATGGACTTGGCAGGATATCCTAAGGAAAGTCAATTTAAGGGTTATAGATCTCGACCTTTTGGGACAGGTGATTGGTTTGTTCATGGTGCAAAGAAACCCAATTAAAAAACTTATACTTTTGTTCTAAATTTATTAGTTGCATTGATTAACTCAGTTCTAATACCAGATTCCATTGAGGAGTGACCTGCGTTAGGAACAGTGATTATTTCAGAGCGTGGCCAATTTTTATGAAGGAGTTCTGCTGTGAATATAGGACAAATAATATCATACCTACCGTTAATTATAATAGCTGGGTGAGATGAAATTAAGTTTAAATTTTTTATTATTTGATTTTTTTTTAGAAACCCTTTGTTAATCATATAATGCGCCTCTATACGGGCCATTGCCAAGTCTTCTGGTCTTACATTTTGTAATGAAAGACGGTAAAAATCCTTTGGAATTAGCCTCGAGCATGAGTTTTCATAATTACACCAGGCAATAGCAGCTAAATTACGTTCCCTTGGGTTGTTACTATTTAATTTTATATAGTATTTCTTAAGCAAATTATTTGTTTCAGATTCACCAATATGCTCGGCAAAATTTTTCCATTCTCTAGGAAAAAACATTCTTATACCCCTCAGGAACCAATTAACTTCCTCATCTGAAAAAAGGAAGACCCCTCTTAATATAAAACCAACACAGTTTTGAGGAAAATGTTGCCCATATATCAATGCAAGTGTTGAACCCCAAGAACCCCCAAAAATGATCCATTTTCTTACGTTTAAGAAGTCGCGCAGTATCTCAATATCATTAATTAGTTTTTGTGTGTNATTCTGTCTAATCTCGCCCGAAGGTTTTGACCTGCCTGCACCTCGTTGATCAAAAATTATTATTCTGTAGGACTCAGGGTCAAAGAACCTTCTTACATTTGGAGTAGTTCCTGCTCCCGGACCACCATGAAGAAAAAGAATTGGAACACCATTTGGGTTTCCACTTTCCTCCCAATATATCTCGTGTATATCATCAACCTTAAGGTAGCCACATCGATTAGTATCCAATGCTGGATAAAGTTCTACTTCTTTTGATAATGAATTTTTTGTGATACTTAAATTTATTTTTACCTCCTTTAAAAAAATTATAACTAATATTTTGAAATTAATAGATAATTAATTTATATCTAGTTCATCTAAATAAGAATTGATGATTTTATAAATATTTTCAGAATGATTATCTGGAGATATGACTAGGTTACAACTATCCCCATAGATATTTATTACATACCCTCGCGACCCACATACATCAACGAGAGCTTTTGTAAAAGGAGTTATAAAGTTTTCATTAAGATCTTCAGCTGTTTTACATTTATTCATATCCTGATAAACTTTCTTCTTATCAAGGGTTTCTGAATTTTTCTTTCTATTATATTTTTTTTTATCTGACATCGTATTTCCTCAATATTTTTTATATTATTCCTAATAAGAGATAGTATATAATTAATTTATACATTCACTTTAGGGAACTGGCTTTATGGATAATTTTATAGACCAGCTTTATAGTCTTATGGCCCTTATTCAGGAAGTTTGGCATATAGGCGTTGCTGGTCAGGGGTTTGATAAGATTTTGATTGCATTAATTATAATCTCCTTTTTTATTATTTTGAGAGGTTTATTTAGCCGTTTTGTTGTCACCTTTGCAAAGAAAATTGCTGGAAAAACTGATACAGATTTTGATGATAAGCTAATTGATGCTCTCGAGGACCCTATAAAGTTACTTCCAGTTATACTAGGACTGTTTTTTGCAATAAATTATATTGATCTTAATGAGACTTATATAAATGTTGCAAATTTATTTATTAGGTCATTAATTGTATTTGGAATTTTTTGGGCTTTATATAAGGTTATTCTTCCTATCACTCTAGTTTTTAACGGCCTGGAGAGTATTCTGACTAGGGAGATGATTTCGTGGTTGGTTAAGTTCTTGCACCTTGCTGTAGTATTTATTGGAGGAGCAGCAATTCTTGAGATATGGAATATTAAAGTTGGACCAATTCTAGCTGGTTTTGGGTTATTTGGTGTTGCATTTGCATTGGGAGCGCAGGACCTTTCAAAAAATTTAATTGCAGGAATATTAGTTATCGCTGAAAAAAGAATGCATGAGGGAGATTGGATATTTGTTGATGGTGTCGTTGAGGGTGTAGTAGAGAATATTGGCTTCCGCTCCACGCTTGTTAGACGGTTTGATAAAGCGCCAGTTTATATTCCAAACGCAAAGTTGGCAGATAACGCTGTTGTAAATTTTAGCGGAATGACTCANAGAAGAATCAAGTGGTTAATTGGTTTAGAGTATAATACATCGACGGATCAGTTGCGCTTAATAAGAAATAAAATTGAGGAGCATATAAGCTCTGACTCAAATTTTGCTTCTCCTAAGGAGGCATCTACCTTTATAAGAATAGATAGTTTTAATGAATCGTCTATAGATTTATTATTATACTGTTTTACAAGGACTACAGATTGGGGAGGCTGGCTTGAAATAAAAGAAGACCTTGCGCTTACTGTTAAGGATATTGTTGAGTCTTCCGGGGCTGGATTTGCCTTTCCCTCACGTTCAATTTATCATCATTACACTCAGAATGATTCTCCAGAAGTTTTTATACCGCCTAATAAAGTTTGAAACAAAATTTTAGGTACTTTAATGATAGTGAAGAAATTACTATATATAATTTAACTGAAATCCTTTAAGAGGTTATTTATGGCGCGCATGTCTGTATTCTCAAGTCCTCTTTTGCTTGGCTTTGAACATATCGAGCAAATGATTGATCGGGCTAATAAGTCTTCTGCTGAGGGTTATCCCCCATATAACATAGAGCAAATTGGTCAGAATGCTTTAAGAATAACTCTTGCAGTTGCAGGTTTTTCTGAGAATGATCTAGCCGTGACAGTGGAAGATAATCAGTTATATATTAGAGGGAAAAGTCCAAATAGTTCAGGAGAGAAGGTTTATTTACATAGAGGAATTGCCTCTCGAAACTTTACCAGGAGTTTTGTTTTAGCTGAAGGCATAGAAGTAAATAGCGCACAGCAAGAGAATGGTTTGTTGCATATAGAATTAAAAAGAAAGACAATAGAGTCTAAGGTTAAAGAGATAAAGATCAACTCTGAGGATGATAATATTTCTGCCCAAAAAAAGATCAGTTTGGACTAGGGGGTTAGTTTAGTTTTTATTGATCCCGTAGTTAAACTGGATATAACCAAGGATTCCTAATCCTTAATTCTGGGTTCGAGTCCCGGCGGGATCACCATTTACAGTTCGGCCTTTTTTACATCTCTTTCCTAAGTTTATAAAACATTTTCCAAATTAATTATCAGAAATTTAATAATTTACTTGTTTAAAAATACAATTTCTTTCGATAAATATTGAGGGACACATATTCTTATTTTGAGGGTATGGATAGAATATCTAATAGAGGTACAATTATGAAAAGTTTTGCTTTTTTGACTTTATTTTGCTTTGTTTCTTTTAGTTCATTTTCACAAGAAACTGAAAAGCCTATTATTAACCTTGAAGACGCTATTATTAAACTAAGGTCCGGGAATGATATTGAAGCTTTACTTGATTTCCAGATTTTAGCTACCGAAGGGGATATAGTTGCTCAATCATATTTGGGTCAAATGTACAGAAAAGGTAGGGGATTAAGTCAAGATTTCACTAAAGCTGCTAGCTGGTTAGGTAGAGCTGCAGAGGCCGGAGACGCATCAGCTAATCATAGGCTTGGGTGGATGTATTCGCGAGGGGAGATAGATGGCAAGAAAAATGATGAAATAGCAGTTAAGTATTGGAAAAAGGCTGCAGAATTGGGTGATCCTTTAGCACAGGCCGATCTTGGTGTAATGTATTGGAGGGGGGAAGGCGTTGAAAAAAATATGATTTTTGCTTATTATTGGCTTACCAAATCCTCAAATCAAACAGGTGAGCTAAACGTAAACCTATTAAGTATTAAGAATAAAATGAGTCCTACCGAGATTAATAAGGCTCTAAGATTACTAGAAAAATAACTTATTTTAACTTATTATATTAGCTATCATAAATTCAATAAAGGTTGATAAAATATATGCCTCATCGTTTAAGTCATAGCTTAGCCGTAGAAAGTACAAAAGAAGAAGAGTCTAGACAAGGTTTTGTTACTGGTATGAGAAGATATGTTCTCGGAGACTTAGCTTCGCATATGAGGACTGTTTATGAAAACAAAGTAAAAGCTAATTATAAAAGAAAGAATGGTTTTACTCCACAAGATGGGCCTTCAATTCATAAAGAGATGAGAAAAGAAACTTTATTTAAATTTTATTCATCAATCCGTAATTCAACACAAGAAATGGTTTGGAGATCTGTTCTTCCCTCAATTTCTAGATCAGACAGAGAATTAGCATCTAAAGTGTCAGATTGTAATAAAGGTATGGACTCAATACATGTTGACCCAAATCTAGAAATACCAAGGTATATTAGTTCTCTTGACGTTCATATGATGCCGGGATGTTATGATACTGAGAGGTATGCTGGTGATGTAACACAAGGGGCTCTCTATGATAATGGTTTGTCTGTTTTTCTAATGGGATTTCTTGGTCCAGAAATGGATGATACTGGTCGATCAGTTTCACAGTTTATTAGTGAAAGGTATCCAAAGTTTAGACCAAAAAAAATGTTAGATATAGGAGCCACAATTGGTTTTAATACTTTACCTTGGCTAGAAACTTGGTCTGATTTGGAAATTCATGCAATTGATCCAGCTGTACCAAACGTAAATTACGGACATGCTAGGTGTAAGGAAATGGGAAAGCCGATTAACTTTCATCAAATGGATGGTACAAAACTAGATTTTGATGATAATTCTTTTGATATTGTATGGTCTGCAATGGTTTTGCATGAGCTACCTAGCGATAAAGTAAGTAGGGTTTTTTCTGAAAGTAAAAGGGTCCTGAAACCTGGCGGTTTAATGATTCACATGGAACTCCCTTTAAATAGTATAGTTGAGCCATACGAACAATTTTATCTTGATTGGGATTCTTATTATAATAAGGAGCCCTTTTATAAGTCCTTTAGGGACTCTGATATAAAAAAGATTGTAATTGATTCAGGGTTTAAAGAAGAAAATTACTTTCAGTTCATAATCCCAAGCTATTTTAATCACGGTCATGATGCAGTAATTTCTGCAGCTAGGGACTCTAAGGCTGTTTTCGCTCAGAATATTGGTAAGTTGCAAGATGGAATAAATTGGTTCACCTTTGGGGCATGGAAATAGATATACTATTTCTTACATAATGAGATTACTTCTTCAACCAATGGCAAACCACATGGGCCAGGTCCTACTCCCATATGCATAAAATTATGACTATAGGCAAAACTCATTTTTATCTCAGGATCGCTAAATGCAAATGATCCTCCAGCACCTAAATAACCAAAGCTTCTATTACTTGGACCCATTGGAGTAGCTGGTGTGCAATTCATTTCAAAACCTATTGAAAAACACATTTCATATGAATTTGTTAGATTATCAATTCCTTTAATGCTCTTTGTTGAAATCATTTCTAATATTTGGTCAGAGAATAGTATTGTTCCATCATCGGTTTTACCTGATGATAACATGTTATACAGCCTCCCCATTGCCCTTGCGTTTGTATGACTAGTTCCCGAACCATTTTCTGCTTTATGCCATTCCATACTATTATAATCTTCATCTGGGTTTCTTCCTTTCATACTTTTTGAAAAAATACTATTTGGTTCTTTCAAAATCATATCGTTGAAAAGATTAGGATCTGACTGAAAAACTTTTGCTACTCGGGAGATTTTTTCATCATCAAGAGAAAAATGCCAATCTATATTAAATGGATCTGATATATCTTCTTTGAAGTGTTGAGAGAGTTTTCTGCCTCCGTTAACTCTTCTACATAATTCGCCGAGTAAAAAACCAAAAGTCATATTAAGGTAACCAATTTTTTCCCCAGGTGCCCAATTTGGCGATGTATTCTCAATGGCTTTAACCATTTTTTCCCAATTAAGAATTTCTCCTGGGAGCAGTTCTCCATCTAAGTATGAAAGTGCAGCAGTGTGATTAAGGATATGCTTAATTAAGATATTTTCTTTATTATTTTTTCCAAACTCTGGCCAATAATATGCAACGGGTTTTTCAATATCCAATAAACCCTTATCTATTAGTATAAGGGTTAACAGTGCTGGTATAGTCTTTGATACTGACCAACAACAGCATAAAGTATCTTCTTTCCATTCTTCGTCTAATATAGGGTTTTGATATCCACCATAAAGATCAACTAGTGCCTCGCCATTGATTGATAGGTATATGCTTGCTCCAATATCACTATTTGCACCTCTTCTAAGCAGATTATCTTCAAAGATATTAAACAAAGATTTAAACTTTCCATCATAAAAGCCTTTTATTTGAGGAGTTTTCCCTTCAAGTATTGGGTTTGTCATGTTTCTTTCCTTGATCAAAGTCGGTTCCTTTTCTATTGTCATTAATATTTCGAGGTTAAATTAGAAATATTATATTAAAATACGGGGGGTTATTTTAACTATGATGCTGTTTTATTCTCCAATTCACGGTTTTATACATAAAGTTCTTGTTGTTGCTCATGAGGCAGGGCTTTGGGATAAATTGGAATTCGTTCCGGTATATCCTGTTAAAGATGGTTATTCTATATCTGCCATTAATCCACTTCATAAAGTTCCTACTCTTGTTTTAGATGATTATACAGTCTTGTACGGCAGTCAAACAATTGTCGAGTATTTAGACGATAATTCTGTATCTGGAAAAAAACTCTATCCTAATAATAAACAAACTCGCTGGGACGCACTGAGGCGACTGGCTTTAGCCGATACAGTTTTTGAAGTTACAGTTATAATGGCATTAGAGCGTTTGCAGTCACCTCCAAGAGATACAGTTTTTAGTTGGAATTGGGCAAAGGTAGTTAGGTCAGTTGATCAAATGGAGGAAGATTTAAAGATAAATTTCAAAGACTTTGATATTGGCCACGCATCAACTCTTCATGCACTGTCATATTTAGACCGACAAACAAAACGTGGTTTGCATAAATCAATTCCAGAAGATTGGGACTGGAGAGATGGAAGACCAAATCTTCATAAATGGTTTAGCGAAGCAATTAAGCGGCCTTCAGTAACTTCACATTTTAATAAAGAATATGTAGGTGACGACACTGCTGAGTTTTGCCAAAAGAAAATAGCTGAAGTTTTAAAATTCCAAGGCAGATCTGCTCCAGAGAAGTTTACTTCACATTCCGTTGATTTTGTTCCACCAGGAGATTAAAAAATGACAAATAAAGCTTTTCCAATTTTGACTTCCTCATATTCACTCGGTCCAGTTCATCTTCGAAACAGAGCAATTATACCGGGTCACTCAATGGTTCATGGTAACTCATCTGGTTTAGTTTCAAATAAGTATAGAACTTACCTTGTCGAAAGAGCTAAGGGAGGGGTGTCTATGGTCGGTATGGAGTCAGCTCCCATTCACCCTAATTCAGGAACCTGGGTTGGACAAATTGAGCTGTGGAGAGATGAGATAGTAGAAACTCTCTCTCAAACAGCAACGGAGGTACATGATGAGGGGGCTAAGCTTTCAATAATTCTTTGGCATGGTGGTCATAATGTAAGTTATAGGCGACATATTCATCCAGCAGTCGCCCCATCAGTAGTTCCATCAGTACAAATTGGAGAAATACCTAGAGAGATAACCATAGATGAAATTTCATCTCTCGTAAAATATTACTCAGAGGCCGCGAAGAGGTGTGCAGTGTCTGGAGTAGATGTAATAGAAGTTCAAACATCCTCAGATTACCTTCTTGGTTCATTTCTAAATCCACAATTAAATAGAAGAACAGATAATTATGGAGGTTCTTTAGAAAAGCGTTGTAGAATTGTTATAGAGATACTTGAGGGGATTCGTGCAGTTATTCCCTCAAACAAAGCTCTTGGAATTCGAACCTCGATTTTTCATGCTATTCCAGGGGAGCCTGATGGTTATACAATCAAAGAGTCTCTTCCGGCAGTCCAGCATATAGCATCAACGGGACTTATCGACTATGTAAGTGTTATGGCGGGATCAAATGCCAACTTTTCTGAAACCATCCCACCAATAACATATCCAAGGCCACAAATTGCAAACCTATCTCAGGAGTTTAAAAAATCTCTTGATATTCCTGTTACTGTTGCTGGAAGAATTATTACACCAGAGGATGCAGAAAATATATTAAGTAAAGGTCAGGCTGATCTTGTTGGTATTGCAAGGGCAGTTATAGCTGACGCAAAATGGATGCAAAAAGTTAATGCCGGCGAGCCAGAAAGGATCCGTCTTTGTAGTGGCTGTAATCAAGTATGTCTTGGTTTTGCAGCTAGAAGTCTTCCAGCGGGATGTAATATTAATCCTGAGGCTGGCTATGAATCAGAACTCTCTCAATTAAAGAAAGTTAGTCAATCAAAGAAAATTGCAATAGTTGGAGGGGGACCTGCAGGTCTCGAATGTTCACGTGTTTGTGCGGAGAGAGGACACAGTGTAACTTTATATGAGTCATCTTCATATCTTGGTGGTATGTTGAAAGTCATCTCAGACTCTCCAAATAGAGGAGAAATGGGACAAACGATAGACTGGTGGGAGAATGAGTTGAGACATAACTCCGTAAATGTAGTCCTTAATAGAAGGATTGACGCGCCTGAAGAATTAGATGCCGATAAGATTGTTTGGGCTACAGGTGCGAAAGCTTCTTCTGTGTGGCAAATGAGGTTTAGACCAAGTCTGGTGGAAGGTATTCCAGGTACTGAGGGTTTTCTTCATGGGAGAGATGTCCTTCAAGAGGGACATAAGCTAGAAGGTTCTATTGCTATAATAGACGAGGAAGGAAGCTGGCCCTTATTGAATTTAATTGAGGCACAGATTAATTCAAGTAAAGTTAAAAAAATTACAGTAATCTCAAATAGTCTTTTATTAGGCATGCCTGATTTATTTATGACAGGTGAGTATCCCCTTTTTTCAAAAAGAATCTCTGAAGCCGGCGTAATTCTTAATTTGGGACAATTTGTTAAATGCGTAAATAAGGGAATAATAGAAACAACAAACGGTAATAAATTTGGCCCATTTGATAAGATTATTCTGTCAATGGGTTCATCAAGTAGAAATATTCCTGATGGGGTAGATGCAATAGGTGACTGTGTTGCACCAAGAGATATCTGGGCGGCTGTACAAGAAGGAAATAGACTCGCTAGGAATTTATAATTTTTGGAGTTTTAGAATGAAAATATATTATAGTTTAATTTTAATAAGTTTTTTTAGTTGTGTTTCTCTGGTTGCTAGATCTGAAACTAGTGTGCTTGAAGATAATAGTTTTAAAGATTGCTCAGACTGTCCAGAGATGGTTACTATACCTCCTGGAAGATTTTCAATGGGACACTATGGGGGTGTAAGTAAAGAGAGATATGAGGGTCCAGTAAGAAGTATTAGCATAGATTATGTTTTTGCTCTTGGTAAAACCGAGATTACAAATTACCAATATCAATTATTTTCTGAAGATACTGGTTACGTTTCTGGAACAGGCTGTGCAATATGGGATGGGAAAACTTTTTTTCATACTGAAGGAAAAGATTGGCAGGACCCAGGTTACGGACGGGCACCTCTCCCAGAGGAGCCAGTTGTTTGTGTTACGTGGAATGATGTAAAAGAATATACAAACTGGCTAGCAAAAAAAACTGGTAAACTCTATAGACTGCCAAGTGAGTCTGAGTGGGAATATGCATCGCGTGCTGGAACTACCGGTAAATTTACATGGGGAAATGATCCAGATGGCGGGTGTGATGTTGCAAATATTTATGATTCTTCAGCTTTTACACCCAATAGGCCCTGGGAGCCTGTAAAATGTGATGATGGTTTTTCTACCGTTGCACCAGTTGCATCACTAAAACCTAATAATTTTGGATTATATGATATGTCAGGAAATGTATGGGAGTGGGTTCAGGATTGCTATATTATGCCAGTTCCGCTTTTTCCCAGAGATGGTTCGGCTGTTGAGTCAGATATAACTTGTGACAGAAGAGCTGTTAAGGGGGGTGGTTGGTCATCTCCTTTATCATGGCAGAGGCCGACATTTAGAGGTCGTGACCCTCTTGATAGGATAAGTCACCTCTTTGGTTTCAGAGTAGCTCTTGATTTAGTTGATAGATAAGAAAGGGTCAAACTATGAAAAATATACTTATATTATTATTCTCTATACTGTTTTCAGTTACTCTGCACTCTCAGGAGGTAAGTTTGATACCTGGAGCTATTTTTTCTGAATGTGAGCATTGTCCTGAGATGGTAATCATACCACCTGGTAAATTCACGATGGGCCATGATGGAGGTGTGAATGAAGAGAGGTATGAAGG
The DNA here is from genome assembly GCA_002691085.1 of Rhodospirillaceae bacterium. Classification (GTDB taxonomy): domain Bacteria; phylum Pseudomonadota; class Alphaproteobacteria; order Rhodospirillales; family Rhodospirillaceae. Next base: position 43,170 of record NZGX01000026.1, on the reverse strand, counting down.
CCCTCCTCATACAGTGCAGATTTCTTACTCATTTGCTATCGGAAAATATGAGATTACCAATTCACAATTTAGAAAGTTTATTGAGTCAACAAATTATTCGCCAGGAACAAATTGTAGAATGTGGACTGGAAAAACTGTGGAGCTGGTTAAAGGGCTTGATTGGAAAAACCCAGGTTATGGTCGGCCAATTAATGATAATGAGCCCGTTGCATGCGTGTCTTGGTATGATGCTAAAGCATATGTTGAATGGCTAAGTAATTCTTTAGGAAAAAGTTATAGACTCCCATCCGAAGCAGAGTGGGAATACGTTGCTCGAGGAGGCACTGATACTCTATGGGTTTGGGGTGATGATCCAGATCAAGGTTGTAAAGTTGCAAATTATTATGATCAATCAGCAGCCGGGTTGAGGCCATGGGAACCTGCAAAATGTAATGATAACCAGAGGATAATTGCCAAGGTTGGTCAGCTAGAGCCTAATATCTTTGGTGTTTACGATATAATAGGTAATGTATGGGAGTGGGCAGAGGATTGTTATCAGGTTCCATACAAAAACCAGCCAAATGATGGCACACCCTTTTTAATAAAAGGAAAGTGTGAAAAAAGAGTAGTTAGGGGCGGAGCATGGCATAGTCGTGCAACATGGCAAAAACCTAGTTTTAGAGGTAGAGATACAGAAGACTTTGTAACTCAAGTCTTTGGAATTAGGGTAGTTAGAGATATTGATAAATAAAATAATTTAGATTTTTAAGATTTACGTGACTTAGGCAACCGCTAGATGGACTCATATTTTGTCCGCTTTGTGAACAACATGTTCCTGTGATTATAATATTATTATTCTTCTTAGTAATATGTGAGATCATATGGGTGAGTTGTCATCAGTAAGAGCCTTAGAGAGAGGTTTGGCTATTATATCTATTCTAAATAGGCATAATGGTCTTACGGTTACGCAAATTGGTAAGTTATCAAACTTACCTCGCCCTACTGCATATAGGTTATTAAGAACATTAGAATCACTTGGTTATATTTTTAGAGATGAAAGAGATAAAAACTATAGGCTTAGTTCAAAGGTTAGGTCACTAAGCCACGGATATGATCAAGAGGAGTGGATAAGTAAAATTTCAAGGCCAATAATCTCATCATTGTGTAATAAAATTTTATGGCCTATTGCAATAGGTACTATCAGTGGAGCAAATATTCTAATTAGGGATACAACAGATGACTTGAGTCCTTATGCCCTTAATAGACTCAGGGGAGGATTTCATATTTCTTTGATAAATACAGCTTCTGGAATGGTATACCTATCTTTTTGTGAGAATGAAAAGTCTTCTGAATTAATAAGTTATTCTCTTAAAAGAGATCCAGAGGCTTTTAACAAATCAAGAACAAATGTAACATTATTTAGAAAGTCTCTTTCTGAAATTAGAGAAAAAGGTTTTGCTTGCTTACCAACAGTGGGGCAGAATCATGGCGTTTTAGCATATCCAATAATTGTTAAAGAGAATATCTTTGCAACTCTATCAATGCGCTTTCTTTTGTCAGCTTTAAACATTAGTCAGGCAATAGAGAGGTATTCTCCGCAAATTGAGAGTGCCTCAACTGAAATAGGTAGAAGCATAGAAAGCTGGATTAGTAAGAATGAATGACTTAAATTAATAATTTAGTAACATCTCAATAAACTTTTTTTTGAGTATGAGGGAAAAATGAACAGATTAAGAAAAAAAACAATATCAAGAAGAAAGGCAATTAGGCTAATTGGTTCTTCGTCTGTTTTGCTTGGTTCATCATCTAAAGTAAATTCAAAGAATGTAAGCGACGTAATCATCATTGGTGCGGGTTTTTCTGGTTTAAATGCAGGTATTATATTAGCTGATGAGGGTCTGAAAGTAACTGTACTTGAGGCTAGTTCAAGGGTTGGTGGAAGAGCCTTTACGGCTGATCATATATATGGAAAGCCAGAGCTTGGTGCTTCTCAGATAGGTCCCTACTATGCAAGAATTAGAGATATGGCGCATAGACTCAATGTTAAACTTCAATCTGGTGCAAACATTAATGCACCTTTTACATATGCAATTGGAGATACACTGATAAGAAGAGAAGATTGGGAAGGACATGCTCTCAATAAAACTGTTGGCAGAGAAAGACAAATAGTGCCTTCAGCAATGCAAGGTTTTTATGTGGGTACTAATAACCCACTTAAAAATTTTGATGATTGGCTTGATCCTGAAGTATCTCATTTAGATGTTCCATTGGCGTCATGGTTAATTGAAAAAGGTATTTCTGAAGAGGCATTGCATTTAGTGAATCAAGGTTTAGTGTCTCCAGATGCTTGGAACGTTTCTTTACTAAGGTTACTTCAAGAAGAGGCGCGTGGTAAGCTAATGGCAGAGTCACCTGTTGAAATAGAGGGGTTTGACCAACTTGATAGGTTTCAAAAATATGCCTATACGAGTTCCAGAGTCGAAGGTGGTACCTCAAGATTACCAGAGGCGATGGCAAACTTTCTTGGTGACAAAGTAAAAATGAATAAAATAGTTTCTAATATGGAAATTGTAAAATCTGGAATAGAGGTTGAATGTCTTGATGGGACTAGTTATGAAGCAGACTTTGCAATATCTGCTATCCCATTTGGTGCTTTGAGAAGAATTTCAATGAAACCTTCTATCAGCGGAGAACAAGCTGCGGCTGTGAGGCATATGCCTTATGCAAACAATACTCAGGTTCATATTCGACTTAAGGGGGCGCCTTTTTGGGAACAGGATGGGATGGATGCATCTTTGTGGACAGATGGCCCAATTACAATTGTTCGCCAACCTATTGGGTATGATGGAAGTAGAGATCGGTTAATGGTGATTTGTGCAGGAAAGAAAGGGGAGCGGATTGACCAGCTATCTACAGAAGACAGGGGTAGGTTTGTTGTAAGAGAAATAGAGAAGATAAGACCATCAACTAAAGGCAAACTAGAGGTTACTGGAGTTCATTCCTGGCCTCAACATCCTTTTATTTATGGATGTGGTCATTCTTATGGGCCTGGTCAAGTAACTAGATTTGCAAAAGAAATGATCAAACCTCATGGGAGACTCCATTTTGCAGGTGAACATACACGCCGTCTCGAAATTGGTATGGAGTCAGCTATGGAGTCAGGCGAGAGAGCAGCATATGAAATCTTAGATAGAATAGGTTAAATTGTTTTGGAGGTAAAATGAATAAAAAATTCAAACAGAAAAATAGATTTACAAGAAGGGGATTTGGCCACTCGCTTTTTGCTTTTTCTGCATATCCATTGATATCAAAAAGAATTAATGCTTCTGAAAAAGCTGATGTAATCATAATCGGGGCAGGTTTAGCGGGATTAAATGCTGCTCTAAACTTAGAACAGGAAGGGTATAAAGTTATTGTCCTGGAGGGAGATGATTATGTGGGCGGCCGTGTAAAAACATTAGAGCTCCCAACAGGTAATATTAATCTTGGTGGGCAAACAATAGGTCCATATTATGCAAGGGTCCGAGACATCGCTAATAGTTTAGAAGTTCCTCTTATTAATCCATCAAGTAGGATAAAGATGGGAAACTACGTTAATGGTGAATTGGTATCAGATCGAGACTGGTCCAAATCAAATGCAAATAAAACTGTTGGTGAGGAGCGAGAAGTTCAGCCGGTTGGTTTAGAGTATTTTTATCTTTCCAAGCATAATCCTCTTCCAGATGTGGAAAGTTGGCTGTCAAAGTCTATGTCAGATTTTGATATTTCGATTTATGATCACTTAAAGAATTCAGGCGCATCAGAAGAAGCTTTAAGAATAGTATCAATCACTGCAAATGTTCACAGCATACAATCTGCATCTGCCTTAGCATATCTCCGTGATTTAAAGCGTCTTGAATGGGGTATACCAAAATCAAAGGATAAAAATACGACTCTTTATAGTACAAGCTCATCGAGTGGTTTAACTTTTAGTGAAGTAAAAGGTGGAACGCAGAGATTAACTGAGGCAATGGCTGAGGCTTTAAAGGGCGAGGTTCGTCTCAATCAACTTGTTAAACAAATAAGTATGTCAAAACAAGATTGTGAAGTTACTTCTATCGATGGTAAAAAATATAATAGTCGTTATGTTATTTCAGCTGTACCACTTAGTGCATTAAGAAATATTGAAATAAATCCAGGTTTTAAATTAGTTCAAGATGACATAATTAAATACTCTTCTCATAGTAATACATTAAGGGTATTTCTTGAATTTAGTTCAGCTTTTTGGGACGATGATATTGGTAACCCAAGTTTATACACCGATACTTCAATTGAGAGAGTTTTTGCAAGAAGGGTTGGTGGTGAAGATATCTCTTTACTAGATTGCTGGGTGAATGGAAATGGAGCATATCGTTTAGATCAGCTTTCAAAAGAGGACCTTGGTATTTTCGTATTGAGAATGCTTGAAAAAATTAGGCCATCCACTAAAGATAAATTAAAAGTGATTGATATGCATTCTTGGTCAAAATCGTCATTATCTGGGTGTTGTAGGCATGTGTATAGTGCTGGACAAATAAATGATTGGGCTTCTCAAATAGCTAAACCTCATGAGAGACTATATTTGGCTGGGGAGCACACAAGAAGTATTGAGAACGGTATGGAAGCGGCAGCTAAATCAGGAGAAAGAGCAGCTTTTGAGATTTTGGAGAGAGATTCTTAGTTCTTAGTATTTAAAAATTATTTAGCTATTTGATCTAGATCAAGACCAGATTTTATATTAGGAAGCATTGCCGCTGAGATAGTTGCTATTATTGCTGATGGGATAGCTACAATAGTAAATGCCATTCTCCAATCAAAGTTTTCTACTAATAAAGCTACTGCAATTGGGTATGTTGCAAAAGATATTAAAATAGAAGCTAGCATAATTGAGGATGCTGTTGCCCGTGCTCTTGTCGGAAATAGTTCAGCAGCTAAAGCCCACATTGCTGCGGCCGACGCATAAAATGTCATTGTCATTGCCCCAAACCAAATTATATTTCCCATATAAGTGCTTGGGAGCCAGATGAGGCCAGACATAGCAAATGTTCCTAAGGTCAAGAAAATTAGTATTGTATTTCTTCTCGTTAAAACAAACTCTCCAATTAATGCGACAGCTATGTATCCAATAACAGCAATGCCATATGACAAGCCTACAATATAAGCAGATTCACTTTCTGAATATCCATAAACATCGCTAAAAAATGTTGGAAAGTAAAAAGCAGTTCCAGCGTATGCCCCGCCTTGGAAAAAGAACAATGATATACTCCAAAACGTCCTCTTTCTTAACCCCGGCTCTAATAAAATTTTAATTTTTCCTATCCATTCATTTAAATTCAATAAAGAATTATTTGTACCTGACTCAGATATCTTTTCTTTCCTAAATCTCTCAGACTCTGGTAATGCTTTTGCAATAATAAATGCAACTGGGACGACGAGGAGGGCTGGAAGAAAAATATATCTCCATCCATAAGCCTCTAATATTGGCGCCCCTATGAGTGCTGCTAAGAACCAGCCTATTGCATAACCACATTGTAGCATGCCAGTCATAAAACCCCTTATTCTTGCTGGTGCAGCTTCAGCTGTATAAGCCTGAGCTAATGGAAGGATCCCAGCACTTAGACCAAATGCACATGCTCTAAACATTGTAAGGCTTAATATTGAGGGAGCTAGAGCATGCAGACCAACTAATAAAGCAGAACTTGCTAAGCAAAATATAAAAAGTTTTCTTCTTCCAAAACGATCCGCTTCAATCCCAATAGTAACTGTGACAATAGCGGCAAAAATAAATGATAAAGATAATATACTACCAATTGTCTCTAACCCAATATCAAAGGTTTTCATAATCCCAGGTATTGCATAGGCAAATAATGACTGATCAAAGTTAGATAAAACTTGACCAATCATGCAAATTAAGAAAATTAGAAGTGGGAGCCCCCACATTTCCTTTAAGATTGAAATAATTCTCAATATTTAATCCACTTTGTTGATTGAATTATGTAAGCTCAAGAACTGCTCTATTTACCATGACGTTAATTAAGTGTGATCTGTATTCAGAAGAAGCATGTAAATCAGAATTTAGGTCATCATGTGACACTACTATGTCCTTGATGGAGTCCGTAGAAAAACTTTTCGAAAGTTTTTCTTCCATTTGTTTAATTCTAAATACTTTTGGCCCTGCACCAGTTATAGCAACCCTAATAATATCATTCTTCATTGACAGAAAAGCTCCAACTACCGCGTATCCAGAAGCAGGGTTTGGGAATTTTTTATATGAAGCTTTTTCACATATCGGGAAGGATATTTTTGTCACTATCTCCCCTTCATTAAGTGCTGTTTCAAAGAGTCCTATAAAAAAATCTTCAACATCAATTGTCCTTTCAGACGTATATATTTTTGCATTTAAACTAAGTAATGCCGCTGGATAATCAGCAGAAGGGTCACTATTCGCTACTGACCCACCAATCGTACCACGGTTTCTAACCTGAGGATCGCCTATCATGCTGGCTAAATTGGAAAGTGCAGGTAAAGCAGTTCTAATTTTATCAGATTCACTTATTTGTTTATGACTACACATTGCACCAACAGTAATGCATTCTTCTTCAACTTTAATTGATTTTAATTCTGAAATTGAAGATAGATCAATTAAATCAGAGGGCATAGCTAGTCTTTGTTTTAATGTAGGTATGAGAGTCATCCCTCCTGCAATGTAACTAGCATCATCACATGAGGAAAAAATTGACTTGGCCTCTGATATAGATGAAGGTTTTTTATAATTAAAATTATACATTATAGTTTCTCACTAGAATTTTCTAGGTAGTCAGATATTGAGTCTACAATGCTCTGGTATCCTGTACATCTACAAAAGTTACCTTCTAATTCATGTCTTATTATTTCCTCATTAACTTTTTTTTCTTTATATTTTTCAATTATTTTTAAAGAAGTCATTATCATTCCAGGGGTACAAAACCCACATTGTAAGCCATGGTTATTTCTAAAAGATTCTTGAATTGGGTGCAGAGAGCCATCCTGATTGGCTACACCTTCAATCGTTGTTATTTTTTGATCAGCTGCTTGTGCCGCAAGTATAGTACATGATTTGATTGCTTCACTATTGAGATGAACAGTACAAGCACCGCACTGGGATGTATCACAGCCAACATGTGTTCCTGTTAATCCTAGTTTCTCTCTTAATAGGTCTACTAGAAGTGTTCTAGGTTCAACGTCTACACTTTCCAATTTATTATTAACAACAAGACTAATTTGCATCTTTTTACCAATCAACTTAAGGTTTATGTTATCAATTGAATAGCTTCAATTTTTAAACAATTTTCTTATTTTATCAATTAAATTAATTAAAAGTGAGGGTATTTGAGTAAAAACCATAACTAATCTCTCAAAAAATTTATATTTATATTTATTTTTGTTGATAGTTTTATTATCTGTATTTCCTGACAGGTTATCAGCCAAGTTTAAAAAAAATTGGTCAGCAAGCTTTTTTGCAGTTGAGTCAATTAACCTTCCGCCAATTTGAGCTAATTTACCACCAACATTGGCTCTTACTGTATAATTAAGCAAAGTGCCTTTAGGCGAGGGACGTAATTCAACATTTGCTTCTCCCTTAGCAAAACCAGCCGCTCCCCCTTTCCCTTCACCTGAAATGGTATAACTTTCGTTTGGTTTTATGTTTGATAGCTTTACAATTCCTTTAAATTTTGCCTTAACTGGGCCAACTTTAGCAACTACAGTTGCTTCAAGTTCAGTTTCTGAGTTTTTTTTTATTTCTTCGCACCCAGGTATGCATAATTTTAGTATACTAATGTCATTAAGTGCTTTCCAAACAATATTGTTAGGGGCTTCTATCTCATAACAACCAGACATGTCCATATTAACTATCCTGTTCTGTTTTGTGTAATCTTACAATAGTCGACAAAATAAGAAAAGATTAGTTAATATAAGTGCTAATATATATTAAGAGAAGATTAATGAAAACAAGCAATCAAATTGGTAATGAATTAAGATCTAGAGTAAAAGCTAAGAAAACTGGGTCTATAATAAAGATTTTTCCATTTTTAAAGCCTTATAAATTAAACATTATATATGCGTTTATATCTTTAATTATTACTTCATCAGCAACTCTTTCGGTTGGAGTAGGTGTAAAGTATCTTATTGATGGTGGACTAGTTCAGCGCAATACTGAGCTCTTAAATTTTGGAATTATATTTTTACTTTTTCTTGTTGTTATAATTTCCATAGGAACATATTTCAGGTTTTATTTTATTTCTTGGGTTGGGGAAAGGGTTGTTGCTGATATTCGCATAGCAGTTTATTCACGAGTTCTAATGCTAAGTCCTATTTTTTTTGAAGAAACAAAAACTGGAGAAGTTCTAACAAGAATCACTGCCGATACATCAGTTTTACAAAGTATAATAGGCTCATCACTATCAATTGCATTGCGTAATTTTATTACACTTATCGGTGGTTTAGTACTTTTGTTTTTTACAAGTCCAAAGCTTAGTATATTGGCATCTCTGGTAATTCCCGCTGTTATTATTCCAATTAAATTTTATGGACGAAAGGTGAGGAGATTATCTAGGGCTAGTCAAGATAGAATTGCTGATATAGGTGCGTATGCTGAAGAAAGTATAAATGCAATTGAAACAGTTCAATCCTATAGCCATGAAAAAATAGATAGAGATAATTTTAAAAGAGAAGTTGAAAATGCATTCGCCACATCACTAAAAAGAATTGCTGCTCGTGCAATTCTTGGTTCGGTAGTCATTTTTTTAGTTTTTGGTTCAATTTCTTTAATTTTGTGGGCAGGGAGTATTGATGTAATTAATCAAAGAATGACTCCTGGCTCTTTAACTTCTTTTGTTTTTTATGCAGTAATCGTTGCCGGGGCAGTTGGAGCTCTAACAGAGGTATTTGGTGAGTTACAGAGAGGGGCGGGTGCTGCAGAGAGGCTTATTGAACTTTTAGAGGTAAATCCAGAAATTGTTTCACCAAAGTTTTCTAAAATGATTCCCCATCAGGAACCTTCAAAGGTTGAGTTTAAATTAGTATCTTTTTCCTATCCTTCAAGGCCAAATACCTCAGTAATTAATAAATTAACATTTACAATTAATCCTGGGGAGAAAGTAGCCTTAGTTGGTCCATCTGGTGCAGGAAAAACATCTATTTTTAAATTATTATTAAGATTCTATGACCCCATAGAAGGAGAAATTAAGATTAATGATGTGAATATAAGAGAAAGCAAAATTAGTGATTTTAGATCACGAATAGGGCTGGTTTCACAAGATCCTGTTATTTTTTCAACAAGTGCCTTGGATAATATAAGATATGGTAACCCAGAAGCAACTGATGAGGAGGTTATTAAGGCTGCATCATCTGCAATGGCTACTGGCTTTATTGAAAAAATGCCAGATGGATTTAATACTTTTCTAGGAGAGAAAGGTGTTCGTTTGTCAGGGGGGCAGAAACAGAGAATCTCAATAGCTCGTGCAATTTTAAGAAATCCTTCTATATTGCTTCTTGATGAAGCCACTAGTGCATTAGACTCAGAGAACGAAAAACTAGTCCAAACTGCATTATCAAGCGTAATGAAAAACAGAACTACAATTGTTATTGCTCATAGACTTTCTACAGTTATAAATACAGATAGAATTTTGGTATTGGATATGGGGTCATTAGATGGCATTGGAAGTCACCAAAGTTTATTGAGAGAAAATAATTTATATTCTAAATTAGCTAAATTGCAGTTTAATCAGGACTTATAGGCCAAAGATATTATAATGAATAAAAATCTAATAAAAGATATTGAGTATATATATCCTTCTATTTCATTCGATGATTTAGTTTCTAACTTCAATATGCTTAATGATTTTGAAGATAGATATAGCTATATCATTGAGCTGGGGCAAAAATTACCAATCTTACCAGATTTTATAAAGACCGATCAGTATAAAGTTGAAGGGTGTATGAGCCAAGTTTGGATGATTAAAGGTAACTTTAAATCTTTTAATGATAGATTTGCATTTGCTGCAGATAGTGACTCTTCGATAGTTAAAGGATTAATTTTTGTTCTTGCAACAATCTATACAGGAAAAAAAATTACTGAACTTAGTGATATTAATGAAGTCTCACACTTGGAAGAACTTGGTCTTCAAGATAGGTTAAGTGTAAATAGACGAAATGGATTTGCAGCTATGATAGATAAGATCAGAAGAAAACAGTGAATTTATTTTTTCTTAATTCTTTTAAACTTATTTAACATTTGACTAATCCTTTCGTCGTCAGGGTCAAGTTTATAGGCTCTGAGAAAGTAAACAAGTGCAGTGTCAATGTCATTTTGTTCAAGAAAAATAATACCACCATCATAAAAAACAACTTTCTCCATGGGGGCAATTCTTTTTGCTTTTCTAAGAAAATTGATGGAATCATCCCACCTTTTCTGTTTTGCAAGTATTCTTGCCAGTCCTAAATATGGCTCAAATAATCTTGGGTTTTTTTTTGAGATCTTCAAGAAATACTCTTTTGCAACTTGAATATTGCCAAATTTCTCATGAGTTTCTGCCAAGAAAACTAATATCTCCGTATTCCCAGGGCTAAGCATTAGTGAGTTTTCTAATGATACAATTGCATTTCTTAGATTATTTCTTTTTAAGAACAATTTACCCAGATTGAAGTGTGAGATAGATAAGTGGGGGTTACTGTTTATTGAAGATCTAATATATGAACCACTTTCAATGATAGACCCTCCCATCGCATAACTGATGCCAGTTTTAAGAAGACTCTCTTGAGAATCTGTGTCATCTTTCTCATTTAAAGGTGCAATACTTTTATAATCTGATAAGAGTTCTACAGTCTTATAAATTTTATTTTTTTGCATTTTTAATTATCTTTAATGTGAGCGTCTAATTAAGGGGTTAGTCTTTTTATGCGTATGGTTTTTTTTAAGAGAAGTAGGGCCTGTAGTATTCATTTTATTATTGGGATACTGATTTCTCTGTTATTTCTTTTTGATGGTAAATATGCATATAGCCAGGATGCTAAACTATCTCAGATAACGCTTCTTGTCGATAATATTCAAAGATCGGTAGATTTTTATCAAAGATTAGGGTTCTCTATTTCATATCAGAAAAATTCCTCTCTTGCAGATGGTAGAAATAGTATAGCTCATGAAAAATATCCATTAACCTCAGACCCAAAGAGTGAACTCTATGTAATTATGAGTGATGCCTCTAAAGAAGGTACAAATATAGCTTTACTAGCATATGAAAAACCCCCTCTGGCAAACGCTAGAGGTAACTTAATGGGTTTAGGCGTAGGAGACTTTGTTTTAGTTATAAACACCGAAGATATAAATTTTTTATACAACAGAATGGACGAATTTGGCGCAAGATTTTATAGGCGCATTCAGAGAGTGGAAAATAACGATTTATCAGAAAATGTGATAATGTATAATTTTATCGTTTATGACCCTGATGGGCACCTTGTAGAAGTAATTTCGAGGATTAATAACTCTTGATTAATTAATCACCTCGAACTTTACCTTCTCTTCGTGGGTCAGCCCCCCCAAAAAGCTTGCCATCTTTCTTATAGATTGCATGCAAACCACTGGCAAAATTTATTGACCTTACTTTGTAACCCATTTCTAAAAGCTTAGCCTTCTTTTTTTCTAAGTTGGTGCCCTTTTCTAAAAAAACTGTTGATCCAAAGGATAGTACATTTGGAAGATTAATGGCATCTTGTGGTGATAGACTCCAGTCTAGTAGACCAATTATTGATTTTGTTACTAAGGGGATTATAGAAGGTCCACCTGCAGAACCAGTTAGTGCAATGACTTCATTACTTTCATCCAAAATTATAATGGGCGCCATCGAGCTTCTAGGCCTTTTCCCACTTTCAACTTGGTTGGCTACTATTTTCCCTTCTTTGATGGGTTTGTATGAAAAATCTGTTAATTGGTTATTCAAGAAAAAACCTCTTACCATCAAATGAGAGCCAAATGCAGCCTCTATGGAGCTAGTCATTGAAACAGCGTTTCCCTCATTGTCGATAATTGATATATGTGTTGTTGATTGTAATTCTAAACTATTTCCTTTCGATAAACTCTTAAGAGGGTATCCTCTGAATTTTCCTGGGGATACATCTTTCAAGATCGAATCATTTTGTATGAGCTTGGCCCTTTTTTGGAGGTATTCCCTACTCACTAATTGTTTTGCGGGTGTTAAGAAGAAATCTGGATCGGCAATATATAATTCTCTATCAGCAAACATTAATCTAGTTGCTTCGATAAATACTTTTAAAGCTTCTAAAGACCAAGGATCAGTTCTATTAAGATTAAAATTTTCTAGAATGCCCAACATTTGAATAACGCCGATACCTCCTGAAGAAGGTGGCGGAGGTCCACATACAGTGTATTTAAAGTATTTTCCACAAATGGGTTTTCGAGAGATAGCTTGATATGATTTTAAATCATCAATACTTATCAAGCCTGGGTTTACTGCTGATGTTTTTACTTTTTCTACAATTTCTTTTGCTAAACTGCCAATATAAAATTCTTTAGAGCCATGTTTAGATATTTTGGATAAAGTTTTTGCAAATGGTTTGTTAATAATAGTTGTTCCAATAGGAAATGGCTGTCCATCAGGTTGATAAAAATAACTTGAAGAATCTTTCAGTCTTGGAAGAATTTTATTGTTTTTTAGTAATTTAAATAATCTTGGAGATAATTTAAAACCTTTACTAGAGAGATTTATGGCTGGTTTAAATAATTCGCTCCATTGCATCTTACCATGTTTATTATGAGCCAATTCTAGAACTCGTATCAGTCCTGGAACGCCTACTGATTTACCACCTATTATTGCCGAGCTTCTTCTTATTATCTCTCCCTTCTCGTCTATAAATAAATATGGATTTGCGGAATCTGGGGCTGTCTCCCTTCCGTCATATGAGTGAAGTATTTTATTTTTATTATCCCAAAACATTATAAATGCTCCACCCCCAATTCCAGAGGATTGAGGTTCAACTAGATTGAGGATTAATTGACTAGCTATTGCAGCATCTAATGCATTTCCTCCTCTTCTAATTATGTCGTAACCCACATTAGTGGCATAAGGGTTTGCAGTTGTAACAATAAAATTTGAAGCTACCGTCCCTCTTTTTTCAATAATTTCTGATGATCCTTCAGGTATAATAATATTATCTGCACCAAAAAGGGTTTTAGTCCATGAAATCATGAATAATAAGGTCAATATTATGAATTTATTTTTTATCATTTTTACTAGTAATTTTCTGTTAGAGAATTCATTATATGTCAGTTTTAGAGGGAAGGGTATAGATGAAACAAGATTTAAATAATAGACTTAAGAGTGTTCTATATGACGATGGTGTTATTACAGATAAAAATAAAATTATAGAATTATTAGTTGATCTTAAAGATAAAATATCTGGTTATCCGTTTTGTATACTTGCGCCAAAGACAGTTGATCAATTAAGTTATATTGTACAAATTATTTCATCATATAAGATTCCTTTATTAGCTAGGGGTGCTGGCATTTCAGTTTCTGGAGGGCTTTCTATTGACTCACTTGATTATGTGATGATCGATTTGCGATCGCTTAATCAGATTGAAGAAATAAATCAAGAAGATATGTATATAACTGTTCAAGCTGGATGTTCTTGGGAGAAATTATTTAATGAACTTGATACACTTGGTTTTAAAACTACTTGTTCGGGTTATGGGGATGGGATTGTTGGTACGGTTGGAGGAAGTGTAAGTGATAACGAACTTTTGTCTGGCTATTCTTACTATGGAACACTGTCTAATAATATACTAGGTATGGATGTTATCCTAGCAGACGGATCAATTCTTGAAACAGGTTCCTCAGCAGCAGATGGAAGGATTCCTTTTTCAAGAGAATTTGGACCAGATTTAACTGGTTTATTTATTGGAGATTCTGGTTCTCTGGGAATTAAGGCAAGAGTTACCCTTAAGATTGTTCATAAGAAGAATATTAAGAAATATTTTTCATTTGCTTTTGAGAGAATTGAAGACCTTGTTCTAGCTCAAACTGAGATTTCAAAAAATAATATTAAGTTAGAGCATTGGGGGGTTGATATATTTAATAACTCTCAATTTTTTAGACAGACTATTAAGAGGCCAGAGCAGCTTAGAAATAATAGTTTGTTTTTGGCGAGTTCATCCCCAAAAGGGTTAATTGATGGAGTAAGGGCATCCTCTAAATCCTATTACTACCTTAATATAATGATTGAATGCTCAACCAAGGAAGAGACCCAAAGAATATACTCTGAGTTACTAAGGTTATGCCAGCCATATATGGCCAATGAGATTGAAAATAGTTTAAAAAATAACTTTGATAAGATACCTTTTGCCCCGCTTGGGATTGAAGATAAATATCTAAGTTCTAATTATACAAATTCTTTATTCCCAATTTCTCGCGCATTGGAGATCTCTGCAATTACAGATGAATATTTTATTCGTCACTCTAAAATAATTGAAAAAAATGATTTATTATTTTCCTACCTTACATCATCGTTCAATAGTTCATTTTTTATTGAGGCTAGAATATGGTGGCCATCCTCTAATAACTCTAAAGGCACTGATGAAGATATAGTGCAAGTAGTTAATATGCTTCTAAGGGATCTTGCGGGTTTGTGGGATACCTTTGGAGCATCGCGTTGTGAGATTGGTAGGATTTATAATTTTGAGAATCAATTATCATCAGCTGCCAGGTCTACTTTGAAGGTTATAAAATTATCCCTTGACCCTAATTTTATTTTAAACCCTGGTGTGCTTGGCTTAAATTCTGGTTATGATAATAATACCAAAAACACTATGTACCCTGAGTTTCCGCAAGATCTTCTCAGAAATAGTGATGATGTTTTATAAATTTAAATTCAAGGTAAGAGATGTCTAGTTCAGAGCAAGTTATAGTTGTCGGTGCTGGTCCTGTTGGTTCAATTACAGCTCTCAGGTTAAGCCAGTTGGGTGTCCCAGTAGTATTACTTGAATCTCTCCCCAATACCCCAACTGGCCATAGAGCCGCCACTACACATTCTTCAACTTTAGACTTGCTTGATAAAGTTGGTTTATCTTCCCAAATACTCGAGGCTGGGCTTAAGGCACAGTATTTTCAATATAGGAATTTAGATAATAACGAGGTATTTGCAGAATTTGACTTTAGTCTTTTAGAGGATGAAACCAACCATCCTTATGCTATTCAATTAGAGCAGCATAAGACAGTTGAAATAGCTCTTAATGAAGCAAGAAAATACTCAAATTTTACTTTACTCCGTGAGCACATAGTCAGCAAAGTTGATAATAAAGAAGAGATGGTAGAGGTTACTATAGATTTACCTAATAATGAAGTTAAGAAAATATGTGGAAGATTTTTAATAGGTTGTGATGGAGGTAAATCTTATATAAGAAAATCACAAGGAATAGATTTTCCAGGTTTTACCTGGGAGGAAAGGTTTTTAATACTTGCTTCATATTTTGATTATGAGAAGGCAGATAATTATAGATATAGAAATTATCTTTCCGGTAAGGAAACTTGGTGCTCAGTGTTTAAGATTCCTGGGCCGAAAGGCTCAGGTATGTGGAGGAATCTTTTTCCTGTTACGCAGGATATTTCTGAGAGAGAAGTTATATCAGATGGTTATGTAAATAATCAGATAAAATCATGCTTCCCATACATTGATAAAATTGATGTAGTTGATAAGAATCTATATTCTGTTCATCAAAGAGTCGCTAATAAATTTACTAAAGGCAGGGTAATTCTTGCAGGGGATGCAGCTCATGTTAACAACCCCCTTGGCGGGATGGGTATGAACTCAGGGATTCACGATGGCTTAAATATTGCTGAAAAAATATCAAAATTATGGAATAACAGTTCATTAGATTTTGATAAGATATTAAGTCTCTATGATAGACAAAGAAGACCGTTGGCTAAAAAATACGTTCAGGCTCAGTCTATCGAAAATAAAAAAACGCTTCAGTCANGTGAATCAAACAAATCAGAAGATAAATATGATAACTTAAAGCGTATATCTTCAAATAAAAATTTGCAAAAGAGTTTTCTTTTAAAGGCATCATTAATTGATATGGTTAGGGAGTCAGATAGTATAATATAAAAAACTGAGACAAATTTATTAATTGATAAATATTAAGAGTTTAGAGAATGTTTTTACCCTTAAAGGATGATAACCCCAATTCTCAGACCCCAATTATTACTTGGGCTTTGATAATTATTTGTGTTTTAACTTTTATTTGGCAGAGTCAGCTAACTCAGGCAGAATCACAAATCACTATTTTTTCGTATGGTATAATTCCTGCACATTTATTTGGTGTAGGAAATTTTTCTGAAATTAATCCCATGATTACCCCAGTTCCTGCATGGATGACTATCTTTACATCAATGTTTCTTCATGGAGGGTGGATGCANCTTGGGAGTAATATGCTTTATCTATGGATTTTTGGAGATAATGTTGAGTCTGCAATGGGTAAGACAAGATTCTTAATTTTTTATCTATTATGCGGTGCAATTGCCGCTTTTGGTCAAAGTATCTCTGATCCAGGTTCTTCAGTCCCCATGATTGGTGCATCTGGTGCAGTATCAGGCGTACTTGGGGCTTATCTAATTCTTTACCCTTATGCAAATGTTAAGGTTCTAGTATGGTTATTATTTTTTATTACGATAATAAATGTACCTGCTTGGTTTGTGCTTAGTTTTTGGTTTATTGGTCAATTAATAAGCCAAGCTGGGAATTCTTCAGGTGACTCTGGCGTCGCTTTCCTTGCACATATTTTTGGGTTTATTGGTGGCTTGCTTTTAGTTTTTAAAATGCGCAAAAAAGGCGTTATGGTCTTTAAGAAACAAACCTCAAAAGCTTTTTCTTTTGAGAGGAAGAAATTACAAAAGGTTAGAATTCCAAATTCCGGGGAATAAATATAATTTTTTTAGAATTATTCTCTTTTTGATCGAGGATGAGACTTATCAAATATTTTTTTTATCTTTTTTTCATCTACATGCGTATATTTCTGTGTTGTTGATAAAGAGGAATGACCCAAAAGTTCTTGAATAGTTCTTAGGTCCCCTCCATTTTCCAGAATATGAGTTGCAAAGCTATGTCTTAGTGAGTGTGGTGTGAGTTTAGGGTCATAGTCTAATGACCTTCTAATTTTTTCAAGAATCCGTTGGATGATTCTGGGGCTTAGTCGTTTCCCTCTTTTTCCTAGGAATAGGGGTGAGCTAGATGAAACTGAGAAAGGACAAGACTCCAAGTAATCATTTATTGAAACTGATACACGTTCGAGAATTGGAACAATCCTTTCCTTCTTACCTTTTCCTATAATTTTTATAATTCCAGAGTCAGGTGATATATTTTCAAAGTCAGAGAGATTTAATTGTAAGGCCTCATTTATTCTCAAGCCACAGCCATAAAGTAATAATAGTACAGCCTTGTCTCTTTTTACTAACCAATCTTCAGTATGAAATTCATTAACCTGATCTATCATTTTAAAGATTTCATCAGAGGTAATTGATCTTGGAATGCTTAAGGGTGTTTTCTGAGTCTCAATAAGTTTTACTGAGTTGTTAATTATATTATGTTTTAATTCTAGATAATTAAAAAAGTTTTTTAAAGTACTAATGGTTCTTCTCAATGAGTTTCTCGATAAGCCATTAGATGTTCTATGTGATAGATAGCTTCTAAAATCTATTTGGTTTAGTTCTTGTAAATCACCTTTAGATATTATTTTACCCAAATGGCTTGAAATAAATATAATAAAGAATTTTAAATCTCTATAGTAAGATGAGTAAGTATTTCTTGAAACACTTTTCTCATTTTTCAGCCACTTCATCCATAGGACAATTTTCGTTTGTACATCAGCTTCAGTTAGGTCAAGTTCAGAGTTAAGCTTTCCTTTAATTGACATAATTTTTTTTATGCTTTGATCATTTAAATATTACAGGAGGATCATGTTATTTTTTTTCCTGATTTTTTCCAATCACTTAAAAAAGATTCAAGCCCTTTGTTTGTCAATGGGTGATCATATAGTTGCTTTATTATTTTAGGAGGCAAGGTAGCCACATCTGCACCAACTTTTGCGACTTGGAGGACATGAAGGGGATGACGAATAGAGGCTGCTAAAACCTGTGTTTCGAATCCATAATTATCATAAATATCAAGAATGTCTGAAATTAAATCTATTCCGTCAATACCGATATCATCTAATCTCCCAACAAAAGGCGAAATAAAAGTTGCCCCACATTTTGCTGCTAGCAGAGCTTGATTAGCAGAAAAACATAGTGTTACATTTACCATTGTTCCATCATTTGACAATTTTTTACAGCATTTTAGTCCATCAACAGTCAAAGGAACTTTGATCGCAATATTATCTGCAATTTTTCTAAGTTTATCTGCTTCTTTAATCATTTGCGTTAGATTTTCTGCAGTTACTTCAGCGCTTATAGGGCCCTGTATGACTGAGGAAATTTCTTTTATCAGATCAATAAAGCTCTTATCTGATTTGGATGCTAAAGAAGGGTTAGTTGTAACTCCATCAATTAAACCACTTTCTGAAAGTTCATTAATCTCATTTATATCCGCAGTATCAAGAAAAATCTTCATTATTAGCTCCTTTTAAAGGCTTTATATCGTATGATGTTTATCTATAATATAATATTATTAATCGGTTAAGTCTTTTAAAAAAGTGTCCATTCTTTCCTAGAAATAAAATAAAGAAACTCAATGAAATTCAAATCTGGTGATCAGATATCAGTAGTTTTATCAATGCCGATAGGCGGCACTTATGATTATACAGTTCCCAATGGAGTCGAAGTAGTACCTGGAAATATCGTAGAGGTTCCATTTAGGTCAAGCTATAAACTTGGAATTGTATGGGGCCAAGGATTAAATAAAATAAGTAAAGATAAATTACGGTCCGTCCGAAATAAGAAAGAAGGTTATTTGATAAGTCCAGAAAATATTTCATTTATTGATTGGATGTCAGAGTATACGGTTCAGTCTAAGGGATTAATAGTTAATGCAACTATCAAAGATTTTTCAGATAAGAATTACAATGTAAAAGCTTATAAATTATCACCCAAGAATCTTAATAAAATTAAAGTTACGGATCAGAGAAAAAAAATAATAGACTTAATGAAAGGTGAAGAGGTATTGTTGAAGAGTGAAATACTTGAATTGTCCAAGTCTTCTTCTGCAGTTTTAAATGGTTTAATAAAAAAAAATATATTGATCCCTGTCACAAAAGAAATTGATTTAGGTTTTGTAAAAAAGAATCTCAGTGTCTCAGAATTAAAACTTAATCAAGAGCAAGAAAAGGCTGCAATTGATTTACGTAAAATGATTGGTAAGGGTTTTGATGTTGCATTGCTCGAGGGAGTCACAGGCTCTGGGAAAACAGAGGTATATTTTGAACAAATATTAGTTGCCCTCAAGAAAAATTTACAGGTTCTAGTATTGGTGCCTGAAATCTCAATTACAACACAATGGCTAGGCCGCTTTCAAAGCAAGTTTGGTTTCTTGCCTCATATCTGGCATTCTAGCATAAGTAAGAGAATTCGATCCAACGTTTGGAAAAAAATTATCAAAGGTGAAACAAATGTTGTAGTGGGTGCTAGATCAGCGCTATTTTTACCATTCAAGAATCTTGGCTTGGTAGTAGTCGACGAGGAACATGATAACAGTTTTAAACAAGAGGAGAGATTAATCTATCACGCCAGAGATATGGCAGTTGTAAGGGCAAAAGAAGAAAATATACCAATAGTTTTGGTTTCGGCTACTCCTTCAATCGAGACAGTTATGAATGTTAGAGAAGGAAGGTATAAATATTTTTCAATTAAGAATAGGTTTGGCGAAGCATTAATGCCAAGAATTCAAATTGTTGATTTACTATCGAATCCACCAAATCAACAAGCTTGGGGTAGGACATGGCTATCAGAGCCTCTTATTAAAGCAGTTTCCTCTAATTTGGATAATAAGGAGCAAGTTTTTCTATTCTTAAATCGAAGGGGTTACGCTCCCATTTCTATATGTAAGAATTGTGGTTTCAAACTAAGTTGTCCAAGTTGCAGCGCATGGTTGGTAGAGCATAGGTCAGACTCTAGCCTCCAGTGTCATCACTGTGGATTTAAAAGAAAACATCCTCATAAATGTCCCTCCTGTCTCAAGGAAGATGGTTTTATATCCTTTGGTCCGGGTATTGAGAGAGTTTATGAGGATGTAACAAAAAGGTGGCCAAAGGCTAGAGTAGGTCTGATTGCAAGTGATTATTTTGATGATCAAAAGAACTTATCTAATTTCATATCCTCTATTGAAAAAAAAGAAATAGATATAATCATTGGTACTCAGCTATTAGCTAAGGGTCATCATTTCCCGAATTTAACTTTAGTTGGTATTATTGATGCAGATATGGGTCTATCTGTATGGGATTTGAGAGGTAGTGAAAAAGTTTATCAGATGATGTACCAAGTCTCAGGAAGAGCAGGTAGAGGAGACAAGGCCGGTAAGGTTATACTTCAATCACACGAATGTTCAAATCACATATTCCAGGCATTATCTGAGAATCAAAATGATTTATTCCTCAATAAGGAAATAGATTTTCGAAGAGATCTTAAAATGCCACCTTTTGGTAGGTTAATTTCTATAATAATATCTGGGACAGAAGAGAAGGAGGTCATAAAGTTTACCGAGGTGATGAACAAAACAAAGCCAAAAAATGATAATATTCAAATTTTTGGGCCTGCTCCAGCAGTTATGACCAGGCTCAGAGGGAAGTATAGATACCGCTTTCTAGTTAAAGGGCCTAAGAATTTACTTTTACAGCCATTTGTAAAGAGGTGGATTGATTTAACTAATAAAACTAATCTGATTAGGGTTCAGGTTGATGTTGACCCTTATTCATTTTATTAATCATAATTTTTAGGTATGTTGCAACTTAAACTTTCTTATGCTAGGACCCCGTTCTTAAGTATTTTGTTGATGAATTAATGGTTGTTTTTTATTTTTTTGAGCATATGAATATACGGATAAGACTTAGGGGGAAAAATGTCTGATGTATCGTATTATAGTGGGTTTGCAGGAAGGTATGCACTTGCATTGTATGAATTAGCTGAAGACTCCAATATTGTCGATAAGGTATCAGAAGAATTGCTAGTACTCAAAAACGTGATAGATAAGAGTAAAGATTTCGTAAAGCTAATAAAAAACCCTGTTTTTGGGAGGGATGATCAAGCTAATGGTGTTCTAGCTGTGGCAAAAAATTATGAATTATCAAAAACTCTAAAAAATTTCCTAGGTCTTTTGGCCCAAAATAGAAGACTTTTTGCTTTGCCAGAGATAATTAACTCCTTCGAAAATATTTACGCTTCAAGAAATGGTCAGTTAACCGTTGTGGTAACATCAGCCATTAATTTAACCGAAATTCAACAACAGTTATTGATAGAGACACTTGAAAAGTGCCTTGGCTCAAAGATTGATATGATTACTAATACTGATCCTGATATGTTAGGTGGTTTGACAGTGAGTATGGGGTCTAGAATGTTTGATAGTTCAGTAAAATCCAAGATAAAACGTCTTGGCTTATCCATGAAAGGAAATGCATAAATGGATATTCGTGCTGCAGAGATTTCCTCAATATTAAAGGAACAAATTTCTAACTTTGATAATGCATCGGAAGCATCAGAAGTTGGTCAAGTTTTATCAGTTGGTGATGGTATAGCCCGTGTCTATGGCCTTGATAAGGTTCAGGCTGGAGAAATGGTAGAGATGCCTGGGGGAGTCAAGGGCATGGCTCTGAATTTAGAAAATGATAATGTAGGTATTGTGATCTTTGGTGATGACAGTGGAATTAAAGAAGGGGATGTTGTTAAAAGAACAGGTGATATAGTTGATGTTCCTGTTGGTATGGGACTGTTGGGAAGAGTAGTTGATGCCCTAGGGAATCCTATAGACGGTAAGGGTGAAATCAAATCGACAGAAAAGAGATTAGCAGAAATTAAGGCTCCGGGAATTATACCTCGAACTTCTGTCCACGAGCCGGTCCAAACAGGTTTAAAAGCAATTGACTCGCTAATTCCAGTGGGAAGAGGTCAAAGAGAATTGATTATTGGAGATAGGCAAACAGGTAAAACTGCAGTTATTCTAGATACAATTATTAATCAAAAAAACATTAACCAAGAAGCTAAGGATGAAAGTGAGAAGCTTTATTGCGTTTATGTTGCAATTGGCCAAAAAAGATCGAATGTAGCTCAAGTAGTTAAAACTTTGTCAGATTACGGGGCACTTGAGTATACTTGTATAGTTGCTGCTACTGCTTCTGATCCTGCGCCGATGCAGTTTTTAGCACCTTATGCAGGTTGTACAATTGGTGAGTGGTTCAGAGACAATGGAAAGCATGCTGTTATATTTTATGATGATTTAACAAAACAGGCGGTAGCTTATCGTCAAATGTCTCTTTTACTTCGTCGACCTCCAGGAAGGGAAGCCTTTCCTGGAGATGTATTCTACTTACATTCTCGGTTGCTTGAAAGGGCTGCCAAACTTAACAAAGAAAATGGATCAGGTTCTCTTACTGCATTGCCAGTAGTTGAAACTCAGGCAAATGATGTATCTGCATATATACCCACTAATGTTATTTCAATTACAGATGGTCAGATTTTTCTTGAAACAGATCTATTTTATCAAGGTATAAGACCTGCTGTAAATGTAGGGTTGTCTGTATCAAGGGTTGGTTCAGCAGCACAAGTAAAAGCAATGAAGCAGGTTTCAGGTGGCATAAAACTAGATTTAGCACAATATAGAGAAATGGCAGCTTTTGCTCAATTTGCTTCAGATTTAGATCCTGCAACGCAGAAACTTCTAGCAAGGGGTGAGCGACTAACCGAGCTTCTAAAACAAGACCAATATTCACCAATGCCAACTGAAGAACAAGTAGTTTCAATTTACGCAGGAACAGAAGGTTATCTTGATTCAATTTCAGTAAAAGATGTTCAAAAATTTGAAAAGTCACTGATTCAATCAATTAAAGATAAAAAACCGGAGATTTTTATTAAAATAAGAACTGAAAAATCATTAAATGAGGAAATAGAGAAAGAGCTTAAAGACTTTCTAGATGAATTTGTCAAAGTATTTAAATAGAATTCTTGTTATTACCTAAGCCGAGAGGAAATTTTTTTTAATGGCAAATCTAAAAGATCTTAAACTGAGAATAACCTCAGTTCAGTCTACTAAAAAGATTACTTCTGCTATGAAAATGGTAGCGGCTTCTAAATTACGTCGTGCACAAAATTTAGTTGAGGAAGCAAGACCTTATGCTGATAGAATGTCGAAAATTTTGCAAAAGATTGCTTTATCAATCGACCCAAATGCCAGTAATCTTCCAATGCTTTCTGGTAACGGAAAAGATAATATTCATCTAATATTAGTAATGACAGCAAACAGAGGGCTATGTGGAGGCTTTAACTCAAACATCATTCGTTCCGCAAGACGAATGATTAATGATTTAATCTCAAATCAAAAAGAAGTAAAAATATTTACAATTGGGCGTAAGGGAAAAGAAGCTCTTAAGCAAGAATTTGGTCATTTGTTTGTGGAGCATTTTGAAGATTTTGGTCGGAAAGGTATTTCTTTCCCTGATGCAGAAGGAATTGCATCTAATGTTATTGGGTTATTTAATAATGGGCAGTTTGATCTTTGCCATTTGATTTATGCGAAATTTATTTCTGCAATGACACAAGAGGTCACTTGTCATCAAGCTATTCCATATAAAACTGATGTTTTAGAAGATGAAAGTAATAGTAATTACTTAAGTTATGAATATGAACCTTCTGAGCAAGAAATTCTTGATAGCTTACTTCCAAGGAATCTGGCAGTTCAGATATTTAAATCCTTATTAGAGAATGGTGCTTCTGAACAGGGAGCTAGAATGACAGCTATGGATAACGCTACAAGAAATGCAGGTGAAATGATTGATAAACTTACTTTGAAATATAATCGTACGCGACAAGCTCAAATAACAACTGAGTTGATAGAAATAATATCTGGCGCAGAAGCTGTTTAAATTTTAATAATGAAATAATATGTTTAGTTTGTGAAGGAATTAATCAATGACAGGTAAAAATAACACAGGAAGTATTACTCAAGTCACTGGAGCAGTTGTAGATGTGAAATTTGATAAAAATATTCCTAACATTATGAACGGGCTCCATCTTGAAAATATGGGGAAAAGATTAGTCCTTGAAGTTGCTCAGCACCTTGGGGAAAGTACTGTCAGATGCATAGCAATGGATGCTACAGAGGGCCTTGTCAGGGGTCAGGAAGTTACTGATACCGGGGCCCCAATAAAAATGCCTGTAGGACCAAAAACTCTTGGAAGAATAATGAACGTTGTTGGTGAGCCAATAGATGAACAGGGGAAAATTGAAGCAAGTGATTTTTTACCAATACATCGCCCAGCTCCAGATTTTGTAGATCAGTCAACAGAAACAGAAATTCTTGTAACAGGTATTAAAGTTATTGATCTTTTGGAGCCATATACAAAGGGGGGAAAAGTAGGCTTATTTGGTGGTGCGGGTGTTGGTAAAACTGTACTCATACAGGAATTAATAAATAATGTTGCTAAAGGCCATGGAGGTTACTCTGTTTTTGCTGGTGTTGGTGAGAGAACAAGAGAAGGAAATGATTTGTATCATGAAATGATTGATTCTGGTGTAATTGATCTAAAAGGAGAAAGCAGAGTATCACTAGTTTTTGGTCAAATGAATGAACCTCCTGGAGCCAGGGCTAGAGTGGCTTTGTCAGCACTAACTCAAGCAGAATATTTTAGGGATGAAGAGGGAAAAGATGTTTTACTTTTCGTTGATAATATTTTTAGGTTTACGCAAGCTGGTTCTGAAGTATCTGCCCTATTGGGAAGAATACCTTCAGCGGTTGGTTATCAACCTACACTCTCTACTGATATGGGAGCACTTCAGGAAAGGATTACTTCTACGAAAAAGGGTTCGATTACATCTGTTCAGGCAGTTTATGTTCCTGCTGATGACCTAACCGACCCTGCGCCGGCTACATCTTTTGCACATCTTGATGCAACAACAGTTCTCTCTCGGTCAATTGCAGAGTTAGGAATTTATCCTGCAGTCGATCCGTTAGATTCTACTTCAAGAGCTCTTGATCCCAGAATAGTGGGAGATGAACACTATGGTGTTGCGAGAGAGGTCCAAAGAGTTTTACAAACTTATAAAAGCCTTCAAGATATAATAGCAATTCTTGGAATGGATGAACTATCTGAAGAAGATAAGTTAGTTGTTGCAAGGGCTAGAAAAATCCAACGTTTCTTGTCACAGCCATTTCATGTTGCGGAAGTTTTTACAGGTTCCCCGGGAGTTTTTGTAAACCTAGAAGATACGGTTGCAGGTTTCAAGGGAATCATTGATGGGGATTACGATCATTTGCCAGAACAAGCATTCTATATGGTTGGTACTATAAATGATGCTGTAGAAAAAGGTAAGAAAATGGCAGATGCAGCTTAACTGAGTCTTGAAGTAGGGATTAGAAAATTGGATAATTTAACGTTTGAACTCGTTTCTCCTGCCAAATTGGTGTTTTCTGACCAGGTTAATATGGTGGTAGTACCTGGTAAGGAAGGATATTTTGGTGTGCTCCCTAAGCATATGCCTATGATTTCTGATTTAAGACCAGGGATTCTTAAAATTTCAAAGGATAATGAGTTTGAGAAAAGTTATTTTATAGAAGGAGGTGTTGCTGAGATAAATGAGTCCTCATGTACAGTCTTAGCANATAAAATATTAGATAAAGATGAAGTGAGTCTAAAGAAACTATCAGAATTAGAAGAAAAGTTACAATCAGAGATTGATTCTTCAAATGATGATGGATTTAAGAAAAGTGCCACTTCAAGATTAGAATCATTAAGAGAGTTTGCTCGTTTGATAGATTAATTCAATTTAGTTTAGGTGTTTTGAGAATTGTACTAAAACTTCTTCATATAGTTTTCTTTTAAATTCTACTATAATTTCTGGAAGTAAGAATGGCTCGATCCATTTCCAGTTTGAAAATTCTGGCTCATATTTGTGAATATTTATTTCATGGTCTTTTCCTATAAATTCCATAAGGAACCATTTTTGTTTTTGTCCCTTAAATTCTCGCATCCATTTTTTTTTAGAGAAACTATCTGGTATTTCATATTTTAGCCATTTATTACTCTCTGCNATTATTTTGACATTCTTTATTCCTGTTTCTTCCTCAAGCTCTCGAAGGGCAGCCTCAACGGGAGCTTCGTCTTCATCAATTCCACCTTGGGGCATCTGAAAAGATGCTGGTTTTTCATTAATCCTCTGACCAACAAAAACTTTTCCATATTTATTTATAAGCATAATTCCAACAGCAGGCCTATAGGGCTTATCAGAGAGTTTAGAGATTTTATTCCTCCCTAATCAGTTGATATTTTTTTGTATAGAGATAAGCCTTGAATTAAATCTAGAGCCCTTGCTAGTTGATAATCATCAATATCATTTGTATTACGAATTATCTCTTCTTTTTCTTCAGATAGATTATCATCGTTTGTATCATTAATTAGAGCTCCTCGAAGAGCAGACTCACTTCTTGTATTGACTGATCTTTGTAACCGTTCAATTTTTGATTGCTCAACAATTATATCCGGTATTATTCCAGTTCCCTGTATTGACCTGCCAGAGGGAGTATAATACCTCGCGGTTGTCAGTCTCATTGCATTATTTTCTTGCATTGGAACTATTGTTTGTACCGACCCTTTACCAAATGATTTGGTTCCAAGAATAATAGCCCTTCCATGGTCCTGGAGTGCACCGGCAACAATCTCAGATGCTGACGCAGAGCCATCATTTATTAATACAACTATTGGGAGACCATTTATCAAATCTTTCTTTTTCGCAGCTTTACGATCAATGTCACTTGAATCTCTTGATCTTGTTGAAACTATTTCTCCTTTTTCAAGGAATGTATCGGTGACTGATATAGCTGTATCAAGAAGACCACCGGGATTATTCCGCAAGTCAATTACATACCCAATTGTNTTGGTAGTTAACTCATTTTGGATTTTTGCAATAGCTTCCTCTAATCCTTCCTGAGTTTGTTCATTAAAAGAGCTAATTCTAATATATCCAACATTATTTTCTATCCTATGTCTGACAGATCTAATTTTAATTATCGCCCTAGTAATTGTAATATCAAAACTTTCTCTTCCATTTCTACGTATGGTTATTGTTATATCTGTATCAATAGNTCCACGCATCATTTCTACAGCTTCACTAAGGGATAAGCCTAAAACCGTTTCACCATTGATAGCAGTGATGAAATCATTTGGTTGAATACCTGCTTCAAACGCGGGTGTATCATCTATCGGCGATATAACTTTTACAAAACCACTTTCCATTGTTACTTCTATTCCAAGACCCCCAAACTCTCCTTTAGTTTGAACTTTCATATTTTCAAATCTATCAGAAGATAGGAAGCTTGAGTGAGGATCAAGAGAAGTTAGCATTCCATTTATTGCTGACTCAATTAATTCTTTATCAGAGACATTTTCTACATAATCCTTCCTAATTTTTTCAAAAGCATTACTGAAAAGCTCAAGTTGGTTGTAAGTTTCCGAGGTAAAGTTTTTAGCGTATGCAGGAAAAGTATAAACTGCAAGGAGTGTAATAATTAATAGTTTAATTTTATTTCTCATGATTAATTCTTTATGTTTGCTTTGCAAGCCATGGCAAAGGGTTAATTGGGTTACTATCTTTTCTTAATTCAATATAAAGGCTGCTTTCTTTATTTTCTGGCGTAAAGGCTACTGGCTCTCCCGCTAAAACAATTTGGTTAATATCGCACATTATTTTTTCAACACCAGAGATTAGAGTATGATATCTCTTATCATGTTGTATGATCAAGATATTTCCATAGCCTCTAAAAGGTCCAGAAAAGACGACCAACCCATCAGCAGGTGATACAACACTAGATTTAGGAAGGGATTTGATAGTTACCCCTTTAGTAAGGGAATTATTTTTATCCGATGGTTCCCCATATTTTTTTATTATTTTGCCAACAATTGGGTACCTAATCATATTTGTGTTACCAAAACTTATACCTTTATTTTTAGCAAGTGGGTGTCTTTCTGTAATAAACCTGAGGTCAGGTGAGTCGAGGAGTTTATTATTACGTCTTTCTTCTATTATTTTTTCTAAAAGTTCTTTTATATCTTTAGCTTCCTTGGCAAGTTTCTTTATCTTATTTGACATCTCTAAGGAGGAATGCTCAAGCTCTTTTTTCTTTTCTAATTCTTTAGTATATATTATATCAAACCTATGCTTTTCATCCCACAGGTGCGCTCTTGAGACTCTTAGTTTTAATTCTTCTTTATCAAGTTTATCTTTAAGGGAGTATAAAAATTTAAGACTATCAGACAGTTCAGATATTTTATCCTTAATTTCAGGGATAACATTAGATAGTAGAAGTCCAGAGCGTATCGCATTATTAGGATCAAATGGTTGGAGTATTAGGTTATCTCTGGGGCGAATAGCTATTTTTTGAAGCGATAAAATTATTTCCTCCATCTGCTGCTCCTGTTCTGATAGTTCTTTTCTTTTATTTGTATATTCTTCAACAATAAGGTTTACTCTCTCCTGAAGGACAAGTATT
The DNA here is from genome assembly GCA_002691085.1 of Rhodospirillaceae bacterium. Classification (GTDB taxonomy): domain Bacteria; phylum Pseudomonadota; class Alphaproteobacteria; order Rhodospirillales; family Rhodospirillaceae. The sequence continues at coordinate 14,445 of NZGX01000026.1, read as the reverse complement.
TGAAATTCTAAATTTTGAATTTTTATGTTGAATTTTATTATCTTATTTTTTATCAAGATAGTGTTTTTATTAATCTCTTTTTTTGCAGAACTAATCTTCTTATTCAGCGATTCTGCTTTCTTAAGTTCCTTCCTTACTTCTTCAAGGTCTGACTCATTTATTTTACCCTCATCTTGCTTTGCTTGTGCTATATTATGGTTTATTAGAAAAATAAAAATAAATATGGAATAAATACTTTTCTTTAAATTACTTTTGATCCGAAGAGTCATTTTAGAAGCGATTTTCCAGTCATTTCATTCGGTTTATTTAAATCCATAATCTCTAAAACTGTTGGTGCAATGTCTGATAATGAACCATTTATTAATTTTTTATTATTATTGTTATGATTAATCAAAAGAAGTGGAACTTCACCAGTTGTATGAGAGGTAAATGGCTCTAATGTTACTGGGTCAATCATAAGTTCACAGTTACCATGATCTGCAGTAATTATCATTGTTGCATCGTTCTCTCTGACTGCTGATTCGATTAATCCTATGCAGTTATCTATCGTTTCGACAGCTTTAATTGCAGCTGAGAGAATACCNGTATGTCCAACCATATCTCCATTGGCATAATTTACAACAATAAAATCATATTCATTTTTTTGTATCTCTTTAACCAGTATGTCTGTAACTTCATAGGCAGACATTTCAGGCTTCAAGTCATATGTTGCAACTTTAGGGCTTGGAACTAATATCCTTTTTTCATCTTTAAAGGGAATTTCAGAACCACCATTAAAGAAGAATGTTACATGAGGATACTTCTCTGTCTCTGCAATTCTTAATTGATTTAATTTCTTTTTGGATATTATTTCCCCCAGGCAATTCTTTGGTATTTCGGAAGGGAAAATTGTATCCATAAGTGATGACAAGTGGTCAGAGTAATTTGTAAGCCCTACTTTTTTTGAAAAAAGGGATTTTGTAGAAGTATTAAAGTTATTGAACTTAGGGTTTACTAAGGCATCAAGAACTTGCCTTATCCTGTCAGCTCTAAAATTTATAGAAAGAAGGCAGTCATCTTTCATGGTTCCACTATATTTTTTGTTAACCATCGGCTCTATAAATTCATCTGTTTTCCCATCTTGATAGCATTCTTTTATTATCTCTGTTGGGTTAGTAAATTTTTTACCCTCACAATGCACAATTGCATCGAATGTTCTTTTTGTTCTATCCCACCTTTTGTCCCTATCCATACCAAAGTATCTTCCGCTTATTGTTGATATTTGGACATTTTTATTACCGTTAAGGTCCTCAAGAAATTCAGATAATTCGTAAATTGCACTTTTGGGTGCTGTATCTCTTCCATCTAGAAAGGCATGGATTTTTATTTTGATATTATTTGAGGTAATGATATTTATCAAAGAGACTAAATGATCTTGGTGGGAGTGCACGCCACCCTTTGACAACAAACCTATTATATGACAATCAGAATCGTTTTCTTTAAGGGTTTTTATCAGGTCTAGTAACACCGGATTCTCTTTTAGAGAACCGTCTTTGATCGATTCATTAATTTTTGGCAGATCTTGGAGCATGACTCTTCCTGCTCCAATATTCATGTGACCTACTTCAGAATTACCCATTTGACCATCTGGCAGCCCAACATATTTTCCGCTAGTTGTTAGGAATGCTAATTTACTAGCAGGGTCTTTAATTAGTCTATCCCAATGTGGTGTTTTTCCTAGGGCTATAGCATTATTTTCTTTGTTTTTACGGTATCCCCAGCCATCTAAAATACATAGTATAGTTGGGGTCTTGTTTCTTTTGATTTGTTTCATAAGTTACTTATTTTACATTTATTTCTTGGGCATATACTGAGTATTTTACCGCTAAAGATATCTCCGCAAGCAAGAATTGTCATCATTTAAAATTAAAAGCGTATGCTTTTGAACTTGGTTCTTTAGATTTATAAATAAATATAATATACCTATATAGCTGGCGGTGGGCAGATATTTTCGCCAATCCGGTCAGATCTGAAAGGAAGCAGCCGTAACGATATATATCTGGGTCACCGTCAGTGCTATTGCTTATCTTTTAGACTAATTAATCTGAGTAATAAAACAAATGTCCGAAAATGTACTTTTACCAGAGAATATAAAAGACAAAGATTCCTACCTTGTCCTCGCTCGCAAGTATAGGCCTAAAAATTTTTCAGAGCTTGTAGGTCAAAATGCAACTGTTAGAATTTTAACTAATGCAATCTTATCAGATAGAGTTGCTCATGCTTTTGTTTTAACTGGTGTCAGGGGCACAGGTAAAACAACAACTGCAAGGATTATTGCAAGAGCTCTAAATTGTGTAGGCAAAGACGGTAAGGGATTAGCAACATCTTCGCCATGTGGTGAATGTCAAAGTTGTATTTCTATTTCACATGATAGACACGTAGATGTAATTGAGATGGATGCAGCAAGTCGGACAGGTGTTGATGATGTAAGAGAGTTACTAGAGGGTGTTAAGTATAAGCCAGTTTTAGCTAGAAATAAAATATATATTATTGATGAAGTTCATATGCTTTCAACGCAAGCATTTAATGCTTTACTAAAAACTCTAGAGGAGCCTCCCCCTCATATAAAGTTTATTTTTGCAACAACAGAGGTTAATAAGATACCCATAACTGTTCTCTCCAGGTGCCAGCGTTTTGATTTAAAGAGAATTATGTTTGAAGATATACTTTCTCATTTAAGGAGTATTTCTGATAAAGAGAAATTACTAATTCAAGATGAAGCATTAAATGTTATAGCTAAAGCAGCAGATGGATCTATTCGTGATGCATTGTCTCTTTTAGACCAAGCGATCCCGACTGTTAAAGATAACACTGAAGAAATTACTTATAAAAATGTTAGGTTGATGCTGGGGCTCTCTGATAGAGGTCTTATACTAGACCTTTATGAGCACATCCTAAGGGGTGAAATGAGTTCTACTTTTTTATTATTAAGAAAAATATATAATTCTGGTTCAGACCCTACCAGGATTCTCCAAGAGTTATTAGAGATTACACATTGGCTAACGTGTAAAAAATTAGTTGCTAGTCAAACTTCAGATATGCCATTTTCTCATTCGGAGGAAGAAAGAGCGTCAACAATATCTAATTCACTTTCAATTCCTCAGTTAACAACCCTATGGCAATTATTCTTGAAAGGAATAACTGAGATAAGATCAGCTCCCATACCTATTCAATCATTGGAAATGACTCTAGTAAAAGTTTCTTTTATTTCAGACCAGCCTACTCCCGAAGAGATCATCAATGTAATAAAAAAAAAAATAGATCGTCCTATTAATCTGAAAAATACTGTAGGTGTAATAAATGACCCAGTCCAAAATAAGAAATCTAATATAGAGCCTCAACAACAATCTATACCAAACTCATTAAGTGAGGTTATGAATCTATGTTTAGATAGAAAAGAGGTTAAGTTAGCTGGGGAGATAAAACATTTTGTAAGATTAGTAAATTTTGAAGGCAGGAAAATAGAAATTGCAGATGCCACAGAGCTTAGGGGAGACTTTTCTACCAGACTAGCTGCATTTTTATTCAAGGAAACAAATAAGAAATGGAGTATTTCATTATTAAAGAAAAATGGGGACGAGCCATTATATGCTCAAGAAATAAATTTAATTTCAAAAGATCCTATAATAGAGGGGATATTAGATGCATTTCCTGGTTCAAGGATAGCTAATATTGAAAGAAATAACTCAGATACTAAGTTAGGGAGAATAAGATGAAAGACCTCGGTTCTTTATTTAAAGATGCAATGAAAGTGCAAGAGAAAATGACTGAAATGAATTCAAAATTTGAGGGTATTGAGGTTGTTGGTTCTGCTGGCGGGGGAATGGTTAAGGTTTTTTTATCAGGTAAAGCTATTGTTAAGAAGATTAACATTGATCCATCTGTTGTAAACCGTCAGGAAATAGAGGTCTTAGAAGACCTATTAATTGCAGCTACTAATAATGCAAAATTAAAGTTGGAAGAGAGAATGAAAGAAGAGATGGGTAATTTGGCAGGGGGCTTAAATTTGCCTCCTGGAATTAAGCTTCCTTTTTAAAGGTAATTTTTATGTTAGGTAACGATATTGAAGATCTAATAGGAAAATTCTCAAAATTACCTGGTTTAGGCCCAAGGTCTGCCAGAAGAGCTGTCTTAGAGTTAATTAAGAATAAGAATGTTCTTATAAAACCTCTTCTGAAATCCCTAGAAAATGCCTTAGATAACATTAAAGTATGCAGTAATTGTGGTAATTTTGATTCTACAGACCCATGCGGTATATGTGAAGATCCAAAAAGAGATACTTCTGTCATATGTATAGTTGAGGGTGTGTCTGATCTATGGGCTCTTGAAAGAACTTCATCATTTAAGGGTTTATATCATGTTACAGGAGGTCTATTATCAGCTATTGATGGAATAAGGCCTGAAGATCTTAATTTAAATAGTCTTGTTTCTAGGGCGAAGAAAACAAATGTCTCAGAGGTAATTATGGCTCTTAGTGCCACACTTGAGGGTCAAACTACTGCGCATTATATAGCTAATTTTCTCCAAGAGACAAAAGTAAAAATCTCTGGTCTTGCAAGAGGTATACCTATTGGTGGTGAATTAGATTATCTTGATGATGGAACTATTACCGCTGCATTAAAATCGAGGCGACCAATATAATACTTAAACCAATGTTCAAAATATTTCGTAATTAAAGCTATATTTAGATTTCTAGAGGTAAATTATATGACTGTATCTTTAAATATAAAAAGATTTTTTTCTTTAATAATTTTAATTCTATTTTTTACTAATTGTACATCAACAAAATATCTCATTTCAGATGTTACAAAATACCACAGCATGGATAGAATTATTGAAAATAAAACTTTTGTGATCAAGTCAGAAAATCTAGAAGGTGGTGAAACTCTAGCATTTGATTACTATTCAGAAAATATTGAAGAATACCTTGAGGATATGGGGTGGCGAAGATTGTCAGGGCGCAATGAAAACATAGATTATATTGTTATTCTTAATTGGTCTGTGGAGGGTCCAATAAGTGATATTAGTTCTAAATCTTCCAATTTTCATTATAGCTTTAGGTATGGTAATCCATATGGGTTTGGCTATGGATTAGGATATCCATACGACACTCGGACTAAAACAAAACAGCTTTATTCAAGAAATGTTGAAATTGTTATTTATAATGCAAGAAGTTATGATACAGAAAATCCAGTTAGAGTTTTTGAAAGCTCTGCTTCTTCTTTAGGAAGTAACGCTCAAATTAATGCTGTTATGCCATTCATAATAGAAGCAATTTTTCAAGATTTTCCTGGTGTATCTGGTCAAACAAAGACCGTGAGGGTTGATATACCTCCTGGATCCCAAGCCGTTCAAACAGGTGGGTATAGTTTTAATCGAGCAAAATAAAATCTCTATTCCTTTATAAAAATCAAGATCTATTTTTTTCAATCGTAATGATTTTTTCAGAGCTGGTTGTAATTTTTTTTGTTGATTCTTCAACTGTGACAATATCGGAATTCATTGAGTTAAATTTTTTCTTTAGGTTATGAATCTGGCCTGATAGATTATTAGTATATTTATAAATTTTTTCAACCTCAGCTTGTATGTGCGCAACATTGTCACTGATCTCACTATTTCTAATTATTGCACGAACAGAATTCAATATGGCCCAAAGAGAAGAGGGGGAAGCTAGTATAACCTTGCTTTGGAAACCTACCTGAATTAGTTCTTGAAAATTTACATTGAGCTCAATGTATACTGATTCTGAGGGTACATACATCAGAGCCCATTCAGATGTTTCCCCAGGAATAATATACTTCTCTTGAATTTCTTTTATATGATTGAGAACATATCTTGAAAATTCTCTTTTGGCATTATTTTTCGTATCTTTATCTGACTCCATTAATTCAATAAATCTAGAGTGTGGATACTTAGAATCTATACAAATATCCCCATGTTTACCAGGTAACTTAATTATACAATCGACTCTTTTATTATTTGAGAGGGTTTCTTGGAAGCTATAATATTTTTCAGGAAGAATATCCTTTATAATCATCTCTAAGCTAAGTTCGCCAAACGCCCCTCTTGATTGATTATTAGCTAATATATTGTTTAGGCTTGTAACCTCCTTTCCTAAACCAGTTGAAAGGATATTAAGATTAGTAGTTTTTTCACTTAATGAAGTTAGGCTCTTATTTAGTTCTCCAAGTTGTATGGTAGTTTGACCTGAGCGCTCTGAGAGGATATTTATGATTTCTGCTATTCTATTTTTTATTAGGCCTATTTTTGAAAATAATATTAAGCATAAAATTATGAAAAGAAATAAGGCCAAAGTTATTAATAATATAATTTTTGATTCTGTCATAATATTATTTATAATTGATTAGATATTCTTTATCAAAATAATAGTGCAATATAATAAAATGATCATAATATATACTATTGTAATAGTTTTTATAGGTATAACTCAGGTATATAAAACTAGTGGATGGTTATCTTACTATCATTGGATAGAACATAATGGAATTAAAGGTGTAAGATTTCATTCATTTATTAATTTTTCTCTGGGTTTGCCAATAATAATTTTTATTAAAGATTTATCAGGCCCGCAAAATGCTTTATATATTTTTGCTTGGTTTGTTGTTTTAGAGAGCTTATTTTCATTAATATCTGCCAAACTAATTGTGAGAGAATTTAAAGGGATAGATAAGATAATTCTTGCGAGATTTATAATTTTTTCAGGAGTTATCCATCTTGTAATAGGTGGCATTTTATTTATGGATATAATCTATAACTGATATGTTCATAGTTTAATATATTAAATATTGAATAGAGAAAAATTTAATGTCTGAATTAGAAATTATAATAGCCCCGGATCCAGAACTTAAGAAAAAGTGCGAGCTAGTACTAGATTTTAATATTCAGGTTGAAGAGCTTCTAGATAATATGTTTGTAACCATGAAGCGGGCTCCCGGGATAGGCCTTGCTGGACCTCAGGTTGGCTTTAATAAAAGAATGATTGTAGTTGATACAACACAATCAGAGGAAGAGGGCAGGGAGCTAAAAATGGTTAATCCAGAAATAGTTTGGCGCTCAGAAGAAAATAAGAAACATGAGGAAGGATGCTTATCATTACCCGGGTATTTTGAATATGTTAATAGGCCGGACAAAATTATTGTTGAATACCTTAATGAGAGTAATAAGAAAATAGAGCTTGAGGCTAAAGGGCTTTTGTCGGTAGTTATTCAACATGAAGTTGATCATTTAGATGGCATTTTATTTATTGATCACATTTCATCACTTAAAAGAGGAATCATTTCTAGAAAGCTCAAAAAGTATAAGAAATCAATCAATAATGGAAAAAATAATTAAATGCGTCTTATATTTATGGGGTCACCAGATTTTGCCGTTCCTATTCTTGAGGCCTTGAATAAAAAGTTTGATATTATAGAAGTTTATACTCAGGCACCTAAAAAAAAAGGAAGGGGTAAAAAATTAAGTTATACTCCTGTCCATAAACAAGCAATTAATCTTGATATTCCTGTTAATACTCCAGATTCACTTAAATCATATCTAAAGCTTGAAGTATCTAATATTGATGTAATTGTTGTTGCTGCCTACGGATTAATTTTACCAGAGTTGTTTCTAAATTATCCCAGACTAGGATGTATAAATGTACATGCATCTTTATTACCAAGATGGCGTGGGGCTGCACCAATACAAAGGGCTATAATGGAGGGAGATAAAGAAACCGGTATTACAATTATGAAAATGGATGGTGGTCTTGATACGGGGCAGATAATTTCACAGGAAGCAATTCCTATAAAAGATGATTCAGACTTTAAGGCTGTTCATGACAAACTCTCATATCTTGGGTCAAATATGATAGTTACGGCCTTAAATGAATTAAGTGAAGGGAAGTATGTTTTGAGAAATCAATCGGAAGGAGGGGTAACTTATGCAAAAAAAATTACAAAGAATGAAGAGAGAATTTCATTTAATGACACGGCCGTGAGTGTTAGAAACCATATTAAGGGTCTTTCTCCGTACCCATGTGGATATATTGAATATATGGGAGAGAGAATTAAAATTATCAAGGCCCAAGCCGATATGTCTAAGAAAGGAAGAGCTGGATATATTCTTGATCAGAATCTTTCCATTGGTTGTAAATTAGGATCAATTCAGCCTACTCAAGTCCAACGAATGGGAAGAAAACCAATGAGTATTGAAAACTTTATTCGTGGAATCAATATTAAGGTTGGAACTAAGGTTGATTAAAAATTTTTTAAAAAAATATAAAATCGTAAAGAAAAAAAATATTGTTGCATGTGGGGATAGAGTACACTTATTTTTGCCAACTTTAGATTCGGCAAAAGATTATTTAATTCTTACGAATAAGAGTATTGATTTTCATCAGCCTTGGATTTTTCCTGCAAAGACAATAAAAGAATATAAGTTTTATTTATCTAGAATCAGAAAAGGTTATACAAAGGGTTTTTTTATTTCTAGAAATTCGGACAATCAATTATTAGGTGTAATCAATATTAATGATATTAGATATGGCGCCTATTGCTCTTGTACGCTTGGTTATTACTTAGATAAAGATTTTTGCAAGAAAGGATATATGTTAGAGGGATTAGTGTTATTAATGAATTTAGCCTTTGATACTCTATTTTTTAACCGCATTGAAGTAAATATTCAGCCAGGAAATATATCCTCAAAATCACTAGTAAAGAAGTGTGGCTTTCAATTAGAGGGTTTTTCTTCAAAATTTTTAAAGCTAGATAGTGAATGGCGAGATCACGAGAGATGGGCAGCGGTAAAAGATAGTTGGAAAAGTATACAGCATTTAAGATGATAAGATATAAACTCAAAATAGAATATGAGGGTTCAGATTTTGTAGGGTGGCAAAAGCAGAATAATGGACTTGCTGTTCAAGAGGTAGTTGAAAAAGCTATAGAGATGTATTCTCAGAATCCTGTATCCGTTCAAGGTGCCGGAAGAACAGATGCAGGTGTTCATGCTTTCGGACAGGTAGCCCATGTAGATATTCCAAGAAATGACGATGAGTATACCGTTAGGAATGCAATTAATGCATATTTAAAAGATTATTCGGTAGTGATTCTAGATGTTGAGAAAGTTAATAGCTCTTTTCATGCTAGGTTTGGAGCCTGCGAGAGAGTTTATAAGTATTTAATAAGTACTAGAAAAGTACCTCTAACATTAGATAGAAATAGATACTGGTGGTTGCCTCGAAATATAAATGTCGATGATATGAGATATGCATCACAGTTTTTAATTGGTAAACATGATTTTACAAGTTTTAGGTCTTCTTCTTGCCAGTCAAATTCTCCAATAAAGACATTAAATGAAATAAAAGTTTCAGAAGAATGTAATAAGATAGAATTTCAGATAAGAGCCCCGTCATTTTTACATAACCAGGTAAGAAATATTGTTGGATCATTAACAATGGTAGGTATAGGTAAATGGAAAAGTGATTATATTAGAGAGGTATTGGATGCAAGAGATAGAGCCAAGGCTGGTGTTACAGCCCCTGCGTGTGGTTTATATCTTATGTCTGTTAAATATAGTGATTAATTCAAAGAATTGAGAGTATAATTTGTGTTACAAGCAATGTCAGAAGAATATCAATTAATACTATACTAAAGCCTGGACCTGTTTGTAATTTTAAAATTACTTTTGCTATAAAAATATTATAAAATACAAAAAGTAAAAATACCAACGTTTCTAAAAGGCTGCTTATAGAGGCAGGCAAAAAATTAAATACTGAAAGTATTATGAATGGCATAATTGTTATAGATATGCACATTTGGAACCAATTATAAGAGACTATATATCTAAAATAATTTTCTTCTCTATTTATTACTTTAGTTATGTATATCATTACAAGAGGAAATAAGGTCCATAAGATAATGTATTCTAATACTCCAATTGGAATACTTCTTATTAGCCCAGGTCTTTCATCCGATGAAACATAAAGCCCCCATTCATATATTAATTGAACAGGTGCAATTACAATCGCTGCATAGAATGATTTCCAAAAAGCTTTTTCAGAATTTTCAAAGTGATCTATAAATCTTTCATCAAATTTGATAATTAAAAAAAAACCATAGAAAACATTCGCTATTTCTTTTGCACTCATTAAAAATAACCTATTTGTGTAAAAAGAAATTATTTAGAATATTATTATAAATACTTGTTAAAGTCATTAGATCGTCAATATATACAAATTCATTTACCTTATGCATAGTTTTTCCTATTAATCCAAACTCGCATACTGGGCAGTATTCATGTATAAATCTTGCATCAGATGTACCTCCAGTTGTGGATAGTTCAGGATTCATACCCACAATTTTTTTTATAGAATTAGAGACTATACTTGTATATTCATTTGACTCAGATAGAAATGAGTCACCAGTTACTGTTGTCTCTAGTGAATATTCGTTCTCAGAAGCAACGCTATTTAATGTATCTTTTATCCACTTTTTTATTGAATCCTTATTATAAATATTATTGAATCTAATATTAAAGTTAGCATGAGCATCAGAGGGTATAACATTAGTTACAGTATTTCCTACATCAATTGAAGTAAGAGACAAGTTTGATGGTTGAAAGAACTCATTTCCATTATCTAGAGTGTTGGAAAGTAATGCAGAAATTAATCTGTGAAGAATATTAATAGGATTTTTTGCTAGATGAGGATAAGCAACATGTCCTTGTACTCCATGAGCAGTTAGTTTTGCGTTTACACTCCCCCTTCTTCCAACTTTTACCATTTCCCCTATTTTTTCAGGATTTGTTGGCTCACCAACTACACAAAAATCAATATTTTTATTTCTACTTTTCAGCCAATTAAGGACTTTCTTTGTTCCATTTATCGCAGGCCCTTCTTCATCTCCTGTAATTAGAAGACTAATTGTCCCTTTAGGTATGCCATGGTGTTCTAGATAATTTCCTACTGCAGATATAAAACATGCAATCGCACCTTTCATGTCTGATGCACCTCTCCCGAATAGTTTACCATCAACCACTTGACCTCCAAATGGGTCGTAATCCCAACCATCTCCGATAGGTACGACGTCTGAATGCCCTGCAAAACAAAAATTCTTTCCATTATCTCCAATTTCAGCATATAAATTATTTACTCTCTTAGTCCCAGGTTCCTGAAATTCTATTTGTTGACAGGAGAAACCCATAGAGGTCAACGTCTTGTCTAATAAATCAATTGCACCTTCATCACTTGGGGTAACGCTAGGGCATTTGATGAGCTCTGATGTAAGGTTAATTGGGTCTATCTGTTTTGAAGTTTTAGCTATTTTTTTATTCATTCTCTTAACAATTCGTTAATAGATACCTTTGAGCGTGTTTTAGCATCTACCTGCTTAACAATAACAGCACAATATAAGCTTGGTCCAGCCATACCATTATCAAGTTTTTTTCCCGGAATCGTTCCTGGGACAACTACAGAATAGGCTGGAACTCTTCCAAAATATATTTCTCCTGTATCTCGATTAATTATTTTTGTCGATGAACCAATATAAACACCCATTGAAATAACAGCACCTTCTTCAACAATAATCCCCTCTGCAATTTCTGATCGAGCACCAATAAAACAATTATCCTCAATAATTACAGGAGAAGCCTGGAGTGGCTCTAAAACCCCACCTATGCCAACGCCGCCAGAAAGATGTACATTCTTACCAATCTGTGCGCAACTACCAACTGTTGACCATGTATCAACCATTGATCCTTCATCAACAAATGCACCCAAATTTACAAAAGAAGGCATTAAAATAACATCTTTAGCAATATATGCAGAGTATCTTACAACAGAAGATGGTACGGTCCTAAAACCAGAATTTTTAAATTCTTTTTCCCCCCAATTGCAGAACTTTGATGGTACTTTATCCCACCATAAACTTCCATCAGGACCCCCCTTTTGCAAGTACATAGAATTTAAGCGAAACGATAGTAATACTGATTTTTTACACCATTCATTAACCATCCATTTACCATCTATTTTATTAGCAACTCTTATTTTACCCTGATCTAAAAGAGAAAGTGTTTCGTCTACAGCCTCTCTTATAATTCCATTTGTTTCTTGAGAAATACTATCCTTGTCTTCCCATGCTTTTTCAATTTCTTTCTGTAACTCTTCAGTATTCATTAAATCTATCTCCAACATTAAGACTCAAATATAAGAACTAATTTATTGATTAAGTTCTAATAATTGTACCCGCACCCTTTGATGTAAAAAGTTCTAAAAGTATAGAATGTGAAACCCTCCCATCAATTATTACAGCACCATCAACGCCTTCCTCTACAGATCTCAGGCATGTTTCAACTTTGGGAATCATCCCTCCTTTTATTACGCCTGTTTTTACAAGTTTTTTTACTTGGGAGGCTTTCATTTCATTTATTAACTTTCCTTCCTCATCCATAACGCCATCCACATCAGTTAGCATTAAGAGCCTTGAAGCATTTAATGCTGATGCTATCGAGCCTGCGACAGTATCTGCGTTAATATTAAAGGTTTCCCCAGCCTCTCCTATGCCTATAGGTGCTATAACAGGAATAATTTTTGATTCATTAAGTAGTTTTAGTATTTCTGCATTAATCAATTGAGGCTCTCCAACAAACCCAAGGTCGAGGACCTTTTCAATATTTGAGTCAGGGTCTTTCTTTAATCTTTGTAACTTTCTTGCAAGAATCATATTTCCATCTTTTCCTGATAAACCAACTGCGCACCCTCCTGCAGTATTTATATCAGAGACAATTTGTTTATTTATTGAACCACTTAAAACCATCTCAACAATTTCTACAGTTGATGAGTTAGTGACCCTGAGACCGTCAATAAAAGTACTTGTAATTTTAAGCCTATCAAGCATTCGTCCAATCTGAGGTCCGCCTCCATGAACTATGACTGGATTTATTCCTACTTGTTTGAGTAAAACAACATCTCTTGCAAAATTGGATGAAAGCTCATTTTCACCCATAGCATGACCCCCAAATTTAATAACAACAGTTTTTCCAGAAAACTTCTTCATATATGGTAAGGCATCAGCTAAAACACCAGCTTTCTTTAACCAACCTTCATTTTCTTTTGAACTATACATGAGCTAATACTATCCTATTTATGAGTCCAGACGCAGACATTGTATTATATAAGTTCAGAAATAAAAAATCTTAAGTTATTAATACCATAATTATTTTTTGCACTTGTAGCGAGTATTGTTGGGTGAGCAGATGTGTAGATTGAAATTCTTTCTTTGACGAGTAAATGAATTTTATTTAAGGCTTCAGGTTTTAATTTATCACATTTAGTAAGGACTATTTGGAAACTTAATGCAGCCTTTTCAATATTTTTCATAGTATCATGATCGCTTTCTTTTAATCCATGTCGGCTATCGATTAATATAAAAACTCTGGAAAGCTGACTTCTGTATCTTAAATAAGAGTTAACTAGGCTTGTCCAGTTAGCAATTTTTGACTTAGGTGCTCTAGCGAAACCATATCCAGGAAGATCTACAAGAATTAATTTCTCGCCTAGATTAAAAAAATTAATTTCCTGCGTTCTTCCTGGGAGTTTTGATATATAGGCTAATGATTTTCTCTTAGTTATAGCATTTAAAAGACTAGATTTTCCAACATTAGACCTTCCTGCAAAAGCTATTTCAGTGAGTTTTGTTTCCGGTAGTTGTTTTGTTTCGTTTGCACTGACTATAAAGTTACTATTACTTGAGAAAAACCTTATTAAATCTTTAGATATTTTTTTTTCTTCTTGGAATGTACCAAGCATTTCGTTAGGCCTTTACACCTGCTTTTCTCATTATTGCCCATTGTTGTAATATACCAAGGGCATTACTCCATGCCCAATATATTACTAACCCTGCTGGAAAACTTGCAAGCATTACTGTGAAAATAATTGGCAAAAAACTCATAATTTTTGCCTGTAGAGGATCAGTTGGTGCTGGATTTAATTTCATTTGAAGCCACATGGTTATTCCCATTATTATTGGCCATGCACCTAGAACAAGAAACGAAGGTACTTCGTAAGGCAATAAACCAAAAATATTAAAAATACTTGTTGGGTCTTTCGCTGACATATCATTAATCCAACCATAAAATGGGGCATGTCGCATTTCAATAGTGACAAACAATACTTTATATAGAGCAAAAAATATTGGTATTTGCACAAGAATTGGTAAACATCCTGCAGCAGGGTTAGCTTTTTCTTTTTTGTAAAGTTCCATTAGTTCTTGGTTCAGCTTGGTCCTATCATCAGAATAACGTTCTTGCAGCGCTTTCATCTCAGGTTGTAATTTTTTTAATTTGGTCATTGCCTTAAATTGTTTATCAGCTAAAGGGTATAGCAATAGCCTAAGAAAGACTGTAAGAGCTAAA
>NZGX01000025.1 GCA_002691085.1 Rhodospirillaceae bacterium | reverse complement strand
GGCGACTCTGATGGAACAGATGGTGCGGTAGCAGTTAATGCTTTTTTATGGAGGGCAGCCCTAGATACTATATCTTTCATGCCCCTCGCATCAGCAGATCCCTATGGTGGTATTATAATTTCAGACTGGCATGCCCTTCCTGAGAGTCCAGATGAGAGATTCAAGGTAAATATATACATATTGGGAAGGTTACTCAGAGCTGATGGAATAAAAGCTTCTGTTTTTCGTCAGGTTAGAGAAGGTGAGAGCTGGAAAGATAGTGGCGTCGGCGATGAGGTCTCAACAGAGTTTGAAGATGCAATTTTAACTCGTGCAAGGAAATTGAGGATGCAAGCCGTCATTGAAGATAAGTAATAAGATTATTTAAGATGAACACAGAGCGTTATAATTTTTCAGAGGTTGAGGCTCGTTGGCAAACAAAATGGCATGATGAAAAAGTATTTCTATCAGACCCATCTAGTAAAAAGCCAAAGTATTATGTACTTGAAATGTTTCCTTACCCCTCAGGTCGTCTTCACATGGGTCATGTAAGAAATTATACTCTTGGTGACGTGCTAGCCAGGTTTCGGAGAGGTCAGGGGTATAACGTTCTTCACCCCATGGGTTGGGACGCATTTGGGTTACCAGCAGAAAATGCAGCTTTAGAAAGGGGAATGCATCCAGAGGCTTGGACTCTTAAAAATATTTCTGAAATGAAAAAACAATTTTCACCACTGGGATTATCGTTAGATTGGGAAAAGGAGATTATTACCTCAGACCCAAAATACTATGTTCACGAACAGAAAATGTTTCTCGATTTTTATAAAAAGGGTCTGGCTTATAGAAAAAGCTCATGGGTGAATTGGGATCCAGTAGATAAATGTGTTCTAGCAAATGAGCAGGTAATAGACGGAAAGGGTTGGCGCTCAAATGCTCCTGTAGAGAGACGTGAGATAAATCAATGGTTCCTTAAAATTACTAATTATGCTGAGGATCTCTTAAAGGAATTACAAAAGCTCGATAAGTGGCCAGATAAAGTTAAATTAATGCAGAGTAACTGGATTGGTAAATCTGAGGGTGCCTTTATCAGATGGAATATAAAATCTCAAAATGGAAAAGAAAGTTTTGGTTATATTGAAACTTATTCTACGCGTCCGGATACAATTTTTGGAGCCTCATTTTGTGCCATAGCACCCAATCATCATTTATCCATAAAACTAGCAAAAGGTAATGTCGAGTTAACAAAATTTATTGATGAATGCAACAGCTTGGGGATTTCTCAAGAAAGTATTGATAAAGCAGAAAAGAAAGGTTTTGATACCGGTTTATTTGCTTTTCACCCATTTAATTCTAAGATCAGAGTTCCACTTTTCATAGCAAACTTTGTTTTAATGGATTATGGTTCTGGTGCAATTTTTGGCTGTCCTGCTCATGACCAAAGAGATATGGATTTTGCTGTTAAGTACAATTTACCAATTAAATGCGTTTGTATGCCCCTCTCATCCTCCCAGGATATTTTTGAAAATGAAATGATTTCAAAAAGGAAAGCTTATGATGGACCGGGTATTATGATTAATTCAGACTTTCTAAATGGGTTTAACGCCAATGAAGCAAAAAAAGCTGTGGTACAAAAATTAGAAAAAATTAACGCTGGAAAAAAACATACTCAATTCAGGTTAAGGGATTGGGGAATATCAAGACAGAGATATTGGGGGTGTCCAATTCCAATTGTTCATTGCGGTCACTGTGGAGAAGTCCCTGTAAATGAGGAAGATTTACCAATTGTTTTGCCTAAGGATGTAAATTTTGATACCACCGGAAATCCTCTTGACTTAAACAACAACTGGAAAAAAACCTCATGCCCAAAATGTAAAAAAGAAGCAAATAGGGAGACAGACACGTTTGATACTTTTTTTGAGAGTTCTTGGTATTTTGCAAGGTTTTGTGACTCCAAAAATCAACAAAAGGCATTCGCTAAAGAAATAGTTAATACCTGGCTTCCAGTAGATCAGTATATTGGAGGTGTAGAACATGCTGTTTTGCATTTGTTGTATGCTAGGTTTTTTACAAGGGCGCTTAGTGATTGTGGTTACCTTGATATCAAAGAACCATTTAAAGGACTTTTTACTCAAGGAATGATTACACATGAAACATATCAGACTGATGAAGGTAAGTGGTTATCACCTAACGAAATAATGAAAGAAACGAATGGACAGATTGTATCTTTGTCCGGGGGAGAAAAAGTAAAGCTCGGCCGACAAGAAAAAATGTCTAAATCAAAGAAAAATACGGTTGACCCTGCATCGATAATTGATACATATGGAGCGGATGCCTCAAGGCTTTTTATGTTATCCGATTCCCCTCCTGAACGAGACCTTCAGTGGACTGATGCTGGAATTGAAGGTGCTTGGAGGTACTTGAATAAACTCTGGAGAACTGTTCATAATGTTTCTGAACAAACAAAAAATTGCGAAATATTGAATGAAAAAGATATACCATTAGACTTGCTTAAAGTTATTCACAAAGCTATTGCAAACGTAACCGAAGCATTAGAAAGTTTTAAATTTAATACAGGCATTGCAAATATAAGGGAGCTTTCAAACTATATTGTTGATTACAAGTCTGATGCTAAGAACGAAGCTCATTATAAAAGATTTTCTTTAATGTATTTTGCAAGGATAGCAAATCCTTTTATTCCCCATATAACTGAAGAAATGTGGTTTAGACTGGGCGGGGACGGTTTAGTTTCAAATATTAAATGGCCAGTATTTAGCTCTCAATTATTAGTAGAGGATAAGGTCATACTTCCTGTACAGGTTAATGGAAAAATGCGTGGTAAAATTGAAATTGAACCTGGTTCTTCGAAAACAGTTTGTGAAGAATTAGCACTTTCATTGCAAACAGTTAAAGCCCAAATAGAAGGCAAGGAGGTTAGGAAGGTAATATTGGTTCCTGATAAAATCATTAATATTATAGTTAGTAAATAAGAAGTGGCAATGTTATTTTTCCTTAAGAAAAAAATACCCTTTACTGTGATTATTATCCTCACTCTTCAAGGTTGTGGTTTTAAGCCTATTTATTCTTATAATTTAAATGAAGGTAATAAAGGTATAATAGGTTTATTACAGAAAATTGATGTGAGGCCAATACCTGATAGAACGGGAATTGAACTTAGGCAGTTTTTAAGAGAAAGAATTAATCAAGGCTCTAGCTCCAAAAAAGAATTCGACCTTCAAGTAAATATTACTACTAGAATTCAAGAAATAGGGATTAGAAAAGACTCAACTTCATCAAGGGCAAACTATATAGTAACTGCTAATATTATATTATGGAATGGAACTACACGTATGTTTAGAGATACAACTAGCGTAACTGTATCCTATAATATACTCGATCAACAATATGCTACAATTGCATCTCAGAAGAATGCTGAGACTCGTGCCTTACGTCGTATAAGTGATAATATAAGGAGTATACTATCAATTTATTTTTCAAACAGCTTTCAGAAAAATTAAAAAAGTGAAAGTTACTTCTTCTCAAATAAATCACTATTTAAATGACTTAAAAAAAATTAAGAATGTAATACTAATTTACGGACCAGATCAAGGACAGGTGTCAGAGTTCTATGCAAAGTTTAAATCTGTAATCTTGAATAATATCAAAGACCCATTCTCACTAAGTGACTTAAGTTGTAAGATTATAAAAGAGAAACCATTCATACTTTATGATGAGGCAATGTCTTTATCACTCTCAGGAAATAATAGAGTTATAAGGATTTCGGACTCAGATGATACTCTAACAAAAGAGTTGAAGCAGCTAGAGACACTCGAGAACAGTAAAACATATTTTATACTCACAAGTGGTAACTTAGGACCTAGGTCATCACTTAGGAGGCTATTTGAAACGAATAATAATTTCCTAGCTTACGCTTGTTATGAGGATACACCTTATTCTCTGGAAAAATATATTTTGAATCATCTTAATGAGAATAATTTTTTAATAAGTAAGGATGCACTCTTTTGGCTAACAGATAATCTCGGGGGAGATAGAGGTATTACATTAAAAGAGATTGATAAATTATGTTTATATAAAATATCCGATGAAGATAATCATATTTCTCTAGATGATGTAATCGCTTGTATAGGCAAGGGGGATAAAAAGGAATACGATGACCTGATATACGCAACTATATCAGGGAATAAAAAATTACTTACACGAATTTTCAACAGGCTAATCGCTGAGGGTGCAAACTCTATTGCAATTTTACTATTAACCTCTAGACACGTCCACCGGTTGAATTCAGTTGTTTCTAAAAAAGAGGAATTCCCATTAGATAAACTTATTAAAGAACTAAAACCACCAGTTTTTTTTAAACGTAGCCAAGATTTTAAAAAACAGTGCGAAATCTGGACACCTGAATATTTACTTAAGTCATTAGAGATTTTATCTAAATCAGAAGAGTTGGTTAAAACACAAAACAGCCTTACCAAACAGATAGTTGAACGNAGTCTTCTTCAAGTTGCTGGGGCAGCATCCAAATTATCAAAAAATAATAACAATTTATGACAAAGATAACCCTTATAAATTAGTGGCTTTTATTAGGCATAAATGTCTTTTTGGTCACACATACATGAGTTTTATACATCTTTGTTGATGAAATGATACAATATTTCAAGATTTATCCCTAGATTTAGCTATCCACTTGACCCATTCCATTCTTTTATACATTTTATCCCTTAAATGTTCGGATAAATTGTAAGTAATGGAGTTACTAATGTTCCGAGTTTTTTTAATATCAGCCTCTTTAGTGCTAGTTATGATGTTTAATATTGTTCCGTTGAGAGCAGAATTAGCATTTGGGGGTGCTTGGAAAAACATGAATCTAAGTAAGAATGAGATTAACATTAAGGATATGACTTCAGACAAATTATCCGATTTATTCTCAGTTTTTAGAGGCCTCTCACAGTTCATTAACGAAACTTCTTTAACTATAGGATATACACTGCCTGCATTTGGGACTGTAATTCTTGAAACTACTGATTCCAGGGGTTTTGGCTCAACCAACTACTACTCTTCATTTGATAATGACTTAAAAAAACTTAATAGTAATTCAATTTCAGGTGAAAATAATTTTGGGTCAATTAATGGATTGGCTAATGAATCTTATAGATTTTTAATTGAACCAAGTTCGGAAAAAGTCTTTGGGGCACTTTTGGGTTATGAAGGTTTTTACTTAAGTGGTGCTTATAAAGAAGTAGTAAGTCCAAGGGGTATGTCTGATACTCAAGTATTATGGCAAGCAGGACTTGGCTTCGGCTCAAAGGCATTTGATTTAAATTTTAGCTATAGGCAGATGGCCTTTTCGCAGCCACAATTAACAGATCTAGAAGGAAAACGTTGGATGGTTGGAGGTATGATATATCTCTCTCCTAGTTTATTTGTTGATGCTAACGCATTTTACTTTGATCGGGATAAAACAGTTTCACAAATCGATACGCCCCAGAAGGGTGCTCGATTAGGTGTAAGATTAAAATTTTGAAATAGTGTACTTCCAATACTTACTCCGCTTATTCCGTATAAACCAAGGTTAATAAGTCTATTGTAATTATTTAACCTAACCCCGCCTAAAGCAAAAGTTTTTACCGGATTTTTTTTACACAANGCTATAAACCTATATATNCCTAATCCGTTTTGTTCTGGATGTGTTTGTGTTTTTAGAATTGGTGATAAAAATACTGCATCAAATTTATAACGTCGTGCTAGAGTAAACTTATAAAATGAATGAGCGGAAGTGGTAATGTGTAGTCTTTTTGAGTGTAAAAAAACTGGTGAAAGAACTTTGTTTGAAGAATAATATTCTGATAGATGCAATCCAGATGCATTAAGAGAAAGAGCTAGACTTAAGTCGTTTGCGATAATAAAAAAAATACCTCTTGTTTTACAAATTTTTGCGGCCTCGCAAATTAGCTCCTTACGATCGGGTACGTTATAGTTTCTCATAAGGATTCCCCAATTAATAGGGATAATTTTAGCAAGGGCGACAGGACTGATAATATTTTCATCATCTGTGAAAAGTATTATCTTGGGAATTTTTTTGTTTCTATTTAATGTCATTAATGTATCATTTTTTTAATTATATTATTTAGATTAAATAATTGTTGAAAAGAAGTATATGAAAATCCAAGACAGGTATACAGATATTAAAAATAATATAAATCAGGCTTTATTAGAAAGTCCTTATGATAGAAAAATTGAATTAATCGCAGTCTCAAAAAAACAATCACTAGAGTCTGTAAATAAACTTTTGGATGTGGGCCATAGGTGTTTTGGAGAGAACCAGGTCCAAGAAGCAACCGAAAAGTGGACCAATTTAAAAAATAAAATTTCCAATCTACAGCTCCACATGATTGGACCATTGCAAACTAATAAAGTAAGACAAGCAGTAAGATTATTTGATTACATCCAGACATTAGATAGAATTAAACTTGCATCAAAAATTTCTAGGGAATGTAAAAAAGAAAATACGGAAGTGAAATGTTTTATTCAGGTGAATACGGGAATCGAGGATCAAAAATCAGGAATAAGACCTAGTGAAGTTAGAGAATTTTATAATATATGTGTAAATGATTATCGACTTAATGTTGTAGGCTTAATGTGTCTTCCCCCAAAGCATGAGTCTCCTGAGACGCATTTTGCTATGCTTAACACTATTGCAGAAGAAAACAAAATTAAATTCTTGAGTATGGGCATGACAAATGACTATAAAGTAGGAATTAAATTCGGAGCAACTCATATTAGGGTTGGTGAAGGTGTTTTTGGTAAAAGAAACTAAAAANCCTCATTTGAAGAAATTATATTACATAAAGTATTTTTATCGCAGTTGTTAACTATATCAATTAAGTCATTTTTTTTTAACGCGATGCACCCCTCCGTTGGTTTATCATAGGAACTAGTAACATGAATAAATATAGCGCTTCCCTTTCCAGATACAACAGGTTGATCATTGTAACCTAGGACAATTATAATGTCGTAACGATCATCATCCCTCCAAAGGCTTTCTGTAGAAGAATGGTAGGGTAAGAAAACTTTATGATTGTATTTAATATCACCTGGTTGGTCACACCATCCATAATCTTTTTTTATGATATTTAGCTTTAAACCAGAAAATGATAGGTTTATTTTATCTTCTCTATAGAATACTTCTCTTAAAGGAAAAACCCCTGCGGGAGTAGACCCATCTCCTTCGGATTTATTGTTTTTTATACCACTCCTGCCCAATGAACATTTTGTAATTAATTTTTTAAAATAGATAGTTCCTTGACTTTTAGAATTAGGTATAATTTTGATTTCATTCAATGTAATAATTTTTCCTTAACCTGGTGACATATTATTTAATATGTCCCAGCTTATTTAATATGTCCCAGCTTTTTTTCTTTTGCATTAAGATAAGACCAATTATGGTGGTTAGACGGAAATGTGTGCGAAACTCTCTGGCTTACATTTATCCCATGATCAATTAAGGAACTTACCTTATTAGGGTTATTGGTTAGTAGGCGGACGTTTTCTATGTTCAGTTTTTTTAAAATTTGAATGGCGGGCATGTAGTTTCTTTCATCATCTTTAAAACCTAACATTTCATTTGCAGCCACAGTATCTAGCCCATCAGCTTGCATCTCATAAGCTCTAAGTTTATTTACAAGACCAATACCCCTTCCTTCTTGAGCTAGGTAAATCAACAAGCCTCCACCGGAATTGGCAATGGTAGAAATAGCACCACGAAGTTGGTCGCCGCAATCACATTTGAGTGATCCTATTAGATCGCCAGTATAGCACTCTGAATGTATTCTGGTTAATACTGGACTTTTATTTTCAAAATTGATTAATATTGCTAAATGTTCATGTCCTCCATTTGAAGGACGAAAAGCTAAGATTTTTGTATTTTCGCATGCTTTAAGAGGTACTTTAGCTTCTGAAACTATCTCAAGAGAGTTAGCTTGGTTAAAATTATATGCAAAAATATCATCAGCCGATACTGATATAAATTTGTTCCCAGCCAGTAAAAATTTTGCACGATTTACGTCAAGTTCTGTTGAGATTGATGAAGGTAACAGCTTTGCGATTTTGCACAACTCAATTGACGCATCTATTGATGGATCATTATCAAACATTTTTGTGTTAAGTGATATTTTATTTGACTCACCCTGTTTTTGCAGACCAATAAATTCAAAAATATGATCTTTAGCCAAATCCTGAGTTATCTCTATTGAAAGAGGAATTTTATTTTGTGATTTAAAACCAATTTGATTACTTCTGTTGTGAGTGATTGTAAGATATGTGGGTATATTTTCTCTGGATTCTCCAACTAAAAGGTCAAAAAAATCGTCTTTTAGTGTTTCAGAGGCAATCATAAGCCTATTACACGTATCCGTCTGAATTAGAACGGGCATACCTCTTCTAATTTCAGCAATAGCTCTATCAGTATGATAAAGATGTTTATTAACTACTAATGGAGAATCTGAGTTATCATTATTATTCATGGATAATGTCTTTAAACTATTATTTTCTTGAAAGAAAGTAAGATTCTTTAATAAAATATTATATTACAAAAAGAAACAACGATTTATTTAGGGTAATGACGTTATTGTTGTTTATAAATTTATCTTAATTGTACAATTATTGGAAAGAGTAAATGGCTCAAGAAAAAACACTTCTCGTCGTAACAAGTGAGCCAATATTAAGAGATATTTTTAAGCACCAATTAGATAGACTACTTAACTTTAAGAGTATATTGATTGCGGAAGACATTTTAAAAAGTTACGAAATAATAATGAAATCTAAAGTAGACTTTCTTATTCTTGACTCGCATGCACTTGATGAACATATGTTTGAGAATCTAAATAAGTATAAAAGTCTTTTAAGTGGCGTGCCAATTATAGGAATTGTATCAAAAGACTTAGACAGAATTAAATTTTTGCAAAAAAATAGAGGCTTTGACGACGTTTTAACCAAACCATTTTACCTTGAGGATCTGGTTTATTCAATCAGGGCACTTTTTGAGAAGAAAAGGTTAGAGGATGATAACTCCTTTACACTTGGTGAGCTTTGTTTTTATCCAGATCTGAAATACTTTTTGAATAAAAGTAATAATAAACAAATAAACCTAACAGAAAAAGAAACAAATATTTTGAACCTTTTGATTAAGTTTAAAGGTAAAACTGTATTAAAAGAAGATCTTTTAAAGGTTGTTTGGGGCTATAATACTATAATTGACACACACACCTTAGAGACACATATATACAGGCTGAGGAAGAAAATTACCAAGATTAGTTCATCTTTAGAAGTAATTAGAACGATGGAAGGTGGATACCAAATTGATATTTAGCTTAATTACTTTCTTTCTTTGACAGGCTAATCAGTAAATTCCTTATAGACTTTCTCAAATCATTGGATGGCAATCTCCAATAAGCTCTTACAACCTCTAGAGTTTCAGTTTTTAACATTGGGTCTGTAGGGGTTTTTATTTCATTAGTAGGGCTGTTTCCATTTGAAACAGTTCTGTTTTGCTCAATTCTTGAAGCACTATCAAAATCCTCAAAAAAGTATGAAATATGACAGGTAAGGAAGGTAGAAATATCAAAAAGGCGAGAAGCACTTACACGGTTATGCCCACTTTCGTATTTTTGTATTTGCTGGAAAGTTACCCCTATTTCATTTGCAAGCTGGTCCTGGCTTACCTTAAGCATGGTTCGACGAAGTTTAATTCTTTTTCCAACATGTACGTCAACTGGATCCGGTTGTTTTGAAACCTCAGTACCAGTATTCTTGTTAATATTTGTATTAAATTCACTCAATTTTAACTTTTTACACCCTTATAAATTTCAATTTATATAAACATACTACATAATTATCAGATGGTGTAGTATAGATCTAATATGAAATGAAAGTATTTCTCAGTAGGGTTATTTTTTTAAGGGAGTATTGATTAACTCTAATAAACTGCTGTTAGATTGCTTAATATATATGACTATATTTTTTTAAATTCTATTAAAGGCTAAAAAGGCGAGGATATGAACGGTAGAGTAGCTAAAGTATTGCGTAAAACCAAAGAAACATCAATAGAGGTAGAAATAAATATTGATGGTCAGGGAATTTATAATATCTCAACGGGTATTGGTTTTTTAGATCACATGTTAGAGCAGTTGTCACGCCATAGCTTGATAGATATTAATTTGCATGCAAAGGGGGATCTCCATATAGATTTTCATCATACAACTGAAGATACAGGAATTTGTTTGGGTGAAGCAATTTCTAAAGCATTAGGCGAAAGAAGAGGTATACGTCGCTATGGAAATTTTTCAATTCCAATGGATGAAACTCTTTCTCAGGTTTCGCTTGATTTATCCAATCGGCCATATTTAATTTGGAATGTTAATTTTTCAAAACCTAAGCTTGGTGATATGGATACTGAACTATTTAAAGAATGGTTTCAGGCCTTCGCACAGTCTTTAGGGGTAACTTTACATGTCTGGAATCATTACGGCGAAAATAATCATCATATTATTGAATCATGCTTTAAGGGTTTAGCTCGTGCTTTAAGGGCTGCGGTAGAGTTGGATGATAGAAAATTAAATGAAATACCATCAACAAAAGGAAAGCTGTGAGGTCTTAAAAGGTTCGGAATATGCAAGTTGTTATTATTGATTTTGGTTCCGGGAATCTAAAGTCTTTGTATACGTCCCTTGAAAGGGCAAAAAAAGATTTGAATAATATCAATATAATTGTGTCAAACAACTCTATTGATATTAAGAACTCAGATAAGGTAATTCTTCCCGGCGTGGGAACTTATTCTGACTGTAAAAAAGGATTAGAATCTATAACTGGGCTGATTGAGACCTTGGAAGAAGTTGTTATAGGAAAAAGGCGACCTTTTTTAGGCATCTGTGTTGGTATGCAACTAATGTCAACTTTCGGATTAGAAAACAGTAAGACTCAAGGACTAGGCTGGATACCAGGTAAAGTGGTTCCAATTGACCCCTCCTCTAAGGTAGCGACAGGTTTGACAAAGCCTAAAATTCCGCATATGGGGTGGAATGAAGTAAATTTAAACAGCTCACATGATATCTTTAATGGAATTAGTAAAAATAGTTACTTTTACTTTGTGCATAGTTTCCACTTTATTTGTGATCTTAAGGATAATATCTTGGCTACGGTTGATTATCACCAAAGTTTAGTTTCTGTAGTAGGAAAAGAAAATATGTTAGGGACACAATTTCATCCTGAAAAGAGCCAACTTCTTGGGCTAAAATTTTTATCTAATTTTTTAAAGTGGAATCCCTAAAATTGAGTAACTTTATTATTTACCCAGCTATAGATCTAAAGGATGGAAAGTGCGTTAGACTCATTCAAGGAGATATAAAAAAGAAAACAGTATATAACGATGACCCTGTAGACCAAGCAAAGCACTTTGAAAATTCAGGATTTGAATGGATACATATTGTTGACTTAGACGGTGCCTTTGCGGGGAAGTCTCAAAATGGTAAACTCATAAAAGCTATAATAGAAAATACAAACCTGCCTATTCAACTTGGTGGAGGTATAAGAGACCTTCAGGCTATAAGCAAGTGGGTTGAGACAGGGGTAAGAAGAGTAATTCTCGGCACTGTAGCATTGAATAATCCAGAGCTTGTTAAGGAGGCATGTAGATTATTTCCAAACACAATTACAGTGGGTATAGATTCAAGAAATGGTTTTGTTGCTGTTGAGGGTTGGGCAAAACAATCAAAAATTAAAGATTTAGACTTAGCAAAAAAATTTGAGGATTCTGGTGTTACAGCTATTATTCACACAGATATATCAAGAGATGGGCTTCTTAATGGCCCCAATATTAAGGCATCAGCAAACCTCTCAAGCATTGTAAGAATACCAGTGATTATTTCAGGTGGAGTTGGCAGCATCGATGACCTTGAGTTAGTTAAAAAAGAAGTAAAAAAGTTTTCTAACCTAGATGGCATTATTGTTGGTAAGGCACTTTATGATGGTAGATTACAAATAAACATGCTTAGAAATTTTTTGGGTAAAAAATGTTAACAATTCGAATAATTCCATGTCTAGATGTGAAAAATGGTCGTGTGGTGAAGGGTATTAATTTTATTGACCTTAAAGATGCCGGGGACCCTCTAGAGCAGGCTAAATTTTATGACAAATCTGGAGCTGATGAACTCTGTTTTTTAGATATCACAGCAAGTAACGAGGGGCGCGAGATACTTTTTGATGTGGTATCCAAAACAGCAGAAAATTGTTTTATGCCCCTTACAGTCGGGGGTGGAGTTAGAAACATTGAAGATATAAGGAAACTGTTACTGTCGGGGGCTGATAAAGTCTCAATAAATACAGCAGCTGTTGACAATCCGCTTTTTGTTAAACAAGCAGCTGAGAAATTTGGAAGTCAGTGTATAGTCGTAGCAGTTGATCCAAAGAAAGTATCTGCAAACAGGTACGAGATATTTACCCATGGGGGTAGAAACCCTACTGGAATTGAAGCCATTCAATGGGCAAAGCAGATGGCATCATACGGTGCCGGTGAAATTTTACTCACATCTATGGATCGCGACGGTACAAATGACGGATACGATATTAATCTGACCAGAGCGGTTTCAGATTCAGTTCCAGTTCCAGTTGTTGCTTCAGGCGGTGTCGGAGGTCCGAGCCATATGCTTGAGGGTATTTTAGAAGGACACGCATCTGCGGTTTTAGCAGCCTCAATTTTTCATTTTGGAAAATATACAATTTCTGAAGTGAAGGAATATCTCAGAGATGCCGGGGTACCCGTAAGGTTATAAAATTTTTATTATGATTGGTTAAAATAAATGAATAAAGAAAAAATGCTACTAACATCTGATATTATCGAAAAAATATATTCAGTTGTGATGTCCAGAAAGGACTCCAGTCCAGAGAATTCTTATACTGCAAATCTTTTTGCAGAAGGAATAGTAAGGATTGCTCAGAAGGTTGGCGAGGAAGGGGTCGAGACTGCATTAGCTGCAGTTTCTCAGAGTGATGACGAGCTTCTGAATGAAGCTGCTGACCTGATATATATGCTGATAGTTTTGCTAGCAGCTCGTGAATTGAAGCCAGACCAGGTCTACCAAGTTTTAGAGAAACGATTTAATTCAAACGATAATAAAAAAAATT
>NZGX01000024.1 GCA_002691085.1 Rhodospirillaceae bacterium | reverse complement strand
AATTTAATAATAAATATTAAGATAGGTTGCCCATAATAATTTAAGGTGTAATATAGTATCTGGTTGGTTATATTAATTAAGGGTATGAGTAAACAATGAATTCTAAATCGGGTGTTTTATCGGGTAAGAAAGGTATTGTAATAGGAGTTGCTAACGAAAGGTCCATAGCTTGGGGAATTGCAAAAGAAGCATTCTCAAATGGAGCAGACATTGCTTTTTCTTATCAAGGCAAAGCTATCGAAAAGAGATTACGACCCTTGGCACAAAGTCTAGAATCAACAATAATTGAAGAATGTGATGTGACAATTCCATCTTCAATTGACTCTTTTTTCTCAAAAGTTTCAAACGAATGGGGTAAAATAGATTTTATGATTCATGCTGTTGCTTACTCTGATAAAGAAGCTCTAAAAGGGAGGTATATTGATACCACAAAGGAAAACTTCCTAAGAACAATGGAAATATCATGTTTCTCTTTTACTGATTTATGTAACAAAGCTGTAAACATAATGCCTGATGGAGGATCTCTATTAACATTATCTTATTATGGCGCAGAGAGGGTTATGCCACATTACAACGTTATGGGCGTTGCAAAAGCAGCTCTTGAGTCTAGTGTAAAATATTTGGCAACAGACTTGGGTAGAAAAAATATAAGAGTTAACGCCTTATCAGCTGGGCCTATGAAAACTCTTGCTGCTTCAGGAATAAATAATTTTAGATTTATAATGAAATGGAATGAGCTAAATTCACCCTTACAAAAAAATGTGACCCAAGAAGATGTTGGGAAGTCGGGTGTATACCTAATAAGTGATTTATCAAGCGGAGTCACCGGAGAAATTCATCATGTGGATTGCGGTTACAATACTGTAGGCATGCTTGAGCCGAGCTCAGCACATGAAATATCAGATCTTTTGAAAAAAGTCGACTTTGAATAAAGGTTTTTATTAAATATGTCTTATAACTCATTTGGAAACTTATTTCGTTTTACTACCTTTGGAGAAAGTCATGGGCCTGCTATAGGTTGTATTGTCGATGGTGTGCCACCAAACATACGTTTAATTGAGGAAGATATTCAAAAAAGTCTAGACAAAAGAAAGCCTGGTCAATCAAAATATACAACACAACGAAAAGAACCAGATAAAGTGAAAATTCTCTCTGGTGTTTTTAATGGATTAACAACAGGTACTCCAATAAGTCTCATAATAGAGAATATTGATTCTAAATCAAAAGATTACTCTGATATCCAAAATAAATTTCGCCCTGGTCATGCAGATTATACTTACTGGAAAAAATACGGGATTAGGGATTATCGAGGCGGTGGTCGTTCTTCAGCAAGAGAGACTGCAATGAGAGTCGCCGCTGGAGTCATTGCAAATAAAACTTTGAATTGTCTCCTAGGTAATAAAGTACAAATTAAAGCAGCACTTATTCAAATTGGTCCACACAAAATTAATAGAAAAAATTGGGATTGGGATGAGATAGATAACAATTCATTCTTTTGCCCTGATAAAAATTCAGTTGATACATGGAAAACTTACCTTGAGAAGATTCGTAAAGATGGCCTATCAACTGGTGCTCTAGTTGAAGTATCTGCACAAGGAATACCTGTAGGCTTAGGTGCTCCAATATATAAAAAATTAGATGCTGAATTATCTAACGCTCTTATGAGTATAAATGCTGTAAAAGGCATAGAAATTGGAAGTGGATTCGATCTCATACATATGACTGGAGATGAGAGCGCAGATGAAATGAATATAGATGAATTAGGAAATATTAAATTCCTCTCGAATCATTCTGGAGGTATATTAGGTGGTATTTCTACAGGACAAGAAATTACTATTAGAATTGCAATTAAACCTACAAGCTCAATTTTAAAAGAAAAAAATACAATTGATATCAATAATAATAATACTACAATCTCCACCAAAGGAAGGCATGACCCATGCGTTGGGATAAGAGCAGTTCCTGTTACAGAGGCTATGACTAATTTAGTCCTGGCAGATCATCTTCTCATGCACAAAGCACAAAATGAAAAAAACTAATTTTTTAAAATTTCTTAGTTATTTAAAAAAATTTCTGATTGGACTTCTCGCATCAGTTGGGTTTTTAACTTTATTAACTTTTACATTTTTTTTATTCTTTATTTCAAATCGAGATATTATAGTTAGTCATCCAGATAAAATTAAGGGTGATGTAATTCTTACTTTAGATCTTGACCAGATTTTCAGAGAAACTAACTATATAAAATGGTCAGAGCCCAAAATTAATCTTAGAGAAATTATTAATGCAATTTATTTTGCTAAAAGTGATGATAATGTGAAAGCCCTCTTGGCAATAAATAATAATAATAATATGAATCTTACACAACTAAAAGACCTCAGGGATGCAATAAAAAGCTTTAAAAAAAGTAATAAACCTACATATCTTTATACAGATACCTTTGGGGAGTTTAATAACTCAACTGGGAGTTACTACCTTGCATCTATTTTCGATGAGATATGGATACAGCCTTCTGGGTATGTTGGTCTAATTGGACTGTCTATCATCCAACCTTTTCTGAGTGATTTCTTAAAAAAGATTGGAGTTGAATTCGAAGTATTCAAAAGAGAAAATTATAAATCAGCTATGGAAATATTCTCAGAGTCAAAAATATCCAAGGATAATAAAGAGGCACTAAATAAATTGCTAAACTCTATGTCCACTCAAATTTCTAAAGAAATTGCTGATTCAAGAAATTTCTCATTTGATGAGATTATCAAAATTATTGATAACGGACCATATTTTAGCAATGAAGCAAAAGATAAGGGTTTAGTTGACAAACTAGGCTATAGAGACGAGTTTGATAATAAACTTTCCAAGAAATATAAAAATGTTAAAAAAATCAATATTGAAGATTACTCATATTTAATAAAAAATAATTTAAAAACCTCTCCAGGTAAAACTGTTGCAATTATTTATGCTTCAGGACAAATCCAAATGGATAGAGATAATACTGGTTTACCTAGTGAGGATATAATTTCTGCAAAACATCTATCTAAGGTCATAATCAATGCAGCAAACAATGAAAACATTGACGCAATTATTCTTAGAGTTGATAGCCCAGGCGGGTCACCCATTGCATCTGACAAAATATGGAGGGCTACCAATATTATTAGAGAGAAAAATAAACCTTTTATTGTCTCCATGGGTAATACCGCTGCATCTGGAGGATATTATATATCTATGGCAGCAGATAAAATTTTTGCCCAACCAACAACAATAACTGGGTCTATAGGCGTTCTTACCGCAAAACCGGTTATAAAGGATATGCTTAAAGATTTAGAGATCAATATTTACTCAAGTAAATTTGGAAATAATAGTGACCTTTTTGATATAACAAAAAAATCTAATAAACAAAAAGTAGAACTTATAAATAATTATCTTGATAAAGTTTATTATGACTTCATCAATAAGGCATCTATTGGAAGAAATTTATCTATTGAAGAGATTTCTAAAGTTGCAAGGGGAAGAGTATGGAGCGGTTCTGATGCTATCCAAAAAGGACTTGTTGACTACTATGGCGGACTTAGGGAAGCTATAGAATATACAAAGAAAACGCTGGATATGAAAGACAACGAATTGATAGACATTATAATCCTTCCAAAACCAATTGACCCACTGGAGAAAATAGTAGAGACTTTACTTGATGGTAATGTTTTTCAAAATATAAGTAATACAATTAGATTAATAAATAATGTTGCTTATAAGCTTGTCAACTTCCACAACAATAACCAAACAAGCTTAAATATACAATTTTGATTTTTTTGCAAAAATCAGAAATTCTTTATTACCCGATTTACCTAAAATTGGACTTGGCGTAATACCAAAACTTTTCCAACCATTTTGATTATTAACCCAATCTTCTATGTCATTACAAACCTTATCGTGAAGGATGCTATCTCTTACGATACCCCCTTTACCAACTAACCCCTTTCCAACCTCAAATTGAGGTTTTATTAAGGAAATAAGATACGATTCTTCATTTGTAAGCTTAAGTATAGATGGAAGTATTGTTTTGATACTTATAAAACTTACATCACAAACAATTAAATCTAAACCAATACCAATATCTCTCTCATTTAAATACCTAGCATTGGTTCTATCCATTACTATTACTCTATTATCGTTACGCACTTTAATATCGAGTTGCCCATAACCAACATCAACACAAAATATGCTAGCTATACCTTTTTCCAACAACACATGTGAAAATCCTCCCGTAGAAGCTCCAACATCAATAGCTGCTAGTCCGCTAGGATCAATTGAAAAATAATCTAAGGCATGTTCAAGCTTTTCTCCTCCTCTTGATACCCATTTAGCCTTATTACTCCTCAATTCAACATGAACATCTTCAGATATTTTTGTACCTGCCTTTTCTAGCTTTCTGCCCTTTGAATAAACTACACCTGACATAATCAGCGCTTGTGCTTTAGTTTTACTCTCAGCTAGTTTATTTTTTACTAAGTAATCATCGAGTCTATATTTAATATTTGACATATTATCTTTATTTATTTTTTATACTTGAGTAAACCAGTCTTATAGTACTAAGTATACCTTCTAGATCTATTTTTGCTATTTCTAACTGCTCTTGGGGGTTTGCATGGTCAATAAACTTATCGGGCATATTAATTGTTCTAATTATAAAACCATCATCAAGTAAACCCATATCACTAAAAAACTTAAGGACAACTGAACCAAAACCTCCATAAGCACCCTCTTCAATTGTTATAATTGCTTCGTGGTCTTTATAGAGTTTATTTAAAAGTTTTTTATCTAAAGGTTTAGCAAATCTTGCATCTACAACAGTGACATCAATATTTTCTTTAATCAAAATTTCAGACGCTATCAGACAATCTTTCAAGCGTGCACCAAAACTTAAGATAGCAATTTTATTACCCGATCTTATTACTTTACCCTCGCCGATAGGTATTGGGATTGGCTTTTCAGGTAATTTAACTCCTATTCCTTGTCCCCTTGGGTATCTAAATGCTATAGGACCTTTATCATACTGAGTTGCTGTTGAAATCATATTCACAAATTCTGCCTCATCAGATGGAGCCATAATCACAAAATTTGGAAGACATATTAAATAAGAAATATCGAAGGATCCGTGATGGGTATATCCATCTGCTCCCACAAAACCAGCTCTATCAATGGCAAAACGTACAGGAAGATTCTGAATTGCAATATCATGAATAATCTGATCATACGCTCTTTGTAAAAATGTAGAATATATTGATACAAAAGGCTTGAACCCTTCTGATGCTAAACCTCCTGCAAATGTAACAGCATGTTGCTCTGCTATACCGACATCAAAAGTTCTTGAAGGAAATTCTTTTCCAAACTTATCTAATCCTGTTCCACCTGGCATTGCAGCTGTTATGGCTACAATTTTATCATCTTTTGTCGCTTCAGAAATTAAACATTTTGCAAAAATTGAAGTGTAGCTGGGAATTGTATTGCTACCTTTATTTTGGTCACCAGAGTCAATATCAAACTTTGATACACCATGAAATTTGTCCTCGGATTTCTCAGCTGGAGGATACCCCTTCCCTTTTTGAGTAACTGTATGAATAAGGAAAGGTCCTTTTCCTTTTGTATCTCTTATATTTTTCAAAACTGGGACTAGATGCTTTATTTTGTGGCCATCAATAGGACCAACATAGTAAAAACCCAATTCCTCAAACAAAGTTCCCCCAGTTACCATGCCCCTAGTATACTCCTCTGCCTTTCTGGCAACATTTTCAAAAGTCTTCGGTAAATAATGTGTCGCTTGCTTCATTAATTTACGTATTGATAAATATGAATTTGATGAAAGAATCCTTGAAAGGTAAGCACTCATAGCTCCTACAGCTGGTGCAATAGACATATCATTGTCATTAAGAATAACAATTAAACGTTTATCCATTATTCCAGCATTATTCATTGCTTCATAAGCCATTCCAGCGCTCATTGCACCATCTCCAATGACTGCTATAACCTCATTACTACTACCTTCAAGGTCTCTAGCGACTGCCATCCCGAGAGCAGCAGAGACAGAAGTAGAGCTATGACCAGCACCAAACGGATCAAAATGACTTTCTACCCTAGAAGTAAAACCAGACAATCCATCTTTTTGCCTAATTGTATCCATTTGTTTTCTTCTTCCTGTTAAGATCTTATGAGGATATGATTGGTGACCAACATCCCATATGAGTTTATCTTCAGGGGTATTAAAAACATGGTGAATTGCAACAGTTAATTCAACTACTCCTAACCCAGCACCTAGGTGACCTCCTGTTTTCGAAACATTTCTAATTAATTCTAACCTCACCTCACGTGATAATTGCTTAAGCTCAGATAAACTAAACTCAGAAATATCCTCAATATTTCTTATTCCATCAAGTAAGGGTGTCCCCTGATTTATATCCAAAACTTATTCCCCTAAGACATAAGTAATTATAAAATTAATTTTTTCTATTTAACACAAATTGCGCAGCTTCATGAAGTAAAGTTGCTTTGTTGCCAAAAACCTCTATAGACCTAGTCGCACTTCTCACTAAATCTTCTGCTATACTTCTTGCTTCTTCCGCTCCATAATTTGATACCAAAGATACTGGAAGAATTGACTCACTTTTATTAGAAACCTCATTAACATCAGTATCAAAAAGATCATCTATAATTTGATATGCAATCCCTATGTCTCTTCCAAAACTTTTTAATGCACTCAACTCATTATCATTAGCATTTCCAATAATTCCTCCCATTTCACAAGACGATGAAATTAGCTTTGAAGTCTTTAATTCTTTTATTCTTAAGATCTCTCCTTTTGTTGGTGTGGCCTGCTTAGATAACAGATCTAGCATTTGACCACCTACCATCCCATAAGGACCGGCAGCATCAGAAAGAGAAATAATTAAAGCAATACGCTGTTCAATATTTGAAATATCAGCTGAGGTAGCAATAATATTAAAAGCATAAGTTAGTAATGCATCTCCAGCTAGTATTGCAGTTGCCTCATCATAGGCAATATGACTGGAAGGTTTACCCCTACGAATATTATCATCATCCATAGCAGGTAAGTCATCATGAATAAGAGAATAACAATGAACCATTTCGATTGCTGCACATATATTAGTTACTTTTAGTAAAGGTATTGAAAATATATTAGCAGATAAAAAGAATAAAAATGGTCTAAAACATTTACCGCCGTTTAGGGATGTATACCGCATTGCATCTATTAATCTCTCGCTAGAATTTTCCATTACGGGAAGAAGCTTATCAAGAGCATTTATAGTCTCTAAAGAAACATTCTCTAGCTCATCAAAAAATAGTTTGGAGTCATTATGTTTATCTTTATAAGACATAATTAGTCTAAATTAGTAGCCTCTAATTCCTTAATCTCATTTATACCTGAAACTTTCTCTACCTTCATTCTTGCTTCAGTTAGTTTCTTTTCGCAAAACTTCATAAGCTTTGAACCTTCTTCATAATATCTTACAGAGTCATCTAAACTAACATTCCCACTTTCAAGGTCTCTAACTATTTCTTCTAATTTTTCCAAAGCTTCTTCAAATGATAGTTTCGAAAATTCACTCTCATTTTTTTCTTTATTCATTTCATTTTCTCATTCGTATAAATTAAAATTATTCATATTATATAGATCACTTAATATCTTTGATATCTAATTTTAAAGCTAACTCTTTTAAATGCTTATCAGAAACATCATTTGGAGCTTGCATCATCAAGTCCTGTGCCTGATTATTCATTGGAAATAATGTGACTTCTCTGATATTAGGCGTACCAGCTAATAGCATTACGATTCTATCAATTCCTGGAGCAGCACCACCATGTGGCGGAGCACCATATCTGAAAGCTTCAAACAACCCCCCAAATCTATCTTTAATAGTCTTTTCATCATATCCAGCAATTTCAAATGCCTTAATCATTATATCCCTTCTATGATTTCTTATTGCACCTGAACAAAGTTCTATACCATTACAAACTATATCATATTGATGTGCTAAAATTGTTAGCGGGTCCAAACTATTTAAGGCTTCTAAGCCTCCTTGAGGCATTGAAAAGGGATTATGGCTAAAATCAATATGACCTGTAACAACATCTTGCTCAAACATCGGATAATCTATAACCCAGCAAAACCGAAAAGTTTTACTTTCTAGTAAGCCGAGCTCATTGCAAACTTTATCTCGTACCATACCAGAGAATTTCTCAGCTATTTGTTTTTTCTCACATACAAAAAAAACACTATCACCAGGAGAAAGATTTAAATTAATTTTGATTTTTTCTAACCTATCTTTATCAAGGTGCTTTGCAATAGGGCCTTTAGCATTACTATCTTTATCGAATATTATATATCCTAACCCACCTAATCCTTCTTCCCGAACCCAATCATTAAGTTTGTCAAAAAAACTTCTAGGAAGCTCTGATGAGTTTGGTGCAGGAATAGCTCGAACAATAGAGCCATTATCTATATTCTTACTAAATAAAGAAAATGAAGACCCTGAAAAAGAGTCAGTTACATCTCTAATCAGTAAAGGATTCCTTAGGTCAGGTTTATCAGTACCATAATTTAGCATAGCCTCAGCATAAGGAATTCTAGGCCACTTATTTTTATCAATTTTGAAATCTTTAGAAAACTCGCTAAACACACCACCAATAACTGGTTCAACGGCATTAAACACATCTTCCTGCTCAACAAATGCCATTTCTAGATCAAGCTGGTAAAATTCACCAGGAGATCTATCTGCTCTTCCATCCTCATCACGAAAACAAGGTGCAATTTGAAAATATTTATCGAACCCAGAAACCATAACCAATTGTTTAAAAATTTGAGGAGCCTGAGGTAGAGCATAAAATTTTCCAGGATTTAATCTAGAGGGAACCAAGAAGTCCCTTGCCCCCTCAGGAGATGATGCAGTTAAGATCGGAGTTTGAAACTCCATAAAGCCTGCATCAATCATTCTTTGACGTATACTTGATATAACTTTTGACCTAAGTATAATATTTTCTCTCATTGAATCTCTTCGAAGATCCAGATATCTATATTTTAATCTTAGATCCTCAGGATAGTCATTTTTACCATATACTTGTATTGGAAGAAGGTCAGCAGGAGATAATACCTCAACAGATTCTATATTTACCTCAATTTCTCCCGTTGAAAGTTTATTATTAATTGTTTCACTAGACCTTTGTAAAACCTTACCAGTTACACACATAACTGTTTCTGGCCTGGCATCATCAATTATTTTAAAAATATCACTTGAGGTATCAATCACACATTGAGTGATGCCAAATTGATCTCTTAAATCTATGAACAATAGATTACCATGATCACGCTTACGGTTTATCCAACCTGACAACCTTGCAATTTTACCAACGTCCTTAATAGTAAGAGATGCGCAAGTGTGAGTTCTAAACTGATGCATTAAATAATTCCCTTAAAACTTCAAATACTGATATTATAGTAAGTTATGCGACGATGAATCACACTGAATATAAGCTTTTGTCAAGTTTTTACATAAAAGTAATTAAAATTCGTAATAGATAAATTTGCATACTACTATTGCAGTATATGTAACTTCAATATATTAAAACGTTATGAGCCTTATTAATACTACTTCAGAATTGGATGAACTGTGTAATCATCTATCTAATGCAGATTTTGTCACTGTTGACACAGAATTTCATCGTGAATCAACCTATTGGCCACTTTTGTGCCTCATTCAAGTAGGTGGCCCCGATAAATCTTACTGCATAGATACTCTAAATAATGATATTGACCTAACTTCCCTATATAAACTCCTAGTAAACCCAAAAGTAATTAAGGTATTCCATGCAGCGAGACAAGACATTGAAATATTTCATCATCAAGCCAATCTAATTCCTACACCGTTATTTGATACTCAAATTGCAGCTATGGTATGCGGATTTGGTGAGTCAGTTGGTTATGAAACATTAGTTTCTAAAATAATTAAAATTAATATTGATAAATCTCAAAGATTTACTGACTGGACAAGGCGTCCGCTTAGTAAAAAACAGCTTAGCTATGCAATCTCAGATGTAGAACATCTTCGAGAAGTTTTCAAAGAGCTGAGTATGCAATTAGATAAAAACAAAAGAATTGATTGGTTAAAAGATGAGATGGAAATACTGACTAATCCTCAAACCTACAATCTAAACCCGAATGATGCATGGAAAAGGATAAAAAGCAGAGATAAAAAGCCTAGGTTCCTAGCTGTATTAAGAGAATTGGCTGGATGGAGAGAATCAGAAGCACAGAAACAGAATGTGCCTAGGAGAAGAATAGTAAAAGATGAAGTCTTAGTAGAGTTAGCAAACTTAAAGCCACCTGACGAGCAAGCTATTGCCCAAACAAGACTATCTAAGTTCTTAGTTAAGAGTAAGTATAAGGAAGATATTTTACATGCGATAAGAATAGGTAAAAAAACCCCTGAAGATGATTGTCCTAAGGTTATTCAAAAAAATAAACTAGAGGTTGGTATTGGTTCTGTTGTTGAATTACTAAAAGTTTTACTTAAAGCAAGGTCCGAGCAACATAATGTTGCTGTAAAACTTATCGCCTCAGTTAACGACCTGCAATTAATTGCTAGTGATGATGAAGCTAATGTACCCTCTCTCAAAGGATGGCGAAGAGAAATATTTGGCGAAGATGCGATTAAGTTAAAACACGGTGAACTTTCTATTTCTATCTCTGAGAATAAAAAGATAATGACTAAAACTTCATAAAATTTATCGAGTTATAACTTCACTAATTAAACCCAAATTCTGTGCCAGAATGTTTAACCTTTTTTCATAAAATCCTGAATAAAATATAGGCTCATTCTTCGGTAAAGTTAAAATCAGTTTTTGATTATTTATTCTAATCTTTGTTTTGCTTATTAAACCAGTATTACCAGCTGTTAGTGCATATGATAAACGTAGTGCATACCCAATTGTTCTTGCCCACCTCAGCCTTTTTTGATTTAACATAATGCATGATTGTTTTACTACTTCCGTTTGTTCCTCACCATACCTATAGAAAAGTGTTAAAGCTAAAGTTGCTCTATCTTGATGTTGTATACCCATAAAAGGTAATCTTAAAACTCTTAGAAAGGCTTGTTCAGGTCTATAATCAGTATGCTCCATCCAACAAATGTCTCTAAGTATGGACGCAGATTTCCTGAGCTTCATAAAACCATTATCCTTATCATTTATTATTGGCGATAACCAATCAAATACTTCCTCACCTGATAAAATATCTCTATTAATTGATCTGCAAATCTCTTTAGAGGCACTAATTAATGGATCTTCTTTTTTAAGTACCTTTGGTAAGCTTTTATAGAACTGTCCTTCCCTCATCCCATAAATAGAAAATATTAACCTATCAGCTTTAGAAGTATCTAATAAACAATTTAAAATCAGAGCAGAAATTGGTAAGTATTCTGCCCTATTCTTTGGCACTCCTTTTATACTTTGTAATGACTGAGGGCTCAGAGTTGAGATGAAATCAAAAAGCTCCTTAGACTCATTTGATGATAGAATGAAATTATCTAACACTTGAAGAGGATAATTCATTTGTGAGATACAAACTCTTGCTAATGCCCTCCATGAACCACCAACTGCATATAGCGGACGTCCTTTAGCAAGATTAGTCCAATTACTCTGTTTAATGTAATTATTTATAATTTGTTTCGCATTTTTAATATTACCCCTAGAAGAGTGTGCAAGTCGAAGTGTGCCTATAGGAAAAGTAGAGTTATGACCAAT
Organism: Rhodospirillaceae bacterium; assembly: GCA_002691085.1. Classification (GTDB taxonomy): domain Bacteria; phylum Pseudomonadota; class Alphaproteobacteria; order Rhodospirillales; family Rhodospirillaceae. The sequence goes on along the minus strand of NZGX01000024.1, from coordinate 2,911 downwards.
TATACCTTTTCTTATATCAATTAATTCAAGACTTCCTCCCCCAAGGTCTGCAACCAAACCATCTGCATCAGGAATTCCACAAATAACACCATATGCACTCCTTTCTGCCTCTTGTTTACCACTAAGAACTCTGACAGTAAAACCAGTTTCTTCGAACACACGTGAAACAAAATCATCGGCATCTTTTGCATCCCTCAGAGCTGCAGTTCCAAGAACATATAATCCATCATACTTCATAGACTGGAGTATACCTTTAAATCTTTTAAGAACGGATAATGCCTTTTGCACACCCTTTATATGTAATTTTCCCGTAACTTCTAAATCTCGACCAATTGCACATATATAACTCTCATTATGAATTGGTATAGGTGCTCTTATACTTGAATCATATATGACAAGCCTTATAGAATTAGAGCCAATATCAATTACTGCCAGAGGATTTTGAATATTACTTTTTGTCATATAATATTACTTTTTGTCATATAAACTGATCGATTTTTTTATATACTTAAATATTATTCTTATTTAGAAATAAATCTGGAAGTAAACCTTTTACAACTTTTAGCGCCTTCCCCTGTCCAGATAAACTCGGGTATTTCATGAAGTAATCATGGGCGCTGAAAGACCTTTTTCTAGATTTTATACGTGAATAACTACCGTCAGAATTAAGTATCCAACTTTGTTTATTGTCATTAATATTCGCAACCATCACTTGTTCTAATATCTGTCTATGTACTGTAGGATTATCAATTGGCACTAATGTTTCTATCCGGCCGCCAAGATTCCTTGGCATCAAATCCGCAGACGAAATAAAAACTTTTGCATTATCAGAAGGAAGTGCATCACCATTCCCAAATGCGTAAACCCTTGAATGCTCTAGAAATCGTCCAATTAAACTTTTTACTATAATATTTTCAGATAGTCCCTTAATACCAGGGCGCAAACAGCATACCCCTCTGACAACTAAGTAGATTNCAACGCCTGATTGGGAAGCTACGTAAAGTTTATCAATGAGTAAAGGATCAACTAAAGCATTCATTTTTGCCCAAATATTAGCTGGATATCCTTTTTTTGCATATTCAATTTCATTATCTATCAATTCTTCTAAATGCGATCTTAATGATAAAGGAGCAATAGACAATTTCTCTAAAGAATCTGGTTCGGCATAACCTGTCATAAAGTTAAAAACTTTATTTGCATCTCTACATAAGACTTGGTCTGCAGTAAATAAAGATAAGTCGGTATATAACTTTGCATTAACTGGATGATAGTTTCCTGTTCCAAAATGCGCATAAGAAANAAGTCCACTCTCTTCCCTTCGCGTTACCAAACATATTTTNGCATGCGTTTTAAGGTTAGAAAGTCCAAATGCCACATTCCCACCAGCGTTTTCAAGATCTTTTGCCCACCTAATATTAGCTTCTTCATCAAATCTCGCCTTAATTTCAATCATTGCAGTCACAGATTTACCACGTTCCGCGGCCTCAATTAACTCAGAGATCACAGGAGAATCTTCTGTGCCAGTCCTATATATAGTTTGCTTAATTGACATAACATTCTTATCTCGNGCAGCCTGCCTTACAAATTGAANAACTGAGTCAAATGTTTCATAGGGATGGTGAACTATAATATCTTTTTTCTTAATAGCTGCAAAATAGTCTCCATCAAAATCTCTAACCCTTTCTGGAAATCGAGGTATAAAAGGTTTATACATNAAATCTACTCTTGAAGAATTAAGTAAGACACTTATGTCCCTTAAACCTATTAGCCCTTGAGAAATAAATATATCATCAGAGCCAACTTCAAGTTCATTGCTAATCATTCTTACTTGTTTTTCCGATGTTGAGGAACTAAAGGTTAGATTTATACAGATCCCCCTCCTTCTTTTTCTTANAGCAGACTCAAAGCTTTGGAATATATCCTCCCCTTCATCCTCAACTTCCATTTCTGAATCACGAATTACCCTAAAGAGTCCAGAATGAGANACCTGAAAACTAGGAAAAAGATAGTCAGCAAACATTACAATTAANTCCTCAATAGACAAATATCTTTCATTTNAATCANTTACCCTTATAAAACGAGGAAGANTCTGAGGAATTGGTATTAAGGCATCCATCTTCTTTCTTGAATTCAATCCTTTCAGTTCAAGAATAATAGACAANCCTAAATTGGGAATAAACGGAAAGGAATGAGCTGGATCAATAGCTAATGGTGTTAGAATTGGGAATACTTTATTCTTAAAGTAAGAATTTAAATAATTCTTTTCATCTTCTGATATACTCTCGATAGTTATTATATCAATTCTTTCTTTACTAAGTTTATTCTTAATATTAACCCAACAATTATTTTGCTTATCTAAGAAAGAATTTACACTTTTTCTTATAAGACTATCCTGCTCATTTAAGGATAATCCATCATCTGTAATATTATTACCCTTTCCCGATCGAATTTGATCCTTTATGCCAGCAACTCTAATCATATAGAATTCATCAAGGTTAGAGGCCGAAATAGAGAGAAAATTTACTTTTTGTAATAATGGAACTTTTTCACTACATGATTCTTCTAGAACCCTGTAATTAAATGATAAGAATGATAACTCTCTATTAAATAATGTATTTTTATCATCCTCACAGTTTCCAATAGGGTTTTTACTGATTTCCTTATTACGAGCCATCATAGGTAGTTATATCCATGATTATTAAAAAAAAATATTTTATTTTAACAAGAAATACCTTTTAAATTAAATATCATTAATTGTAAAATAGTTTGCGTTTGGGGGAATAAAATGACAAAAAACTTACTTATTTTAAGGCACGCAAAATCTAACTGGAATGAAAATGATGTTAATGACCATGAGAGAGGACTGAATCAACGTGGATTTGAGAATTCAAAAAAGATTGCAGAATTTTTA
>NZGX01000023.1 GCA_002691085.1 Rhodospirillaceae bacterium | reverse complement strand
GCTGAGCCTTTGCCAACATCACCGTACCCATTAACAACTGCAACCTTGCCTGCCATCATTAAATCTGTTGCCCTTCGTATTCCATCAACAAGACTCTCTCTGCATCCATAAACATTATCAAATTTTGATTTTGTAACACTATCATTAACATTTATAGCTGGAACCATAAGGGTGTTTTTATCTTGCATTTCTATTAGTCTTAGAACTCCAGTTGTTGTTTCTTCAGATATACCTCTAATATCTTTCATAAGGCTTGAATATTCTTCATGCATAATTTTAGTTAGGTCACCACCATCATCTAAAATTAAATTTGGTTTCCATCCATTAGGCCCCTCTATTGTTTTTCTGATTGCCCACCAGAATTCATCGTCATTCATCCCTTTCCAGGCGAAAACCGGGATGTTCTTTGCTGCGATTGCAGCAGCAGCATGATCTTGAGTTGAAAATATATTGCATGAGCTCCAGCGAACTTCAGCACCTAAACTAATTAATGTTTCAATTAAGACTGCTGTTTGAATAGTCATATGAAGACAACCAGCTATACGAGCTCCTTTAAGTGGTTGATCTTTAGCAAATTCGTCTCTTAGTGCCATTAAACCAGGCATTTCTGTTTCTGCCATTTGAATCTCATGGGAACCCCATTCTGACTGAGTGATATCAGATACCTTAAAATCTGTGAAAGCCATTTGAAACTCCTGTTTATAGAAAATTAAATTAGATATTTTTTGTGTCTGCATATAGCAGTCTCTTAGTTGATGAGCAACCTTATGTTGCAAAAAAATATATAAACTCTATTTATAATTAACCTTTTGAGGATAGATCACGATGATTAATATTGAACTTAATTGTTTCTTCATTAAGCCACTTTCCGATCTCTTCAACAACACATACAGATCTATGTTGTCCACCAGTGCATCCAAAAGATATAGTTAGATAATTTTTACCTTCCTGTTCATATTTCGGGATCAGCAGTGTTAGAAACGATTTCATGTTTTTTATGAAAGTAGGGTAAAAAGGATCACTTTTAATATATTCTTTAACTTTATTATCTAAACCAGATAAGCTTTTCAAATCATGTATATAAAAAGGATTCTTAAGAAACCTTACATCAATTACTAAGTCTGACTCTTCTGGTATTCTAGTTTTGTAACCAAATGAAAATAAACTAATCTTCATACTAATATCTATTGTATTTTCTATTTCACGTAATAAAATAGATTTAAGATCATAAGGTATCAAATTTGATGTATCTAAAATAATATCTGACTTCTCTTTAATAGGATTTAAGACTTCTCTCTCTTTTGAAATTAATTCATTAAGAGTTTTTTCTTTACCCAGAGGGTGAGGACGTCTAGTTTCTTTATACCTTCTTATAAGGGTAAAATTATTACATTCCAGGAAAATGATTTTAATTTTTAAGTTATCCTCAGAAAGCAGACTATTGAGCTTTTCGCTAAAATTCTTAAGATTAAAATCTCTTGTGCGTATGTCTATACCAAATGCAAGTCTATATTTATTATCAGACTCATGAATAGTGGGAATCAGAAGATTTAAAGGAAGATTATCAACAATTTCAAAATCCAAATCTTCAAGAAAGTTTAATGCAGTACTCTTTCCTGCACCTGAAATTCCAGAGATTATAAAGACCTCTTTTTTCATGTCCTTATTCATTTTTTACCTAATTTTATTATTCATTCCTTTATCCTAGAGGTTTCAATAATGTCAATAAATAACTAAAACTATTAATTTAGTTGAAAAAATTGAATAACATGATCATTATAGCATACTTTAATTAAGGTAATAAAAATTTAAGAAACTTTACATGGACATGTTGCCTATATTGGTTCAAGAGGTTATTTAATGGTCATAACTGTTTAAAGTTTATTTTCACTTGTCGATTTTTTTCATTTAAGGGTTATTTATTGTGAAAAACGAGCGTTGTATTTCTAGTTCTCATGGTTTGGAAAATCATGGTTTAGAACCAAAAAAGGATACTTTTTGGAATCTCAGTAGTACTGATTTAATTGAAATTTCAATTCGAAGAAAAGAGGGAACTTTGTCTAAAGATGGAGCACTTGTATGCATTACTGGCAAGCATACAGGTAGATCCCCAAATGATAAATTTATCGTAAAAGATAAAATTACTGAAGATACAATCGACTGGGGAAAAGTAAATTCTTCCATAACAGCAGATAAGTTTGATCTGTTGCATAAAAAAATTCTTTCTCATCTTTCTTCAAAAGATTTATTTATTCAAGATTGCTATGCTGGAGCGGATCAAAACAATAGACTTAAAATTCGAGTGGTAACCGAAAGTGCATGGCATAATCTATTCGCTAGGAATATGTTTATTCAGCCAGATATTGAGTACTTAACTAATTTTATTCCTGACTTTACTGTTCTGCATGCACCATCATGTCATGCTGAAAAAGAACTCCATGGAACAAATTCAGAGGTTTTTGTTTTAGTAAACTTCTCTAAGAAATTAGTTATAATTGGCGGAACAATATATGCTGGTGAGATTAAAAAATCTGTATTCTCATTGCTTAATTATATTTTACCTGAAAAAGGCGTGCTACCAATGCATTGCTCGGCAAATATAAGTGCTGAAGGTAAATCAGCAATTTTTTTTGGATTATCAGGTACTGGGAAGACAACTCTTTCGGCGGACTCCAATAGAGAATTGATAGGAGATGATGAACATGGATGGAGTGAACATGGAGTTTTTAATTTTGAGGGTGGATGTTATGCAAAAGTAATCAAGTTATCTCAAGAGGCTGAGCCGGAAATATTTTCTGCTACAAAAAGGTTTGGCACAATACTTGAGAATGTTGTAATGAACCCTTTAACAAGAGAATTAGATTTAGATGATGGTTCTTTAACAGAAAATACAAGAGCTTCTTATCCAATTGAGTTTATTCCAAATGTCACTAAAAATGGTTTTGGTCCGCAGCCCAATCATATCATTATGTTAACAGCAGATGCATTTGGAGTTTTGCCACCAATTTCGAAGCTTTCACCAGAACAGGCAATGTATCATTTTCTTTCAGGCTATACTGCAAGGGTTGCTGGCACTGAAAAGGGCGTAACTGAACCGCAGGCTGTTTTTTCAAGTTGCTTTGGTGCACCCTTTATGCCTCGCAATCCAACAGTTTATGCAAAACTCTTAGGGGATAAGATTAAATCAAGCGGAGCAACTTGCTGGCTTGTTAATACTGGTTGGACGGGTGGAAAATATGGTGTGGGTCAAAGAATGCCAATTAAATATACGCGCGCTATGCTAGATGCTGCTCTGAATGGTGATTTAGATGAAGTTGAGTATTATAAAGACGATAATTTTGGGTTAATGGTGCCACTTAAGTGCCCGCAGGTTCCAGATCAAATACTTAAACCAGAATCTTCTTGGGGTGATAAAGGGCTTTATAATAAGTCAGCTAAAGAAGTTGCTAGACTTTTTGAACAAAACTTTATTCAATTCAAAGATTTTGTTGATAATAATGTTTTAGAAATTGCAATAAGAGCAGATCATTAAAAACACTTTAAAATTATTTGTATATGAACAGAAATAAAGTAGGTCTTTACTTAGGGGCAATAGTTTTTTTGTCTTCTTTTTTCATTACCCCACCTTCAAGTATGTCTTTGATGGCTTGGCAAACTGCATTTGTAATTATTTTGATGGCTATATGGTGGATTACTGAAGCAATACCTGTTTATGCTACAGGATTGGTACCTTTAGTACTGTTCCCTTTCTTAAATATCCTTAGTATTGAAGATACTTCAAAATCGTATGCAAACCCATTGATATTTCTTTTTATGGGTGGGTTTATGATTGCACTATCAATGCAAAGGTGGGGCTTGCATAAAAGAATTGCCTTGTCTCTACTTTCGCTTACAGGAACACGTCAGAGAAATTTGTTAGCTGGATTTATGATTTCTAGTGCTTTCTTATCGATGTGGGTAACAAATACTGCAACTACAATGATGATGTTACCTATAGGTTTATCTGTTTTATCAGTAATAAATATTAATAGTAAGTCAGACTTTAATACCTTAAAGACTCCTTTAGTACTTTCTATTGCATATGCTGCCAACATTGGTGGTCTTTCTACCCTAATAGGTACGGCACCAAATGCCTTAGTTGCTTTGTATTTTGATGAAATATATGGCTTTAGTATAAGCTTTTTTGATTGGATGATGATTGGTGTTCCAACAGCGATGGTTTTATTATTTGTAACTTGGTTATTACTTACTCGGTTTATATATAAACTTCCAAACACACCCATTCTTGGAATAGATGAACTTTTAGCAAACGAAAGAAGAACTCAAGGTAGATTTACTTTTGGGGAAGGTGTCACTGCTTTCGCTTTTTTTTCAGCTGCTTTTCTATGGATATCTAGACCATTTCTTCAAAAAGTATTTCCCGAATTAAATATTTCCGATGCTGGAATAGCTATGACGGTTTCCATATTTCTTTTTATTATTCCAGCTGGCAAGGGAAAAGGAGGCGTGCTCGATTGGGAATGGGCAAGTAAATTACCCTGGGGGATATTAATTCTATTTGGAGGTGGGTTAAGTCTTGCAAATGCAGCAGTGGCATCTGGTCTATCAGAATGGATAGGTCAAGAAATGTCTTCTATGCAGACAATATCCATTTTTGTAGTTTGCTTGCTGGTTATTAGTATAGTTGTTTTTCTTACTGAAGTTACTTCAAATACAGCAACAATTGCTACTTTATTACCAATTTTAGCGGCAGCAGCAGTTGCAATTGGGGAAAATCCACTTCTACTATGTATCCCAGCTACAATGGCAGCAAGTTGTGCATTCATGCTTCCGCCAGCAACTCCTCCAAACGCAATAGTTTTTGGATCAGGGTATGTAACTATTCCTCAAATGTCTCGCGCGGGGATAGTTATAAATTTAACTTCAATTTTTATTCTATTAATATTTTCATTAGCATTAATCACCCAGGTTTTTGGAGTAGTTATTGGTGAACTTCCTTCTTGGGTTGGAATTTAATAATACAATATACTTTAGTGAGCTTCTGCCCAATTTTTTCCGTAACCAATTTCAATATTTAGAGGAATGTCCAATTTTACAGCATTCTCCATAACGTCTTTAATAATTGACTGGGACTGTTCTAACTCTCTTTCGGGGGCTTCAAAAATTAGTTCATCATGAACTTGCAATATCATTTTTGTTTTTAGACCTGCTTTTAATAAATGATTAGGAAGTTTAATCATTGCAGCCTTTATAATATCTGCCGCACCTCCTTGAATTGGTGCATTTATTGCTGCTCTTTCTGCGTAGTTTTTAATATTATTATTCCGATTAAGTATCCCTGGAATCTGACATCTTCTTCCAAAAGGAGTAACTACAAACCCATTTTTTCTGGTAAAATTCTTTGTTTCTTCCATATAATTTAAAATTTCAGGAAACTTATCAAAATAGGTATCAATAAATTGTTTAGCCTCTTCTCGGGAAATAGATAATTGTTTAGCCAAACCAAAAGGTGAAATTCCGTAAATGATTCCAAAATTTATAGTTTTAGCTTTTCTTCTTTTTGCATCGTCTATTTCATTTAGAGGCAAGTTGAAAATGGTTGCTGCAGTGCTTGTATGAATATCTTCATCATTTAAAAAGGCTTGTTGAAGAGTTTTTTCTTTTGCGACGTGAGCAAGTATTTTTAATTCAATTTGACTATAATCTGCGGAAATTAAAATATTTCCTTCTTCTGCTATAAATGCAGACCTTATTTTTTTCCCATCATTTGTTCTTATAGGAATATTCTGAAGGTTTGGAGCATTTGAACTTAATCTTCCTGTCGAGGTGAAATGTTGAGCAAAAGTAGTGTGTATTCTTCCTGTTGCTGGATTAATCTGTTCCTTTAGCGAAGAGGTGTATGTGCTCTTGAGTTTGGTAAGTGCTCTCCATTCTATTACTTTTGAGGGTAATACATGTCCTTCATCAGTGAGGTTTTCTAATACTTTAGCCCCAGTAGCCCATGCACCTGTCTTTGTTTTCTTTCCTTCTAAACCCATACCATCTTTTTTATCAAAAAGAATTTGACCTAATTGCTGAGGAGACCCAATATTAAATTCTTTTCCGGCTAATTTAAAAATCTCTTCAGAAAAAGCATTAGCTCTATCTGAAAATTCTTTTTCCAGGTTGTCTAGCAGTTTGGAGTCAACTTTAATACCTATTGTTTCCATTTTTTTTAGTATTGGTATAAGAGGTCGCTCTAGTCTTTCATAAACTTTCGTTACTTTATTAGTTATAAGTTTGGGTTTTAAGTGATTGTAGAGTTGAAGAGTAATATCAGAATCTTCAGCCGCATAGTTTTTAGCAATATCAATTTTTACCTTATCAAAGGTTATTTGTTTCTTACCTGTACCACATATATCAGAGAATTTTATAGTTGAATGATTAAGATGAATTTTAGCCAGTTCATCCATGCCATGTCCATGTTTTGAACCATCAATTACATAAGAAAGTATCATTGTATCATCTATAGGAAATATATTAATTCCATATCTCTGAAGAACGTGCATATCAAATTTGATGTTCTGGCCAATTTTTAAAATCGAGGGATTTTCAAGAATGGGTTTTATAGAATTAATGACTGTCTTTAGTGGTAATTGCTTTATTACGTTATTTGACTGAGAAATATTTTCATTTATCAGTGCTTTAGTGTCATCAGTATCATTTGTATGTCCAATGGGAATATAACAACTTTTTCCGGGATTGCTTGCAATTGAGATACCTATTAAGTCACAGCTGTGGGGATTTAGACCGTTTGTTTCTGTATCAATAGAAATTTCTCTTGAGTCTGAACAAAACTGAAGCCAATTATTAAGTTCACTAACTTCATTTATTAATGGATAAATAGTTTTATTTTTTGATACTGAGCCTTTTTGTGAGTCATTATTCACTAAAGTATTATTTGTAACTGTATTCTTTGAATTAGGTTCATTTGATATCTTTGCAAGAATACTTTTAAATCCCTGCTGTTTTAGCCAATCAACTAGATTTTCTTTGTCTGGTTCTTGCCAGGTAAAATCACTTAGTTTTTTCTTTACAGGGACCTCTTTTTCTAGAGTAACTAATTTCTTTGAAATATATGCAAGCTGAGAATGACTAACTAAATTTTCTCTGCGTTTTGGTTGTTTTATGTTGTGTGCATTTTCAAGAAGGTTTTCAAGTGATCCATATTCTTCAATGAGCTGTGCAGCTGTTTTAACCCCGATTCCAGGAATTCCAGGGATATTATCAACAGAGTCTCCTGCTAATGCCTGAACGTCTATAACTTTTTCGGGTAATACACCAAATTTATCTTTTACCTCATTCGGACCAATTATTTTTTCCTTCATTGGGTCAAACATCTCAACATTTCTATTAACTAATTGCATTAAATCTTTATCTGCAGAAATTATTCTGACAGGTATGCCTTCTTCTGTACTGATCTTACAATATGTAGCAATTAGATCATCTGCCTCAAAACCTTTCATTTCATCTGTTGGAATGCTAAATGCTTTTGTTGCTTCTCTAATAAGATCAAACTGAGGAATTAGGTCTTCAGGAGTTTCATCTCGGTTTGCTTTATAATCAGGATAAATATCATTTCTAAAAGTGATTCGGCCAGAATCAAGAATTATTGCAATAAGTTTATTTCCTTCTCTAATATTTAAGTCTTCAATTAGCTTCATCATCATATTAGAAAAGCCATATACAGCATTGACGGGCGTGCCGTCAGGTCTATTCATTGGGGGTAACATGTAATAAGCCCTAAAAATATAGCCTGACCCATCAATAAGAATTAATTTTTCTACCTTTTTGTTCATATTTTATTCTAATTCAAACTTTTTGCTGCAATATGGACAAACAATAAAACCAATCTCAGGTTTTATATTAAGGTATATTCTTGGGTGTCCACCAGAGCCTTCATCTCCATCACAGCTCACTTTGGCAGTCTTACTTTTCACTATATTTTGATTTAACATTATAATTAATCCTGAAAAAGTTTGAGGAAATAGGCGATTTTAAATTAATTTATCTAATTGACCTGAATGCTGTGGAAATGCTAATTCTCTCTCATAAAACTAGATAAATTTCCGACATTTACAATACATAACTCTCTAAAATTATAAACTTTGTTATCACACATGAAATTACCTGATTTAGCTGTTTCAATAAATAACCTAACTAAAATTTATAATGATTCTTCAGACAAAAATTCAAAAAAAGCCCTTGATTCTGTTAACCTTAATGTACCGAGAGGTTCATTTTTTGGTCTCTTGGGTCCTAATGGGGCTGGTAAATCATCACTAATAAATATATTGGCCGGTCTTGTAAAAAAGACAACAGGATCTGTATCAATCTGGGATTACGATATAGATCAAGATGACAGATTATCAAGATGTGCGATAGGTGTAGTCCCTCAAGAATTAAATTTAGACCCTTTTTTTACTGCAAGAGAAATACTTGAGGTACAGGCTGGGTTATACGGTGTTCCTAAGTCTGAAAGAAAAACAGATGATATACTTAAGGCAGTAAATCTTATAGAGAAAGCAGACGTTTACTCAAGAACTCTCTCTGGAGGTATGAGAAGGAGACTTTTAATTGCAAAGGCAATGGTTCATAGCCCTCCTATTCTTGTACTTGATGAACCAACAGCTGGAGTAGATATCGAACTTAGACAAACCTTATGGGGTTCCATGAAAGAGATGAACTCAATGGGGGCAACGATTCTTCTTACTACTCACTATCTTGAAGAGGCAGAAGAACTCTGCGACGAGATAGCCATTATCAATAATGGTAGTATTGTCGCTTGTGAAGAGAAAGATAAACTCATTAAAAGATTTGATAGTAAAAATATCATAATGATATTATCTGAAGCAATTTCCGAAATACCTGATTCAATTCAAAAATTTAAGCCCACGATGATTAAAGATAATCGTTTGAAGATAACTTATAAGCCTTCGGAGGGTGTTGTGGGTGAGATTATTTCTGCTATTCAGGAAGGTGGCGTAAGGATACTTGATGTGGTTACTGAAGAGGCGGATTTAAATGATGTTTTTCTTAAGCTTACACAAGATAAAAAATAGTCTCAAAACTTCAAATTACAAAAGTTATTGAAAACTGATATTAATTGAATTTAGGCACCCGTAGCTCAGCTGGATAGAGCGCTGCCCTCCGGAGGCAGAGGTCAGAGGTTCGAATCCTCTCGGGTGCACCAAGAAATCTCTATTAAACTTTTACTGGAACTTAAAGCTCTATGAAGTGTTACATACTAGTCACAGTAAGTAATTGTTTATTGAAATGGACTCATTTCGTTTGTTTTTTATTAGCTAGATGTGTAAATGATAATCATTCTCATTAAGAATGCTTATTAATTGCATTATATTTTAGACAATACTTTTCATTGTTGCGAATACATTAAGAACAAAGGAAATATTATGATTTATAATAAATACACTCAAATTGGGGCTTTAGCGGCTTTTGGCATGATGATATCGGCTTCTGCTTCCACTGCTCAGGAAATTGAGACAGATGAAATTATAGTTAAGGGTAAGTATCTTTACTCAGATCAGGTGAATGCGCTCAAGACACCTGTTCCGATTATAGATGTCCCACAAAGTTTAACCATCGTCACTGATGATGATATTAGGAAACAGGGTTTCAGAGAAATAGGTGATATAGTTCGTTATACCCCCGGTGTTAATCAGTCACAGGGTGAAGGTCATAGAGACTCTGTTGTTTTCAGGGGAGTGCGTTCAACAGCTGACTTCTATATGGATGGTATTAGGGATGATGTTCAATACTATAGGTCTTTATATAATCTTGAACAGGTTGAGATTTTAAGAGGCCCCAATGCTCTCCTATTTGGTCGTGGGGGAACAGGTGGGGTTATTAACCGAGTAACCAAAAAAGGTGTTATAGGTGAAACCTTTGGGTCAATAGATGTCGGTGTTGATACATTTGGTGCTTTTGATTTTGCTGCTGATTACAATGTAGAAACAAGTGATAGTTCTGCATTAAGAATTAATGTTCATACAGACAAGCTTAATAATCATAGAGATTTTTACGATGGAGATCGCTATGGATTTAATCCTACACTAAGGCTTCAGTTAGCTCCTGCTACAACTGCTGACATCTCTTATGAATATGCAAATCATGAGAGATTTATTGATCGTGGTATTCCTACTCAAAATGGTGAGCCTGTAAAAGCACTTGAGAAAATTGTATTTGGTGAAGATGGTGTTAACGTTAACACATTAAAGGCCCATATTTTACGTGGTTTATTAAGCCATGAGTTTTCTGATAGTGTAAAAGGTAATCTAACTGTTCACTATAGTGACTATGATAAAAGATATACAAATTATTATGCCTCTGGTTACGATGGAACACTTGTTACAATGGATGGATATGATGATCCAACAACTCGTGAAAATATAATCATTTCAGCTAATGTAGTCAGTGAGTTTGAGACTGGTGGCGCTCAGCATACACTTTTAGCAGGTCTAGAATACATTGACACAACAAATAATAATTTTCGTTACAATACTTTTTGGACTACAACGAGTGATGACAATGAGGTCTTTAATGTAACAAGGCCTATGGATTTCTCTGTTAATTCAGCTGGAGTTGCTACTAGGAACGATTTTCTTGCCGATCTGAAAAGTAGAACAAAGTCTGATATTGAGGTAAACTCTTTGCTAATCCAGGATCAGATAGAAGTTACAGATAATTTTAGGGTTATGTTAGGTGGTCGTTTTGACTCTTTTGACATTACAGTAGCTAACCTAAAAGGTGGAACTTCTGAGTCTAGAAAAGATGAAGAGTTTTCTCCTCGCGCCGGAGTTATTTTTAAACCTCAGGATAATCTTTCAATTTATGCAAGTTATAGTGAGAGTTTCCTTCCACGGTCAGGAGAGCAATTTAAATCCTTATCATCAAGTTCAGCCAGGCTAGATCCAGATGTATATGAAAATATGGAGGCTGGTGTTAAGTGGGATATTACTCCTGAATTAAGTTTTACTGGTGCTTACTTTGAGAGTGAGCAAGTAAGAGCTGTAAGAGATAGTGTTACCGGTGAAAATTCAGAGGTTGTTGGCACTCAAGTTGATGGTATTGAACTCCAAATTATGGGGCAAATCAACGAGCAACTAGCTATTTCAGCTGGTTACAGTTACTTGGATGGAAAGACAAGTAAGGGAGGCGAACCACGTGAAATTCCAGAGTCAACTTTCTCAGTTTGGGGAACTTATCAAGTAAATGACCAGTTGGGTTTAGGACTTGGTGTTGCCTATCAAGACTCACAGGCTATTTCCAATGACAAATCAGCTAATAGATTACCAAGTTATACAAGAGTTGATTTAGCCGTCTCTTATGACGTTTCAGAAGACCTAGCTCTTCAATTGAATATTGAGAACCTTACTGATGAGCTTTATTTCCCGCATTCACATAGTACACACCAGGCATCTGTTGGTGAACCTCTTAATGCGAGATTTTCTTTAAGAAGAAATTTCTAATTATAAAAACAAATAAATGAATTAAAGCCATGCTTTCTTAAAGCATGGCTTTTTTTTGGCTTTAAAGAACTTGAATGATCATTATCCTTTAAAATTTTTATACTAACACACCTAGAAATACCTCTATTATAATGTATAAATTAGTTTAGTTGTTTCGATAATTATATTTATGGGATTATGTTTTATGAGTGACGAGGATGCAAAACCTATTACACGCTTCCAGAGGGCAAATTTTCTTGTTTCCAATTTAGAAAGATCACTTACACTCTATAGAGACATATTAGATTTTGATTTAGTCTTTATTAAAGATTCTGAATCTGACTCATATTCCTATGAAGTATTCCAAATTGATAAGTCTGCTGAACTTAGGTTTGCGGTACTTAGTTTAGAAGGACAAAGAAACGTGATGGCTCTCACAGAGGTTAAAGGTATTGCACTCCCAGGAAAAACATTTCCTTCAACAGCAACTATCGTTTTAGAATGCCAGCAATTTGATAAGGTTGTAATGGGTGTTAAGGATCTTGGGCTAAAGGTTTTTACAGAAGAAAAGCTCCTTACCAAGGATGGAAGAACCGGAAGAGAAATAGGTTTCCTGGATTTTGATGATAATTTGGTGGTCATCTATAAGATTTTAACAAAACCTGAAAAAGAACTTCCTTAAAGGTTATATTAATTTTGGTTTATACTTTTATATTCTTCTCGATAGAACTTTCTTGAAAGAGGCAAAATTAATAACAAAGGAATTCCAAAAATAATTGGCATGGCTACCATGGAATAACGAATATCTTGTTCCCCGAAGATGTTATCAGTCAGGAGGCCTACGGCTGTTGGTCCAAGCATAAGACCAGTGATACTTATCACCATATAATAAAATGCAATTATCTGAGCCCTAATATCTGCGGGTATAATATTTACTAATGCGGTTATTCCTGTTGCAGAGAGCCAAGTTAGTCCAACGGTATTTATCGCTAGTATTACAAAACACCATTCGCCACTTGGCATTAATGGAGCAAGGATGCTTGTAGGAATTGTAATCAGGGCGCCAATAATTGCTACAAGAAGTGGGGCATCAAAATGTCCCTTTGAATACCATCTGTCGGATAGCCATCCTGCAAGGTTTATTGATAAAGGTCCACAAGCAAGAAGTATAAAACCATTTACAAGAGCATAATCACGCGGTGACCAACCCCAAGTCCTTTGAAACATTGGCGCAAGCCAGCCTTGTGAATAAGCTGTAATTGTTAAAAAACAGAAAATTGGTAGAAAGGTTGCAAATACTCGCCATTTTTTTGCTATGTATTTAAACATATCAAGCGGATTAGCTTTTCTTCCCTGAATTAGATTATTACTTGTTTTTATTCGCATGGGCTCTCTTATAAAAAAGAATAGTATCCCAAAGAAAATTCCTGGAATTCCGAGGATTAAAAATGTTAGTTGCCATGCTGTCACCTGACCTAACATTGGTAATATGATGTTTTCGTTGGCTTGAACCCATGTAAGAATTGCTGCCCCAAGGAGGCTTGCAATTGCTGCACCTAAACTTAATGCTGCACTATAAAATGCAATTGGTAATCCTCTTTTTTCGGGCGGGAAACTATCTGAGATCATTGAAAATGCACAAGGGTTGAGCGTTGCTTCTCCAAAACCTACACTCATTCGAGCAATAAAAAGGTGAGAAAATGTTTTTGAAATTCCTGATGCAGCAGTTGCAAAAGACCATAGGATAATTCCTGAAGCAAGTATCCATACACGTTTGAGCCTATCTGCTGCCCAGCCTAAAGGAACACCCATAGTTGCATAGAAAATTGCAAAAGCAGGTCCTAACAATAAACCAATTTGTGTATCGCTAAGACCCAAGTCTTTTTTTATTGGTTCGATGAGTAAACCAAGAATAAATCTATCCACAAATGATAGGATATAGGTAAATGTAAGAATAAGCACTAAGATCCATGCAGTCGACTTAGGTGGGTATGTAGTATGGTTTATATCATCCATTGCAGTTTGATTACTCATATTTTACCTCAAGACTTAAATTTAAATTTATCTTATTGTTAACAGCGTGTTATCATCAAGTAAAATTATAATTTTTATTTTTTAATTTACGATAGATGGAGATTTTTAATGCATTTTGTTTTTATGTTAAGTTTTTTATTCTTAGTTTTTTTTGATATAAATGTTTACGCTGAAGAATGGGAGAGAAGTGACGTACCTGATGGCGCGGAGGTTTATATTATTACTCCTAAAAACGGTCAAATTTTAACAAGTCCCTTTGTTATAAAATTTGGTCTTTCCGGTATGGGGGTAGCTCCTGCAGGTGTAGAGTATCCTGATACTGGGCATCATCACCTAGTAATCAATAGAGAAGTTAAAGACTTTAATCAGCCATTACCCTCTGGAGAGCCAGATATTCTCCACTTTGGTGGAGGGCAGACAGAAACGGTCTTGGATCTTGATAAGGGTGATTATGAGTTATACTTAATCCTTGGTGATCACGATCATGTTCCACATGTTACACCAATAATTTCCGAGAAAATCAAAATTACCATTCAGTGATAAGATGGTTAAATGCTCTTTGTCATTTCAGCACTTATAGGTTTAGTTTGTGGGAGCTTTTTTGGATTGCTTTATTATAGAATTCCAAATAATAAAGATTTTATTTTTGGAAGATCAGTGTGCACTTCTTGTAATGAACCGTTAAGTTACCTCGATTTGATTCCTGTGGTATCTTGGATTATTTTAAATGGTAGGTGTAGATATTGTAAGAATGATATTTCCTTAAGTTACATAATTATAGAAGTTTTAACATGTATTTTATTTATTGTTTCAGCTATTTTTTTAGGTGATTATTTTTGAATTGATTGTAAAAAAGTATGAGAAAAGATGTCACTTACCTAAAAAAGTTTTATGAAGAAAATCTTGGCAAAAATGTTAAATCCCTATTAGCAGAACAATTAATAAATTATTGGGGAAAATCTGAAAATAAAAGAATTTTAGGTATTGGTTTTACTGATCCTTTATTGGGTGAGTTAGAGAGATACTCTGAGAGAACTATTTCACTAATGCCATCTAAGCAGGGTGCAGTAAGCTGGCATGGTAGAGGAGGCAATCTCTCTGTTTTAGCTAATGAATGTTANTTACCTTTCCCTGATAATTTTTTTGATAGAGTGATTATACTTCATTGCCTTGAGTTTTGTGATAATGAAAAAGATTTCTTGAGAGAGGTCTGGAGGGTTGTTGGGGACGAGGGTAAAATCTTAATAATTACTCCAAGGCCAATATCAGCATGGGTCTTTTTTGGAGGAAACCCTTATTCTAACTCAAGAACTTACTCAATCAGGAGTTTAAAAAAAATTTTAGATAATGCTCTTTTTGTTCCTCTTCGTCATTCAAGTATTTTATTTATACCACCTATTAGAAATTTTAGGATTTCAAATTTTTTAAAGAAAAGTGAAAATTTTGGAGCGAAATTTTTTTCATTTTTGTGTAGTTTAAATATTATAGAAGCACAAAAGCAGATATATATTATTACAGCTCAAGAATNAAAATTAAGTTTGATAAAGAAATATTTGATTTCTCAGAAGAGAGGGAGACAGGTAAAGAGTTAAAGGGAAAATTTATCTTTTCTTCTCAAGAAAAAATATTGCTTGCTCTCCAACAAGATTTGCGGCCCAGCCGAGAGCCTTTAATGTTTTGATACTGCCATCCCTATCTAAAGCATATCCTTTTTTTATACTAACATCCAATTCATCGACTAAACTAATGAAATCAAGGATTGTACAAAGATGAATGTTTTCAGTATCATACCAAGTTTCAGGTAGCGTGGGAGTAGTTGGCATCTTACCTTTGAGTAAAAGTGATAGTCTTACTTTCCAATGGCCAAAATTGGGGAATGAAATAACAATATTGTTACCAATATGGAGAAGTGTTTCTAGAACACTTTTTGGGTTTCTGGTAGCTTGTAGAGTCTGACTTAAAATGACATAGTCAAATGATTCTTTTGTATAATTACTTAGTTCAGATTCAAGATCACCTTGGACAACAGCAAGGCCATTCCTTAATGCTTCATTTACCTTTGAGGTAGAGAGCTCAAGTCCTCTTCCGTTGATATTTTTTTTGTCAGTTAAATAAGCAAGCAATGTACCGTCACCACAGCCTACATCAAGTACGCGTGAGTTATTCGGGATTTGATCGGCAATTATTTGTAAATCAATTCTCATATGTTTAAAAAATCATCTAAATTATTTTATAATAATATTAATCTTTAATTAAACTAAATATTTTTGCAGTACTATCAAGAAAACCTTTCAGTGTTTTATGAAATTCTGGTTCTTTAAGTAAAAATGCATCATGTCCATTATCTGAATCTATTTCAACAAAACTTACTTTTGCTGCATTTGCATTTAATGCTTGAACTATCTTTCTGCTCTCTACAGTAGGAAATAGCCAGTCGGTTGTAAAGGAAATCAGACAAAATTTGACAGGAGTGTTTTTGAAAGCTTTTGATAATNCNNNATCATTCTCCGCAGCTAAATCAAAATAGTCCATCGCCCGAGTTATATATAGGTAAGAATTAGCGTCAAATCTATCAACAAAGTTATAACCTTGATGTCTTAAGTAACTTTCAACCTGAAAGTCTGCATCAAAACCGTAAGTTAAATTCATCCTATTTTGGAGTTTTCTTCCAAATTTTCTATGAAGTGCGGGTTCAGATAGATATGTTATATGAGCCGCCATCCTTGCTACCGCAAGACCCCTTTTAGGCTTCGTTCCTGCTTTTAAATAGTTTCCTTGTTGCCAGTCTGGGTCTGCCATTATTGCTTGGCGACCAACTTCATGAAAAGCAATATTTTGTGCAGAATGTCTATAAGAGCCAGCAATTGGAACTGCAGCGATAACTTTATGCGGAAATCTATGAGCCCATTCTAGAGCTTGCATTGCACCCATAGAACCTCCCATAACACAGAAGATCTTGTCCACTCCAAGCTGATCAAGAAGCATTTTTTGTGCTTTGACCATATCTCTTATAGTTATTACTGGAAAATTTAATCCATAAAACTCTTCTGTGTCAGGGTTAATCTGATTTGGGCCAGAAGAACCCATACATCCTCCGAGAATATTAGTGCAAATTACAAAATAAATGTTCGTATCAATCACTTTTCCTGGCCCTACAAGTTCATTCCACCAGCCATTCTTTCCAGTTATTGGGTGCTTTCCAGAGACAAACTGATCACCAGTGAGGGCATGGCAAATCAAAATCGTATTTGATTTTTCACTATTAAGCTTACCGTATGTTTGGTAGGCTAATTTTACATTTTTAAGAGAGACTCCAGATTGTAATACTAGCTCTTGGTCAAGGGTAATGGACGGTGAAAATTGATATTCTGAGTTTTTGTTGTTCATTATAAAGCTACTTATGTTTTTTTTAAATTTCTCTATTTCAATATTGTTAAGACTACTTTATTTTTAATTATTTTAGAATACATTGTAATATAATGTCTTTACTTAAATCAAAAATACACATTAAGAATATTCCCCTATATCAAGGAGGCGAGTCAAAGCTTGACCAATTTTCTAGTGTTATTAAGCTTTCTTCAAATGAGAACCCTTTTGGGCCAAGTTCTTCTGCTATTAATGCATATAATGAGGTTAAAACAAAATTACATCTTTATCCAGATGGTAGTGCCAGTGCTCTAAAGGAAGCTTTAGCAGAAATCTACCAAGTCCCTAAGGGGAGAATTATATGCGGAGCTGGTTCAGATGAAATTTTATGCTTAGCATGTAGAGCATATTCGGGTGCTAACGATGAAATTATTCATACTAAACATGCTTTTTCTATGTATAGCATTTATGCGAAGAGTGTTGGCGCAGTCCCAGTAATTGCTCAGGAGAAAAATCTCACTGCAGATATCGAATTAATCCTAAAGTGTGTTTCCAAAAAAACGAAAATAGTTTTTTTAGCAAACCCTAATAATCCCACAGGAACTGTTTTAAATAGAAAGGATATAGTAGACTTGAGAGAAGCTCTTAGGGAAGATATCTTGTTGGTTCTTGATGGTGCATATTCAGAATACATGTCTCAAGAGGACCATGATGGTGCTTTATCATTAGCAAGTAAATATGAGAATGTTTTGGTTACAAGAACTCTTTCGAAGATATATGGTTTGGCAGCATTGAGGGTAGGTTGGGGATATGGTGATATTTCAATAATAGAAACTCTAGAAAAGTTAAGGAATCCTTTTAATTTAAATTCACCTGCAATTATTGCAGCAAGAGAAGCAGTTAGAGATATTGGATATACCAAATATTTGAGAGAACATAATTCGAAAATGATAAAAGAGTTTGTCCCCAAATTCAGATCTTTAGGTCTCGAAATCAATGGAGGTGCTGCTAATTTTATTCTCGCTAAATTCCCAAAAAATGAAAATAAATCTGCAGACCAGGCTGATGACTTTCTAAGAAGTTCTGGAATTATTGTTAGGCGTGTTGATAGTTATGGTTTATCTGATTATCTGAGGATTACAGTTGGAACAAAACCACAGATGAATGAATTGTATTTAAAACTTAAGCAATTTTTTGAAGGAAATAATGTCAAAGATTATATTTAAAAAGGTAGCGTTTATTGGTATGGGTCTTATTGCCTCAAGTATGGCAAGATCTATGAGAGAATTAGGTATTGTCAATAAGATAGTTACTGCGGTTCGCTCTGAAGAAACTATGAGAGTTTCTTTAGAACTAGGTTTAGTTAATGAAGCATATAACAATATATCTCAAGCTGTTACTAATGCTGATTTAGTTGTAATTGCAATACCTTTGGGTGGTTATGAAGATGTCTTTAAGGAGCTTTCAAGGAATTTAGATTCTAATGCCATTATAACTGATGTTGGTTCCGTTAAGGAAATTACAGTAGATATCGCAAAAAAATGCCTTGGTAGTTTAGATATGTTCGTTCCAGGTCATCCTATTGCAGGAACTGAACATTCCGGACCAAGGTCGGGTTTTTCTGAGTTATTTCATAATAGATGGACAATTCTTACTCCTACAG
Source organism: Rhodospirillaceae bacterium (assembly GCA_002691085.1). GTDB lineage: Bacteria > Pseudomonadota > Alphaproteobacteria > Rhodospirillales > Rhodospirillaceae. The sequence continues at coordinate 16,783 of NZGX01000023.1, read as the reverse complement.
AGAAAACTAATAAGAGTGCTGTTGAAAAAATTAAAAATATTTGGACGCTCATGGGTTCAAGCGTTGATATAATGACACCTCAGCATCACGATATTGTTCTTGCTATAACATCCCATCTGCCACATCTTATTGCATATACAATCGTTGGTACAGCAACCGATTTAGAAGAAGATCTTAGGCAGGAAGTTATTAAATATTCTGCATCTGGCTTTAGAGATTTTACAAGGATTGCTGCATCGGACCCAGTTATGTGGAGAGATATATTTATGTCAAATAAGGATGCAACATTAAGCATGCTCCAGAGATTTTCGGAAGACTTGACCGCTTTACAAAGGGCCATAAGGTATGATGAGGGAGAAAAACTAGAAAAACTTTTTGCAAGGACTAGAAAAATCCGAAGAGGTATAATTGAGGCAAATCAGGCATAATTGTGTACTTCCTATCTATAAATAAATGAATAATCACATTTCAAATAATATAATAAGCAATTGGGTTTTTGCATATGGTTCCCTTATGTGGAGGCCAAATTTTAAATATTCTGAAATGATACCAGCAGTTATTAATGGATGGCAAAGAGATATGTGTATAATCTCAATTCATTACAGGGGGACCTCAAGTAAACCTGGCTTGGTTAGTGGTTTGAAACCAGGTGGGAGCTGTCAAGGAAGGGCATATAAAGTTTCGGATAAAGACCTTAATGACGTTGTTAAATATCTTGATGCAAGAGAGTTAATTACAAATGTTTATACACCAGAATATAAGGAAATAGTTCTTAAGGATAACAGAATAGTCAAGGCAAGGGTTTACATCAGTAATGTATCTCATAAACATTATGTAGGAAATATTTCTGAGAATGAGAAAGTAAATTTTTTAAGGCAGGGAATTGGTTCCGAGGGCAGAAGTATTGAATATCTCAAGAACATAATTGAACAACTTTCAAAACTAGAGATAGTTGACCAAGGTCTAATCCACCTTCTGCAATTATGCAATAAACCTTGATGCAACTTAAAAAATTAGTCTTTTGTTTATCCGACCATATGGCAAACAACTATCTTATTACCGTCTAGGTCCCTGAAGTATGCCCCATAGAAAGCTGGATTCCTCTCACCTGGGCCACCTTCATCTTTTGCTCCTAATGAAATGGCTTTAGAGTATAATTTGTCAACGTTTTCTCTACTACCCGCTTGTATGGCAACCATGGTTCCATTTCCATAAGATGCTTCTTCTCCGTTAAAAGGATCCCCAACACAAACCATTGGCTTACCCATTTCAGTTCCAAAGCAAACTAATCTGTCATTACTAAATAATTGTTTTGCCCCAATTTCACCTAAGAGACTTTCATAAAACGATACGGCTTTCTCTTTATCATTTGTTCCAAATGTCAAATAAGCTAGCATTCCGTATTCTCCTATTAAACTTTTTCAATTATGTTTTTCTTTAGGTGCCATTCGCCTGTCAACTTCAGACTCATTTTTATTTAAGCCAAACATCTCTTTACCCCATATTGTCCCGTTAATATCCCACGAAAGTGCCCTGTGGGAAGCACCTGCAATAGTATCTGAAAATGAAGTATAAGCTGGGTTACTATCCGCAATACCAGTAGCACCCATGGCTTCAATAATTCGTGTAGCAGACCTTCTTGCAAGTGTTGCAACATAAGCGCAATTTCTCTTGAACTTATTTAGTTCATGCGGTTTTAATTCTCTGTTATTCTCTGCTGCATTCCACATTTTGCAAAGGTCTGATCTATAGATTTCTAAGGCAGCATCAATTTCCATAGATGACTCTGCTGCACGTAGTTGTTGGCTTTGAAACTCAAGTATCTTGGCACTATCTAAACCTACCCTTCCTGTCATTTCACTTAAATAGTGATTATGTGTTGCAATCGCGCAGCCTAGAGTTGGTATAGCAACCGAATATCCGAAAACATCCAGCATGGGAAGCTTATATACAGGGCCAGTATTAAGTGAACATCCTGGTGAGTCTTTCTTGTTTAAATCAGCTAATTTTGTAATACGATGTTCAGGAACAAACTTCTCATCTATTAGAATATCATTTGATCCAGAACCTCTCATTCCTGGTGAATACCATACATCTTCTATTTGATAATCTTCTTTAGGCACAATTATCATTGCTAACTCTGGGGGCAAGTTTTCTTTTATTATCGGAGTCATTAGAGAAACCCAATCACAATGTGCTGAACCTGAGCACCACATCCATCGTCCAGAAACTAGATAACCACCTTTAGTTTTTGTTCCTTTTGTTCCTTGCTTATGAGCAAAAGCCGCCCCAACAATTGCATCTGGGTCGTTTTCCCAAACTTCGAATTGCGCTTCGGGTTGATACTTTCCTAACCACCAATTATGGCTTCCGATTATCCCAGAAACCCAAGCTGTGGACCCACAGGATTTTGCTAATTCCATAGCCACATCAGTATGAGCTCCAAAGGGCAATTCAAAACCTCCAAACCTTTTTGGCATACAAGCCCTGAGTACTTTCGATTCCTTTAAATCGTCTATAGTATCTTTTGGTAAGCATCGATTTTTTGAAGAAGTGTGTCTTCGGTCAAATAGCTTAGGCCCTATTTTTGAGGCTAGTTTAACTAAGTCACTAGCTGTTATATCTGAATCTCTATTTTCTAAGGAATTATCTGGTGCCATTATACTTTTCCCTACTTATTCAATAATAGTTTTACACAATCAGGGACCTAGAGATTCCTCTGTTAAAACTCCAAGTTTCGCCATTCCATGAGGGAGTGAACAACTATCCCAGACCATTGATACATGAGAACATGCAGCATTTATATCAGAATTTGCAAGATGTACTAAGTTTTTTTCACTCAGCCCCCGTGCACCCATTGCAGAGGCTAGTCGAGATGTGGCGCGCTTCGAAAGTTCGCCAATATAAGATGCGTTTCTCTTTATTTTGGCAAGATCATTAAGAGTTAAAGGTTTGGTTTTTTTGACTGAAGCCTTAATTTTTGACAAATCACTGTCATAAAGCAACCTGGCGCAGTCAATCTCTGCAGAAGCCTCAGATGTACGAAGTTGAAGAGTAGGGTTGTTCGCAATCTTTTGAGAAAAAATACTTGTTCTTGGGGTCATATCTTTTGTGAATGCTTCAAGAGCACCTTCTGCCATTCCTAAAGCTGGGGCGGCAACGCAATAATTTATAATACCACTCATTGGCATACGATAAACACTCTTTGGATTGTTTTTTGTTCCAGGTGTATCTAACTTATTTATTTCTTTATGACTTATAGTCCTATATTTTGGAACGAAAGCTTTTTTTATTTTTATGTTGTGACTTCCTGTAGCTCTTAAGCCTATTGTTTTCCAAGTGTCTATTATTTTCAGATCAGATTTTGGCACAAGCATAAATCTCATCTCTGGCACAGAGTTATCTTTAGGTATTCTAGATAAAATTATTACCCAATCACATAAATAGATTCCACTAGCATATAACCATGTGCCAGAAATTTCATAACCATCTTTTAGGGCCTTAACCTTCTCATCTTCTGATGCAAATGCTGAGGCAACAACAGCACTTGGATTTTTTGACCATATATCATCCTGGGCTTCAAAAGCAAACTTTCCAAGCATCCAATGGTGGGTTCCAAGCACCGAGGTAATCCAGCCTGATGAACCACAAAACTTTGCAATTTCAGCACCTGCGGAAGTTTGTACACCAAATGGAAGTTCAAAACCGCCAACGCGTTTTGGTTGACAAGCTTTAAAAATGCCTGACTCAATAAGTTGTGACACATTTTTCTCTGGTAGAAAGCTAGCATTTTTTGATTCTAACCTATGCTCTAAGAATTTTGGTCCTAAGTCTTTAAGGCGTAGTAATAATTCAGAAGCTAAATCTATTTTTTCTTTTTTCATAGTGTTTAGATAATAATTTATGATTTTTTATTTGTGATCTTTTTTTCGAAATCGTTGAAAATATTAATTCCTAGTTTATTGTTTGTCTCTTCTAGAGATGCCATCCTATCAAGCCAAGGTCGCGAGTCGCCAGTTTTTTTTAAATGTTCTAAAAAAATAGATACTTGTTTGACTACAATTCTTGATGTTGTTGAAGGCCATATAGTAAGTTTAAACCCAATATCTTCTAGTTCTTTTGATGAAAGTATGGGAGTAAGACCGGTTTCACTCATATTTGCCATTTGAGGTCCTATATCGGAGTCACAAATTAGTTTTAGTTCGTCAATTGATTGCGGACCATCTATAAAAATCATATCAGCGCCGCAATCCATAAACATTTTTCCTCTTAAGATAGCCTCATCAAGGCCAAGTGGGCCCCTGGCATCAGTTCTTGCAATGATTAATAAATCTTCATCTTTTCTTGATAAAACGGCAGCTTTAATTTTGCGTTCAGCAACTTTTCTTTCTTCGACAAATTTTCCGCCCATATGACCGCATTTTTTTGGCCAAATTTGATCTTCAATCTGAATGCCTGCAACTCCAAGTGATTCCATCCCTTCAACTGTCCTTTTTACGTTCGATATATCACCATAGGCAGTATCACAATCTACAATTAATGGAATATTAGTGACTTGCCTCATGGTTCTAACTGTTTCTTCAAGTTCTTTGTAACCTATTAAGCCTATATCCGGCACCCCATATCTTACACATGCAGACCCATAACCACTCATATATCCAGCATCAAATCCATTTTGTTCAATTAATTTTAAATCAAGAGGTGTTCCCGCACCTGGCACAATGATCATCTTGGGTGATCGCATCAACTTTTTTAGAATTTTTCGATTTTCAATCACATTCTTAACTCCAAAAGAAGATAAATTATTGTTTATTATAAATTAGTTTGCTCATACAATTTCTTAATTGTGTTGGTATAGAAGTAGGTTTATTTTCTGGGCGCTTTACAAATACATGCACAAAATGACCAAACGCAACGCATTCATTTTCATTCTCTATGAATAAGCCAATTTCATATTTAACTGACGAATTTCCAAGGTTAACGATCCTAAGGCAAGAGTCTATTATTTGAGGAAATTGGATTGGTTTATAAAATTCACAATGTGTTTCAACAGCTAATCCAATTATTGGGCCTTTCTTAAAGTCTAGGCCTCCAAAATCAATGAGGTATTTATTTATTACTGTGTCAAAGAAGGAATAGTAAATTATATTATTTACGTGATGGTAGACATCGTTGTCTTGCCATCTCGTTGGAATCTTTTGTGTGTGTAAAAAATCTTCACGCTTAAGTTTTTTTACCATAAGGTTTTTTAGTCCAGATCTATCGGAGCATTTTTTGACTCACCTTTTTGCTGCAGCTGATCAATTTCATCCTGTACACTTTTTAAAACTCTTGCTATGTAAGCGCTTCTTCTTTCCGTTCTAATTTGATTGATCTCATCAGTTAATTTATATTCTTCGATATCTTCAACATTAAATAAGTTATTTTTCTCTATCAGTCTTTCTACTGTGTCGAGTCTATCGCGAGTAACTGAAAGTTCTCCCATTAACGTTAGTATCATAGAGAGCATTTTATCCATTGATGGATCTTGAAAATATTGAGGTTTTTTACCTTTTGCTGTCCTAGGTAATTTAATTTTTTCTGAATTAGTATCTGTCATTATTTTAATCCCAGTTATAAATTAAAAAAATTATTTTATGCATAGCGTTATAGGGAAAACAAAATCGTCAGATGAATATGGAGTTTGTTCCTCCATCCAAAAATTTCCAGCTGAGCTTGGTTTAATTTTATCTTTATCAAAACCAGCCTTTAAACATAATTCAACAAGATCTATTTTCCTGAGTTGTCCATAAAAGTGTTCGTTATTATTATAAATTTCCCATTCAAAAAGAAAAGATTCAAAAGGAGGAACTCCATGGGCTTGAGGTAAGTCAAGGTGCATCATGATGCCGCCAGGCTTAAGCAACCTGAACGATTCATTAAAAATGTTTTGTAGGGCAGAAGTTGATGTTTCATGAAGTAAAATATGAGACATTACAATATCAAAACTACCAGAATCGAAATTTGTTTTCTCTGCATTTTGCTGACTAAAGTGGACTTTTGCTCCAAGTGCTTCAGCTCTAGCGTGACCATATCTTAGTACAGACGCGCCTAAGTCAATGGCATGAAATTCGACATTAGGATTTTTTTGGGCCCAATAAGCAACTGACCCTCCAATTGTACAACCCATATCAAGAACTTTTGAAATTTCTTTTTCTGGGAACTCATTTTTAAAAAAACCATGAGTAATTTGTCCCATAGCATTGTTACCAGTTCCAAGGCCACCCATTGAGTATATATATGTTCCTCTATCATAAACTGCGCCAGCAGAAACATCATTATCAACTTGTTGCTGGGTGTATGCACCTGGCTGTATGTGTATATCTGCAGCAGTAATGTATTTCGGGATATCTAAATTAGGATTCAGAGTTAATGAACCATTTGGCTTTGTTATTCTCGATTTTGTTATTAAATCATCTAATTGTCTTTCTACTGTGTCTATTACAGATGACCATATCATTTCTTGACTATTCCTTTGCATTGCACTCCAGAAAGAATAAAAAGAGTCTTTATTCATAACTTTACGAATTTCATTACTATTCTTTGGTTCTCTTTTCTCATCCTTCAAAAATTGAGGAAGAACTCTTTTATAGTATGCAGGGAAATTGCCGGGGAATACATTTGATGATAAGTGAACTCTAAAGTCATTTACAAAGGACTGTCTTGAGTCTTCATCATGGTTATTCTTTGCTAACATTTTATGTTCTTCAAGAGGGGTCATTTTATACCTCAGATTAATTAACGAAGTGAATATTTATTACTATTATAACAATACTAACTGATATCTAACAATTTAAATTGTTATCAAATCGATAAGCTCAGTTGTATTTTTTAGTTTCTCTAAATTGTCTATCTTATGAATAACATTTTCAGCAATTTTATGAGGTATCTTATTTTCAGCCATTTTCCAACAATAAAAAAATTTATCTAATTGCTGCTTTCTTGATAAAGGATTTCTAGGGTGCCCAATAGCGTATTTTGAAGAATATGCAAACTTTTGCTCATTTTTCAAATATACAGTTATTTGCTGAGGCCCAAAGGCATTAAGGTCTGTGTTCTCATCTGGTTCAACGTATATTTTTTCAGCCAGATTCCCTATTCCTTTGTCTGAAAGTTTTTGAGGATGGAAATCTTCTTGTGATACCTCTCCATAAATCAATGTCAATGCACAAATGTATCCGAGGCAAAGTTTAGCATAATTTGGCTCTGCATTTTTTTTATAAGGCCTCCCTACAAGTCTTAGGGTAAGAGGGGGAACTTTACAGATAACTTTTCTAACATCCTTATGTTTGAAGCCATGCTTTTTTTTCAAACTTTGTAGGGCATCTATAGCATAGTGAGTTAGCCTTCCGGACGGAAAGGGTTTATGTCCAACTTCTAAAATACGGCTTGCCTTCCCCCATTCTTGCCATGCAGGATCAAGGTCATATAAACCTTCTCCTTCCATCAGGTTGAAATAACCATACTTACCAGTTAGGAAATCTTTGGGTCCTTCAATATTTCTTTCTGCTAAATCACAAGCAACGAGAGAATTTCTTGCTCCGAATCCAACTTGTAATCCTAAAAGTTTAGAACCTTCGATATGGGCCTGCATATTACCTCCAGCTTGTCCGTAGTAGATTCCCAGAGCATTATGGAGTTTTTTTTCATCAAACCTTCTAAGTTTTGCAACAGAAGCCGTTGCACCAAACCCGCCCGTTAGTGCTGGGCGAAAAAAACGCATTGGTGCATTTGAAGATTTTGCTATCGAACAAGATACATCTATCCCAAGGATAATCGCCTGAATAAATTCTTTTCCAGTTACTTTCTTTCCTTCATGCTGTTGCCTATCAATTTCTGTTAATGTTGCTCCTATGAGAGTTGACATAGGATGAAGTACGCCACTTTCATGGACACAATCAAATTCGAGGCAATGGATTTGGTATGCGTTAACAATAGCTGCACTCGTATGGGGAAGTGCTTTATGGGTTCCCCAAACTCTAGAAGATTTTGCGGCACCCCACGCTTTGGCTGTACTAAGAATTTCTTTTGCTGATGGACCACTAGTGCCTGCTATTGAACAGCCAATTGTATCTAATAAAAATATCTTTGTTTTTTCAATTGCTTCAGGGGAGAGGTCATTATATTTTGTACCTATAACATGTTTAATCATAGGTATTTCTGGTTTCATTTTATAACTTCCTATTCATACTCTTTGGTATGCATTCTAAAAACTCTTCTTAAATACTCAGACCTTCTTTTATTTCTAATCTCTTCAACATCAGGGTCTGGTCTGTAATTCTCAATATCATCACGACTGATGGTTTTTTGCTTATCTAGAAGCCTTTCAATAGTATCAATTCTGTCATAAACAACGGAGACTTCTGTTGAGAGCTCCATTATAAAGGTCATAAGTTGGTCTATTGCTGGATCGTCAAAAAAAACGGATCTTTTGCCTTTTGCTGTTTTGGGTAATTCAATTTTTGAATCTGATTTACTATTCATAAATTTAACCTCAATTTTTTAGGTTTTATCTAAGTCTTTCATAAGATTTCGATAATCTTTCATTTCATTGTGTGGCGTAAGGTTAGTTTTCTCATCGGTAATTATTTTGAATAGCCTGGATATGTATTCATTTCTTCTAACGTTTCGCTCACCTTCTATTTCTTGGTTTGGTTTGAATTTTTCTATATCTTCTCTCTTTAATCCACCATTAGTTTCTAGGAGTCTTTCTATTGTATCAACTCTATCATACAAAACGGATAGCTCCCCAGACATTGCCATTATTATTGCAATTAGCTGGTCTATTGCAGGGTCATCAAAGAAAAATGGTCTTTTTCCTCTATTCACCGGTTTAATCTTTATTTCTTCTTCCATAATTTACTAATCCCTTAAGGTAATTTTTCTCTTCTATATTTTAACCTCATGAGGTTTGTAATTAAACAATCCAAGACTCTCCTCATTTTCCACTTTTGACTCATCATATTTTTCTGGGTTATCACTTTGAAACCTATCTCTGGTTGTTCTGGACTTTAATAACACAAAATTTGCCCTCTCTTTTCTTGCATTTTCATATTTTTTTAGAGCATCTTTTATATTTTCAGATTCTGCAAAAGCTCTTCCGATTATTACTCCATCCTCAATTCCCATTGCAGCACCCATTCCCATAAAGGGAAGCATTGGGTGAGCTGCGTCTCCCAACAGCGTTACGTTTCCTTTTGTCCAATTATTAAGAGGATCTCTATCGTACAATGCCCATTTAAATAAATTTTCTTTTGGAGCGGCTTTAATTACATCACTTATTCTGGGGTGCCAGTTACCAAATTCACTCATTAATTCATCATGTGTTACTCTTATATTCCAACCTTCTTCGTTCCACCCTGGTCTTTGAACAAAAGCTACAAAATTTACTAAATTACCTTTTCTTATAAGATAACGAGCAAATGCTTTTTTTGGTGCTATGGCTACACCTGAGGGCGGTCTAACGTTATCCTTTGATAGTTTATTGGTTTGTACTAGCCCCCTGTAGGCAATATTCCCAGTGTATTGCGGCTTTTCCTCATCGAAGATTTTATTCCTTACAGACGATCTTATTCCGTCTGCTGCAATTACTACATCAAATGATTTTTTGGTGTTGTTACTAAATAAAACTTCTACTTTTCCATTTTCCTGTTTTAAATCATTAAAGCTGTGATTTAACAAAAGACAACTAGGGTCATTTTTAATTAATAAATTAGACATTTCTTTTTGTAAATCAGCCCTGTGAATCTGGTAATAATATGCACCGTAAAGATTGCGAGTTTCTTCTCCTCGCATCCTTCTGCCTAAAACCTCACCTGTATTATAATGGAATATTGCTTGGTCACTTGGGACATCAGCATGTTTTGATAAACTTTCTTTAAGGCCAAGATACTCTAGCCCATGAGTAGAATTTGGACTGATTGTAAGGCCTGCGCCCAATTCAGTTAACTCTGGCGCTTGCTCATACACGGTTGGTTTAAATCCATTTTTTTGTAGAGACAAGGCAGCAGCCATACCTGACATTCCCCCACCGATAATTGCAATATCTATGTTTTTCATTTGATTAATACCTAAGAATTATTTCCATGCACCAAAAGTATACCATTTTACACCCTCACCAACTCTCCCTGTTTTTTTTACCTTTACAGAAGGGTTTGAGACAGCTTCGTTAAATTCAGACTTAGTTGATCTATCAATATCAGGAATTGCAATTTCAAAAACAGAGTCTTTCCTAAAGCCAGCATTTAAGACTAATTCACTGGGGTTAAGGCTTGTATATGTTTTATAGAATGGCTCATTATTATAGTAAGCATCCCAGTTCATATAAAATCGATCATAATCTTTTAAATGTTTGATAGGCATTAATTCTGCATGCATCATCATTCCTTTTTTCGACAAAACCCTATGACATTCTTTTAGAATTTTTGGAAGTGCTTTTCTGGATGTTTCGTGGAACATTATACAAGAAAAAATGAGATCAAACTCTCCATCATTAAACTCGAGATGTTCTGCATTCATTTGATGGAAATAAATTTTTTTTTCTAGTGCTTCAGCTCTTGCTTGACCATACCGTAATAATGGAGCACTGATGTCGATAGCATGGACTTGTGATTTTTTAAATTTATTTACGAAAGGGACAGTAGAGGTTCCAATTGTACATCCAAGCTCTAGTATTTTTTTTGGATAAAAATTTGGCCATTTGATTGATATATACTCAGCCATTGTTCTTGATATACCATCTGCAAAAGGACCTGCCTGACCTGCATTATATATAAACCTTCCTCGGTCATATAATGCACCTTGGGAAGCATCATCTTTTGATCTTTCTGTATGGTAGCTTCCTGGCATTCTATGAATATCAACGGCAGTTAGATAATTAGGAATTTTTAAGTCTGGATTTAAAAATAACTTAGAAAATTTATTTTTTTGTTTTGATATTCTTTTATTTAACTCTGGTTGTGCTCTTTCAATTGGAGGTATTGCTGATTCCCAAACCATATCCTGACAACTAACCATCATAGTTGACCAAAACTTACCATAGTTACTCTTTAAGACTTTTTTTCGTAAGTTATTTTCACCCCCTGATAATTTTTCTGTTTTTTTTGGATCAAAAGCTTTACGCATACCACCGCCTATTTCTTTTAGGATGTGCATTCTCAATCTTGAGATATAATGTTGTCTATTAACTTCATCATGTCTTCCGGTTATAAGAAAGTTATGCTCAGCCTGTAAAACCATTACTTATCCCTTAAATTATATTATTTCTAATACTTATAAATTTAGATAGAACTCAGGTATCCTAAAACTTCTTTTTTTGTTTTTACTTCAGCATATTTTGCTTGAAGATCAAAAAGATTTGATTGATGAACTTTGGGATCTCTGTCCCCTACAGCTTCACTTATAACTATAGGTATAAAACCAGATTGACAGGCATCTAATGCAGAGGCGCGCACACAGCCAGATGTACTCCAACCTGTTATCAAAAGTGTATCTATTCCATTTGCAGCTAAAGTTGAAGCGAGATTTGTACCAAAAAAAGAACTTGCATACTGTTTGGTTATAATTAATTCATTTTTTTTAGGCTCAAGTCCATTAACAAATTCAGCCATAGGGCTGCCTTTTAGAAAATTTTTTAAAGCAGGAACCTTTTTAAAAAAAACCCCACCGTCTAAACCTCCAGGTGTAAACTCTACGCGAGTAAATATTATAAGTATTTTAGCTTTTCTTGCCGCGTTAAGAACCTCAATAGCTTCTCTTGCAGAGTCTTCAACCCCTGCATATAATCCACATTCAGGAGTAATGTAAGCCTTTGCAAAGTCAATTAGGAGAAGTGCTGGCTTTTTGCCAAAATTTAATGCACCTCCAAATCCTGCTCTATTATAATCTACATCAAGATCTTTTTTTTCTGCCATGATTGATATCCTTAATCAATAAGTAAAAAAATATTCAAATGATACCTTTTTCCTTGTAGTTACCAATTTCTTTATCTGTTAGTCCAAGCAGGCCTTTATATATTTCCTCATTATGTTCGCCATGATCGGGTCCTGTCCACCTTACATTCCCGGGAGTTCGCGAAAATTTTGGAAATGTATTTTGCATTTTCATTGGTCCTATGTGTTTATCGGTGATGTCAATAATTGCTTCTCTTGCTTTAAAGTGAGCGTCTTCTAACATTTCTGGGGCTCTATAGATTAAGCCTGAGGGCACTCCTGCATTATCTAAAATTTTATCTAACTCTTGAACAGTTTTAGTCTTACTCCATTCATTAATTAGTTTATCTAACTCTTCCTGTCTTTCTCCTCTTGCTTCATGAGTGGCGTATCTTTTATCTTCACTTAGTTCAGGTCTTTCCATTGCTTCGCATAATCTTGAAAAGACAGTATCTTGATTAGCTGCGATTAAGAAATCTCCATCCTTAGCTTCATATATGTTTGATGGGGCAACCTGAGGTAAAATGGAACCAGTTCTCTCTCTTATTAAGCCGGTCCCATGATACTCACTTACGAGACTTTCCATCATATTAAAAACAGATTCATAAATTGCTGAATCAACTACTTGGCCATTTCCAGTCTGATGTCGGTTATGAAGTGCCATTAGTCCACCAAGGCAACCAAAAGTAGCAGCCAGTGTATCTCCTATTGAAATACCGGCGCGGCTTGGAGGTGTAGATGGATCTCCTATTACATACCTTAATCCACCCATGGCTTCACCAACTGCGGCATAACCAGCTTTATGAGAATATGGACCAGTCTGTCCATATCCAGATACTCTAATCATTATTATTCCTGGATTAACTTCTGATAGAACATCATAACCAAGTTTCCATCTTTCCAATGTTCCTGGTCTAAAATTTTCAAGAAGAAAATCTGATTTTTTTACTAATTCTTTAATAATCTCCTGTCCCTCTGGTACTCTTGCATTTAAGGTTATGCATTTCTTATTTCTAGCTAGAATAGGCCACCATAGAGATTTTCCATTAATTTTGTCTCTACCCCATTGCCTCATTGGATCACCAACCGTTGGTTGCTCTATTTTTATTACCTCAGAACCAAAATCGCCCATAAGTTGTCCGCAAAAGGGTCCTGCAAGAAGTTGACCCATTTCTATTAGTCTTAGTCCCTTTAATGGACCAGTTGCCTCGTTTGACATTCCAAAAGCCTTTCTTTTTAGAGCTATAATTAAGGTTTCTTTTAGAAGATATACCCTAATATTTTATAGATTAAATTAGTTATATTGTCATAATTTATGACATGGTTCTTATACTTGAAATTTAAATCAATCAACATCCTAGCTTTTCAAACACTTGAACAAAGTATAGAATTATGACGATTTAGAAAAAAGTATTTCATAAATCTTTATTATCAAGCCAATTTTAGCTAGAGGAAATGGTTTAAATGAAAAAATTTGTAAATTTGGTAGAAGTTGGGCCAAGAGACGGCATCCAATCGGAGCCAACAATACTTTCAACTCAAGACAAAATTGAGTTTATTCTTCGGTCTCATTTATCAGGTATTAATCGAATCGAGGTCACAAGCTTTGTTAATCCTAAAAGAGTGCCTCAAATGGCGGATGCTGTAGAGGTTTTAGAAGGAATTCAGGATAACAAGGACTGTTCTTTTATTGGCTTAATTTTAAATATGAAAGGATATGAAAGAGCAAAAGAGGCAAGAGTTGATGAGGTTGGATATGCAGTAGTAGCAACGGATACCTTTGCAACAAAAAACCAAGGTATGACCTCCGACCAGACAGTCAATTCATGGCTTGAGGTCGGAAAACTGGCAAAAAATGATGGTGTCAAGGCAGGTGTCACAATAGGAGCATCTTTTGGATGCCCGTTTGAGGGAGAAGTTTCACAACATAGAGTTGTAGAAATGGCTAAAAGGTGTGCGGAAGTTGACCCTGTAGAAATTGCTTTAGCTGATACTATAGGTTGTGCAGATCCAGCTAGCGTTAGTTCATTAATTTTTCTAGTTAAAGAAGCTATTCCTAATATTCCGATTCGAGTTCATCTTCATAATACGAGGAATACGGGCTTAGCAAATGCTTATGCTGCTGTTCAAGCAGGGGTAGATTATATTGATGCTTCTACAGGTGGAATCGGCGGATGTCCATTTGCCCCTAGGGCGACTGGAAATATCCCAATGGAAGATCTCGTTTATATGCTTAATAGAATGGGTGTAGAAACTAATGTTGATATAAATAAAGTAATTGAGAATGCTGAGTGGATTGGTGATCGACTCGGCGTACAAGTTCCTGCTATGTTGGGAAAAGCGGGAGTTTTTCCTGCAGTAGCAAGCGCAGCTTAAATATTTACTTATTTGCTTCAATAGCGATATTTTATAATATCTTAATAATAGCGCTTTTTTTTTACTATCGTGGTTGACGTTGGTTTTTTGTCCGTTTACACGATTGTTATTAAGGCTTGTTTAATATAACTTGCTAAGCCTAATGGGTGGTTACAGTATATTGTATATTTTGTAACTTGATTATAAATACTTAAAAAAAAGGGACGTCGCAATGTCTTATGTACTTGGTTGTGATGTTGGGGGAACCTTCACGGATTTACTCCTGATTAACGAAAAGACAGGTAAAACATACCGAGCTAAAACACCATCAACACCGGCAGACCAATCTGTGGGTGTAATGAATGGAATAAATAGAATATGCTCTGATGCTGGAATTAAACCTTCTGAGATAAATGAACTTATGCACGGTACTACCGTTGCCACAAATTCAATACTAGAAGGCAAAGGGGCTAATGTTGGTTTAATTGTAACTGATGGGTACAGGCAAGTTCTTCAAATAGGTAGATCTTTTGTCCCAGGAGGATTGGCAGGATGGATAATCTGGCCAAAGCCAAAGCCTCTTGCTCATTTAGAAAATACAGTTGAAGTTAAAGAGCGAACAGGGGCTAGAGGAAATATTGTTAGGCCTTTAGATGAAGAATCAGTTGTAAAAGCATGTGAGCTATTGAAAAGGCAGGGAGTTGATGCTGTTACCGTATCGTTAATGAATTCTTTTTCAAATGGTAAGCATGAAAAGAAAATTCGTAAAATTCTAGAGGCCGAATTACCTGGTGTCCCCGTAAGTTTAAGTCATGAAGTTCTTCCGGAAATGTATGAGTATGAAAGAACATTGACGGCTGTTGCAAATTCATTTGTAAGACCTACAGTTTCAAAATATTTAAAAAACCTTGAGAATGCTCTTATTCAGAAGACGGGTGGTTGTAAATATAAAGTTCTAAGATCAGATGGTGGCTTAATGAGTTTTTCCAATGCTTCAGACCATCCCGTTTCTTTAATGATGTCAGGTCCTGCCGGAGGAGTTGCGGGCGCTGTATGGGTTTCAAAGCAGGCTGGGTTTCAAAATTTACTTACATTCGATATGGGAGGGACATCTACTGATGTTGCTCTAATTGAGAATGGTGAACCTCAACTGAGAAGAGAGACTAAGGTTGGTGATGTGACTGTTAGGGCTTCTTCTTTAGACGTGAGAACTGTGGGTGCTGGAGGTGGTTCTATTGCAAATGTTCCTGAATTAACAGGAGCTTTGCGTGTAGGTCCTGAGAGCGCAGGCGCTGATCCTGGTCCAGCTTCTTACGGCATGGGAGGAACTTCTGCTTCTGTTACAGATGCTAATGTTGTCCTAGGTCATTTGCCTCCATCTCTTATTGGTGGTGAAATGAAGCTTGATGTCAAGGCTGCAAGATCTGCGATTAAGAAGGCAGTAGCTGACCCCTTGAAAATTTCAGTTGAAGCTGCAGCTGAGGGAATAATCAAAATAGTTAATGAGAACATGTTTGGTGCTTTAAGATTAGTTTCGATTGAGCAGGGTTATGACCCCCGTGATTTTGCTTTGATTGGTTTTGGTGGTGCAGGCCCTCTTCACGCTAACGCACTTGGAAAGCTGACCGGATCTTGGCCAGTAATAATTCCTCCTGGTCCAGGTGTATTGTGTGCATATGGAGATGCGACAACAAGGGTTAGAAATGAATCTTCTCAGACTTTTGTAAGAAGATATTCTGAAACAGACAGTAAAGAAATAGCAACTCTTTTGAATAAACTTACAAAGTCCGCAGCAGAATCTTTGATTAAAGAAGGTATACCTAAAAAAGAACATGAAGTCAGGTGGGAGGTTGACATAAGATATTCGGGACAGGCCTTCGCACTTACTGTTCCTTGTGAGGTTAAAAATTTTGACAAAAATGGTTTAGAACTTGCTGCATCGATTTTTGATTCAATTCATACAAGAATGTTTACATTTGCTCTAGATGCAGAACATGAGGTTGTTAATATTAGAGCTGTAGTTCTTGGAAATGCTCCTAAAGTTAAAGCTGTCAAAACACCAAAAGGTTCTGGGGGGGTATCTGCTGCAGTTATAGACTCAAAACATGCAATTTGGTCAGAGGGTAAAAAATTAAAGGCAAAAATCTATGATCGTTCATTGCTTAAATCAGGCCAGAAAATTATTGGTCCGGCAGTTGTTACTGAATTTGACTCAACTACAGTAATTCTTCCTGATTGTATTGGAGAAGTTGATAATTATGGTTCGATTTTAATAACGCCTAAGGGTTGGAAAGGTAATAAGAAAAAATCCAAGGCTAAGGCTAAGCCAAAGGCTAAGGCTAAGCCAAAGNCTAAGGCTAAGCCAAAGNCTAAGGCTAAGCCAAAGNCTAAGGCTAAGCCAAAGNCTAAGGCTAAGCCAAAGNCTAAGGCTAAGCCAAAGACTAAGGCTAAGGCTAAGG